>NZ_JAVIWQ010000002.1:0-301816 GCF_034313965.1 Herbaspirillum sp. RTI4
CGCCCATGCCAGACCAACATCCCGCCACGCTGCGGCTATTCCGTATGCCGCCGGATGCCGACTGGGCCGGCACCGTTGTCCGTCTCGACGAGGCCCTGCGATTCAGTCTGAAAGCAGCCAGACCAGGCTGATCTGATTCGCCCGGCTCCGGCGGCTCCTCCCCCGGGGCTGCGGCTATCCAATGCTATAATCGGCCCCCGTTCTCCCCCGGTTTCCACACCCTTGGTTTTCACACCCTCGTCGCAGTGATCTGTCCTGCGCCCCGGACGCAATCCTGACCCGTATTTCGCCGCTGGACTGTTCTATGCGCTGGCTTATGCGATGGCTTATGCGCTGACCTATGCACTCGCCGGCTGGCCTGTGCGCCGCGGTAAGTCATTTGCAGATGCCTCACAAATTAAGCAATTTATTAAGTAACTTATTAAGCAATTTATGCAAAAAAAAGTCTTTATTAAAACCTTCGGCTGTCAAATGAACGAGTACGACTCGGACAAGATGGTCGATGTTCTGAACGCTTCCGACGGTCTGATTCGCACCGACCGTCCCGAAGAGGCCGATCTGATCCTGCTCAACACCTGCTCGGTGCGCGAAAAAGCGCAGGAAAAAGTGTTTTCCGACCTGGGCCGTTTGCGCGAACTGAAGAAAAATAATCCCAATCTGCTGATCGGTGTCGGCGGTTGCGTCGCCTCGCAGGAAGGGGCGGAAATCGTCAAGCGCGCGCCCTATGTCGATCTGGTATTCGGCCCGCAAACCCTGCATCGTCTGCCACAACTGATTAACGAGCGACGCGCCAGCGGCCGCCCGCAAGTCGACATCAGCTTTCCCGAAATCGAAAAATTCGACCACATGCCACCGGCCAAAGTGGACGGTGCGACGGCCTTCGTGTCGATCATGGAAGGTTGCAGCAAGTATTGCAGCTATTGCGTGGTGCCTTATACGCGCGGCGAAGAAGTGTCGCGGCCGTTCGAGGACGTGCTGACCGAAGTGGCCGGTCTGGCCGAACAAGGGGTCAAGGAAATCACGCTGCTCGGGCAAAACGTCAATGCCTTCCGCGGCACCATGGACGACGGCAAGGGCGGCAGCGATATCGCCGACTTCGCTCTGCTGATCGAATACATTGCCGACATTCCCGGCATAGAACGCATCCGCTTCGTTACCAGCCATCCCAAAGAATTCACGCAGCGCCTGATCGATACTTACGCCAAAGTGCCGAAGCTGGTCGATCACCTGTACCTGCCGGCGCAACACGGTTCCGACCGCATTCTCGGTGCCATGAAACGCGGCTATACCGCGCTGGAATACAAATCGGTGATCCGCCGTCTGCGTCTGGTGCGGCCCAACATTGCCATTTCCAGCGATTTCATCGTCGGCTTTCCGGGCGAAACGGAAGAAGATTTCGATGCGCTGATGAAGCTGATCACCGATATCGGTTACGACACCAGCTTCAGCTTCATTTTCAGCCCGCGCCCCGGCACGCCGGCCGCCGGTCTGAGCGACGATACGCCGTATGAAGTCAAGCTCAAGCGCCTGCAACATCTGCAAGCGGTGGTGCAGGACAACGCCACCAAAATCAGCATGGCCATGGTCGGCAGCGTGCAACGCATTCTGGTCGAAGGGCCGTCCAAAAAAGACCCGGAAGAGTTGCAAGGCCGGACTGAAAACAACCGCGTCGTCAATTTCAACGGCGGCCCCGACGGAGCGAGCCTGATCGGTCAGATGATTGATGTCCACATCGTGCTGGCTTATCCGTTCTCGCTGCGCGGCGAACCGATTCTCCCCTCACCTCCAGGCTCCGCTTGAAAAAAATGCCGACGCAACCGCAGTACTTCATTCCGCAACCGCTGGATAACAAGCGACTGGCGCATCTGTGCGGTCCGCTCGATGAAAACCTGCGGCAAATTGCCATGGCACTGGACGTCACCATCTTCCGGCGCGGAGAAAAATTCATCGCCAGTGGCGACAATGCCCTGCGTGCAGTCGAGATCCTGGCGCATTTCTACGAGCGGGCCGACAAACTGGTGTCGCTGCAGGACATCCAACTGGCGCTGGTCGAGCAGCGCGCGGCGCAAAGTCCGGCAGAGAGCGGCAAGTCCGCCTCTTCCGCTCCCCGCCTCGTCCCCGCCGCAACGGTCGAAGACAGCAAACGTGAAATCGACACCCCGGTGCTGAAAACCCGCAAACACGATCTGCGCGGCCGCACCCCGCTGCAAAGCCAGTATCTGCGCGATATTCTGGAACATGACATCACCTTCGGCGTCGGCCCGGCCGGTACCGGCAAAACCTATCTGGCCGTCGCCTGCGCAGTCGATGCGCTGGAACGCGACGCGGTGCAACGCATCGTGCTGACCCGGCCAGCCGTTGAAGCCGGCGAACGTCTGGGCTTTCTGCCGGGCGATCTGACGCAAAAAATCGACCCTTATCTGCGTCCGCTCTACGACGCGCTCTACGAACTGCTCGGTTACGACCGCACGCAAAAGCTGCTGGAAAAACAGATCATCGAAATCGCGCCGCTGGCCTACATGCGCGGCCGCACCCTCAATCACGCCTTCATCATCCTGGACGAGGCGCAAAACACCACGCCGGAACAGATGAAGATGTTTCTCACGCGCATCGGCTTTGGCAGCAAGGCGGTAGTCACCGGCGACATCACGCAAATCGATCTGCGCCCTGACCAGCGCAGCGGCCTGACCGACGCGATTGAAGTCATGCATGACGTCAACGGTATCGCTTTCAGTCGTTTTACCAGCAGCGATGTGGTGCGTCACCCGCTGGTAGCGCGCATAGTCGATGCCTATGAAGCGATGGGCAATGCCCGTGACACCTCCAGCGCCGCCCTCAAGCGCCTGACGCAAGCCGCCAAAATTCGCCATGTCAAAAAATAAAACGCCACCGGCTGTCGCGCCGGGCAAGCCGGCCAAAAAATCGCCGCGCCCGGCTTTATCCCTTTCGGTGCAATATCCCGATCCGCGCCTGCAAGCCGTCCTGTCGCGTCCGCAAGTCCGGCGCTGGGTGCAAGCCGCACTGCTGGCACCGGCGCAACTGACCCTGCGTTTCGTCGACGCTGCCGAAGGGCAGGCGCTCAACCGCGACTACCGTGGCAAGGATTACGCCACCAATGTGCTGACTTTCGCCTATTCCGCCGACGCCGACGAGGAAAAATTCGCCGCCAGCGATGATCTGCCGACGCAGGCCGACATCGTGCTCTGCACCGATGTGCTGGAAAGCGAAGCTGCCGCGCAGGGCAAAAGCGTGGTCGATCACGCGGCGCATCTGATCGTGCATGGCGTGCTGCACGCCCAGGGCTACGATCATGAAAACAACGAAGAAGCGGAAGAGATGGAACAACTCGAAATCGAGATTCTGGCCCGCTGCGGACTGGCCAATCCCTACCTGGAACGCTGAATGGAACACTGACCCGGCCACCCCGGGGCCTGTTGTCAACAAACCCTTACGGTGGCATTTCATCGTGCAGACATTTTTTTGTTGTATCCTGTATCCCCTCAAAACAACGTCGGACCCACGGCTCACGCCATATGCAAGATCTCCCTCCCGGTAGCGCCAAATCCCTTGACGCAAAGCCTCATCGTTCATTATTTGAACGTCTGACCGCCCTGATTTCCCCCGAACCAGAAAATCGAGCCGAACTGCTCGAAGTGTTGCAGGATGCCCACGAACGCAATCTGATCGACGCCGATGCGCTCTCGATGATCGAAGGCGTGTTCCAGGTCTCCGATCTGGCCGCGCGCGACATCATGGTGCCGCGCTCCCAGATGGACAGCATCGACATCAGCAAACCCATAGAAACCTGGATGCCGGACGTGCTGACGACCGCCCATTCCCGTTTCCCGGCCGTGGAAGGCGAACGCGACAAAGTCATCGGCATCTTGCTGGCCAAGGATTTGCTGCGCTACTACGCCGAAGAATCCTTCGACGTGCGCGACATGCTGCGCCCCGCCGTGTTCATCCCCGAATCGAAACGTCTCAACGTGCTGCTGCGCGACTTCCGCGCCAACCGCAACCACATGGCCATCGTGGTCGACGAATACGGCGGTGTCGCCGGACTCATCACCATCGAAGACGTGCTGGAACAGATCGTCGGCGATATCGAAGACGAATACGATTTCGATGAGGCCGAAGACAATATCCTGTCCATCAAGGACGGTGCCAATGGCGCGCGCTGGCGCGTCAAGGCCCTGACTGAAATCACCCAGTTCAACGAAGAACTGGACACGCATTTTTCAGACCACGACGCCGACACCCTCGGCGGCATGGTGGCCAACCATCTGGGCCGCGTGCCGCGCAAGGGCGACAGCGTCGATATCGACGGCGTGCGCTTTGAAGTGCTGCGCGCTGATGCACGTCAGGTGCATGTGCTGCTGGTAGAAAAATTGCCGTCGGCTTTCGCCGCCGACGCATCTTGACGCCAAGCGCCAGCAACATCCCCCGGCCCTCCGAAGCGCCGGGGGGCCCACTTCCCCGCACATTGCTGATGATTTTATTGGCGCTGCTGCTGGGCGCTGCCACGACGCTGGCGTTTGCTCCGTTTTCCCTCTGGCCGCTGCAAATCCTGACACTGGCCTGGCTGATCCGCACCGTCCTGCTCACCGGTCATGCCGGTCACGCCCACCCACTGCGCGACAGCGCCTGGGTCGGCTGGGCCTATGGCACCGGCGGCATTGCCTGCGGCATGCACTGGCTGTATTTCAGCATGCACACCTATGGCGGTATGCCGGGCTGGATGGCGGCACTGGCCGTAGCCCTGCTCGCCGCCTTCCTCGGCCTGTTCACCGCCGCTGCCATGGTGCTGGCAAGCTGGCTACGCCAGCGCTGGCAGACGTCGGACAAAGCCATGGCGCTGCTGATGTTGCCAGCCGTCTGGCTGCTCTCCGAATGGCTGCGCGGCTGGCTGCTGACCGGTCTGCCTTGGATCAGCAGCGGCTACGCGCATAGCGTCAGCCCGCTGGCCGGTTTCGCCCCGCTGTTAGGCGTCTACGGCGTCGGCGGCATCGCCGCGCTGATGGCCGGTGCATTGGCACTGCTGACGCTGCCCGGCAAATCGAAAACGCTCCCTGCTTTCCTGATTCTTGGCTTGCTGGTAGGCGGCGTACTGCTAAGGCTGGTGCCGTGGACGGCACCGCAAGGTCAGCCGATCACGGTCCGCCTGCTCCAGGGCAATATCACGCCGGACATCAAATACACCGATGAAGGCATGCGGGCAACCCTCAATACCTACGCCGACATGATCCGGGACCAGCCCGCCGATCTGATCGCCACGCCGGAAACGGCCATCCCGCTAGTGCAGCAACAACTGCCACCGGACTTCCTGCCGAATCTGCGTACCTTCGCGCAGCAATCGGACAGCCATCTGGCGCTGGGCATGGTGTTTTCCGACGCGCCACAGGAATACAGCAACAGCGTCCTGGGCATCTCCCCGGACCCGACCGCTATCCAGCCCTATCGTTACGACAAACATCACCTGGTGCCTTTCGGCGAATTTGTGCCGACCGGTTTCCGCTGGTTCATCGACCTGATGAACATCCCGCTGGGCGACCTCACACGCGGCACCCGACAGCAAGCGCCGTTTGCCGTCAGGAACCAATGGATATTGCCCAATATTTGCTACGAAGATTTGTTTGGCGAAGAAATCGCCGGCTCGCTGGCCGCCGCCCGCCGCGATGGAGCGCCACAAGCCAGCATCCTGCTCAACATGTCCGACATTGCCTGGTTCGGCAATTCCATTGCCATACCGCAGCACTTGCAGATTTCGCAAATGCGGGCGCTGGAAACGGGACGCCCGATGTTGCGCGCCACCAATACCGGCGCTACCGCAGTAATCGATCCCAAGGGCCGCATCCTGGCGCAACTGACACCGTCCATGCGCGGCGTCCTGAGCGCCACGGTGCAGGGTTACGGCGGTCAGACCCCCTATCTGCTGGCGGGAAACCTGCCTGCGGTGCTGCTGGCGCTGCTGATGTTGCTGCTCTGCTGGCGGCAATATCGACGTTCGCAGCAGCCGTCGCAAGGGCATGATTCGCATACCATTAGCAAAACCCGTTAAAATTCGAGCCTTGGTTGTCGGCGTGGCGCGCATAGTGCGCTAAACAACGCCGTGTGTACGACCCTTCACCTACTTCCCCCCGACATGCTGACATTTCAACAAATCATCCTCAAACTGCAAGACTATTGGGCCACGCAAGGCTGCGCGCTGCTGCAACCCTACGACATGGAAGTCGGTGCCGGTACCTCGCACACCGCCACTTTCCTGCGCGCCATCGGCCCGGAACCGTGGCGCGCCGCCTACGTCCAGCCCTCGCGCCGCCCGAAAGACGGCCGCTACGGCGACAACCCCAACCGCATGCAGCACTACTACCAATATCAGGTGGTATTGAAACCCGCGCCGGAAAACATTCTCGACCTCTACCTCGGATCGCTGGAAGCGCTGGGGCTCGATCTGAAAAAGAACGATGTCCGCTTCGTCGAAGACGACTGGGAAAACCCGACGCTGGGTGCCTGGGGACTGGGCTGGGAAGTCTGGCTCAACGGCATGGAAGTCACGCAGTTTACGTATTTCCAGCAGGTCGGCGGCATCGACTGCAAACCGGTATTGGGTGAAATCACCTACGGTATCGAACGACTGGCCATGTATTTGCAGCAAGTGGAAAACGTCTACGATCTGGTGTGGACCGAATGGACGGACAACGGCGTCAAAAAAAGCCTGTCGTACGGCGATGTTTTCCACCAGAACGAAGTGGAGCAATCGACCTTCAATTTCGAACACTCGAATACGGAATTCCTGTTTTCGCTGTTTACCAATTACGAAGCCGAAGCCAAGCGCATTCTGGAAGTGCCGCTGACCCTGCCGGCCTACGAAATGATTTTGAAAGCGGCGCACACTTTCAACCTGCTCGACGCCCGCGGGGCCATTTCCGTGACCGAGCGCGCCGCCTATATCGGCCGCATCCGCACCCTGTCACGGGCCGTGGCGCAAGCCTATTACGCCTCGCGTGAACAGTTGGGTTTCCCCATGCTCGAGCAGACGCAGCAAACTGCCTAAGGTGCCTGCCAACGCGCCTGCCGCCACAATCAAAACACGACCAGAACACAATAAGAGCACGAGCACCCCATGAATCAGACCCTGTTAGTAGAACTCCAGACCGAAGAATTGCCTCCCAAGGCACTCGCCAAACTGGGCGATGCCTTCGCCGATGGCATAGTCAAAGGCTTGCAGACACGCGGCTATATTGATGCCGACGCTGTTACCACCACCTTCGCCAGCCCGCGTCGGCTGGCCGTCTCGATCAGCGGCGTGCGCGCCGTGTCGCCGGACAAAGCGCTGCGCGAAAAAGTCTTGCCCGTCACCGTGGCGCTCAATGCCGAAGGGCATCCGACCGCCCCGCTGATCAAAAAGCTGGCGGCGCTGGCGATCCAGACCGGCGCCACCATCATCACGCCCGACGAACTGGAACGCGCACAGGACGGTAAAGCGGAGAGCTTCTTTTACAGCTACACCGCCAAAGGCAGTCCGCTGGCAAGCGGCTTGCAAAGTGCGCTGGAAGATACTCTGGCCAAATTGCCGATTCCCAAACTGATGAGCTATCAGCGGCAAAGCGGGCGCGATACCGGTACCACCGTGCATTTCGTGCGTCCCGCCCACCGCTTGCTGGTACTGCATGGCGATGCCGTGGTACCGGTGCATTTGCTGGGGCTGGACGCTGATCGCATCACGCAGGGTCATCGTTTTCTCTCCCAAGGCGCGCTCACGCTCGACCACGCCGACGGCTACGCCGCGCTGCTGAGCGGTGCCGGCAAAGTGATTGCCAGCTTTGACGAGCGCAAGGAAAAAATCCGTAGCGCCTTGCTCGCCCAAGCCGGTACCGATCAGGTGCTGATGCCGGAAGCGCTGCTCGATGAAGTCACCGGTCTGGTCGAATGGCCGGCCGTCTACGCATGCCGTTTCGACGACGAATTCCTGAGCGTGCCGCAAGAGTGCCTGGTGCTGACCATGCAAACCAATCAGAAATATTTTGCGCTGACCGATGCCAGCGGCTTGCTGCGCTCGCGCTTTCTGATCGTCTCCAATCTGGAAACGACTGATCCGAGTCACATCATTGAGGGCAATGAACGGGTCGTCCGTCCGCGCTTGTCGGATGCCAAATTCTTTTTTGAACAAGACAAGAAAAAAACCCTGGCTTCGCGCGTGCCGCTGCTGGCCAACGTGGTCTATCACAACAAGCTGGGCAACCAATTGCAACGCACTGAGCGGGTACAGGCGCTGGCCGTGGCCATCGCCGGGCTGCTTGGCGCCGATGCCGTACTGACCAGTCGCGCTGCGCTGCTGGCTAAAACCGATCTGCTGACCGACATGGTCGGTGAATTCCCGGAACTGCAAGGCATCATGGGTGGCTACTACGCCCGCCACGACGGCGAGGCCAATGAAGTCGCCCTGAGCGCGGCCGAACACTATCAACCGCGTTTCGCCGGCGACACGCTGCCGACCACGCCGGTCAGCACCGCCGTCGCGCTGGCCGACAAACTGGAAACGCTGGTCGGTATCTGGGGCATAGGCCTGCAACCGACCGGCGACAAAGACCCGTTCGCCTTGCGCCGCCATGCGCTGGGCATCGTGCGCATGCTGGTCGAGAAGCACTTGCCCTTGTCGGTCGCTGCGCTGCTGGCTGCTGCCAAAGCGGTCTTCAGCGGCTACCCGGACTTCAAAGCACCGGGGCCTGAACTGGCTGATTTCCTCTACGACCGCCTGCGCGGTTTGCTGCGCGAACGCGGTCATGTCGTCAATGAAATCGAAGCGGTCGTGGCGCAACAGCCGGACGTGCTCAACGACATTGCCGACCGCCTGCTCGCGGTCCACGCCTTTGCCGCCTTGCCGGAAGCGGAAGCGCTGGCAGCGGCCAACAAGCGCATCACCAACATCCTCAAAAAATCGACCATCCCCGCTGGCACTGGGCACGCAGTACAAGCCGATTTGCTGGTCGAAGCCGCCGAGAAAAATTTGCATGCGGTCATGCTGCAACTCGCGCCGCAAGTTGATGCTGCCTGCAACAGCGGCGATTTCGCCGGTGCATTGCAAGCGCTGGCCCGTCTGCGTCAGGACGTCGATACTTTCTTTGCCGACGTGATGGTGAACGCCGAAGACCCGCAATTGCGCGACAACCGGCTGGCCTTGCTGGCCGAGCTGCATCGGATGCTCAATCGGGTTGCCGATATTTCCAAACTGGCGGTCTGAACTGATGGGCTCCGATACCAAGCCGGTGAGGCCGTTAAAACTGATCATCCTGGACCGCGACGGCGTGATCAACATGGACTCGGACGCCTTCATCAAGACGCCGGCAGAATGGCTGCCCATCAAAGGCTCGCTGGAAGCCATCGCGCGGCTCAATCAGGCAGGCTATAGGGTAGTGGTGGCGACCAATCAATCGGGCGTGGCACGCGGCCTGTTCGATATGGTCACGCTCAATGCGATCCACCATAAAATGCATACAGCCGCGCAACAGGTGGGCGCCGATATCGACGCCGTTTTCTTTTGCCCGCATTCCGCTGACGACAATTGCGATTGCCGTAAGCCGAAAGCTGGGATGTTCACCGATATTGCGCGTCGTTATAACCTCAGCCTGCGCGGCGGCGTGATCACGGTTGGCGATTCACTGCGCGATTTGCAGGCAGGCTTTGTCGCCGGTTGCGCGCCGTATCTGGTGCTGACCGGCAAAGGGAAAAAATCGCTGGATAAGGGCGGCTTGCCACCGGGTACACTGGTCTTCCCTGATCTGGCGGCGGCGGTGGATTTCATACTCAAGCCGTCGATGGAAGTGGCTGTCTGAAAGACGGCTGCCTGGTCTGACACCGCTTGTTGCCCTGCCGCTTTCTGAAGTATCGGCCCACTGCCCCGCACCGAGCCGCTATCTGATTTGTGATGTGAACCGTCTAACCGGAGTTTGAATCTTGCACCCTGTCCTCTTTTTGCGATCCCTGTTTTTTGTCCTCTGCATGACGGTAGCTACCGTGGTGTGGTCGCTGGCCTGCGTGCTGTTTGCCCCCTTCCCTTATGCCCGCCGCTATTACCTGACTTCGCGCTGGAACTGGTTCGTGATCTGGACCGCGAAGCTCATCTGCGGCATCCGCTATGAAATCAAGGGCGCTGAAAACCTGCCGGATGCACCGGTCATTTTGCTTTGCAAACATCAGTCGGCATGGGAAACCATTTTTCTTCTGCTGAAAATGCCGCGTCCGCTGGTCTTCGTCTTCAAGAAGGAATTAATCTACATTCCCTTTTTTGGCTGGGGCATTGGACTGCTGCGGATGATTCCTATCGATCGCCGCAAGGGTAAGGATGCGTTCGCGCAAGTGGTCAGTCTTGGCCGGCAACGGCTGGCAGACGGTCAGTGGATCATCATGTTTCCCGAAGGCACCCGCATCCCGGTCGGGGAAAAAGGCAAATACAAGCTCGGTGGCGCGCGGCTGGCGGTGGAAACCAATACGCCAGTAGTTCCTATCGCCGTCAATGCTGGCGAATGCTGGCCGAAGAATTCTTTCATTAAAAAACCTGGTCTGATCACGGTATCGATCGGCAAACCGATTGCGCCGGATGGGCTGACCTCGGCGCAATTAACCGAACAAGTGGAAACCTGGATAGAATCCGAAATGCGCGTGATTTCCCCTGCCGTGTATGCAGGCAAACCCGTGGGCCACCCCTCTGACCAAGCTTCTCATCCACTATAAATATCCTGCGCCCTCTTTTGAAACTGCTCCGTCGCCAGATTCAGCCTGATCCTAACCAGCTTGCGCTGCAACTGGATTTCTTCGCGCCGGAGCCCTTGCCTCGCGATCAGATCAAACCGGTCGCCACACCACCGACGGGCAGTATCCGTCCGCTATTGCCCACGCCTCCTGCCTTACCCCCTGCGCCACGGCAGACTACGCCGGCAGACGGCAAGCGCCGCATCCAGGTCGGCGAACACACGCTTGATTACGTTCTGTTGCGCTCCAAACGACGCACGATAGGCTTTCTGATCGGCGAGGAGGGACTGCGAGTGACGGCTCCCAAATGGGTCACGCTGGGCGAAATCGAAAACGCCATCCGTGAGAAGCAACGCTGGATTTTTACCAAACTGAACGAACGGCGCGAACGCTCCGTTCGCCGCCTTCAGCCGCCGATGGAATGGCGCGATGGGGCGACCTTACCGTTTCTGGGTGCAGAGCTGACCCTGCGCCTGCGCACGCAACCAGGCGCGGCAATCACGCACAATCTGGCCTCAGGCGAACTGGTAGTGTCCTTGCCGACCGATGCCAGCGAGCAACAGCTTAAAGACCGCGTGCTGGGCTGGCTGCAACAACAAGCGCGCGAAACCTTCGCTGCCCGCCTGCCGATCTACGCCGAAAAACTGGGCGTGGAATACCGCTCATTTGCCCTGTCGTCTGCCACGACACAATGGGGTTCGTGCACCGCCGACGGCAAAATCCGCCTGAACTGGCGACTGATGCATTTTTCCCTGCCGCTGATCGATTACGTCATCGCCCATGAGTTATCGCATCTGCGCGAAATGAACCACAGCCCGCGCTTCTGGGCGACCGTGCAATCGATTTTCCCCGAATTTGAAGACGCCAAGCGCGCCCTGCGCGACCGCGGACCCGATACGTTGCCCATTTTTTAAAACTGCTTCAAAAGGCTAGGTCTGTTGACGTTTCATTAGCGAGATGCTTGCCCTGTCTGTTTTTTCTTGCCCCCTCCTTTTCCCCCTTTAGTTCTACAAGACTCTTAATTCCTTCAACTGGATATGGAGTTAATTCATTTGTATATCCAATAATAATAATGATATCTGTATATCAATATGAAGATATTGTTGTTAGTATTCAATTCAAATCGATTAATTAAAATTTCCAAATACAATTGATATTTAAGTGTTGTTTCGCTATTTTTTTTAATCCCTTCCGTTATTTATTCCAAATAAGATTTGGTCGCTTAATTGGTTATAACAAAAGTAATTACATAAACCTCTTCTCTTCCAAATAATAAATATTTCCCGCACTCCGCCTTAATTCACGAAGTTATATATTTTCTCCAAATAAAATTTGATTATTTGGTTATAACAACCGTAATTACAAAATCTCCACGCGAGGAAGTCATGTCCATTGCAAAACGTCTTTATTTATTAATTTTATTTGTCGTTATTGGATTTGCCGGAGTTGCCGGCATGGGTATTTACCAGATAAATCAGGTCTATACGGCAGCCAATTACGCGAACGTCAATACAGTTCCCAGTCTGCTCGCGCTCGATGAAGCATTCCGACCCTTTGCGCAAATACGAGCATTGGTCTGGCAGCACATAGCCTCGTCTGATCCCGCCAAACACCAACAATTAGAGAGTGCTATCGCCACCGAACATGAGGCCATCATCAGTGCTTTTATGAAGTATGAAAAAGAAAATATATCCGATGATAAGGACCGAGCCCTCCTGGAAACGGATCGAAAAGAACTTACCAATTACGATATTTTTCGCGACAAGATTATTTCCCTTTCAAATGCAGGCCAAAAGGATGCAGCGACGGACCTCCTGATGCAAAATCAGGCAATCGTCACTAGGCTCTATGCCGAACTGATTGCGCATTCAAAATTTAACGAAGACCTGGGTAAAAAAGGCGCAGAAGAAAGCGCAGCAACCATGCGTCAGGCCTATTGGATCTCGATCGCCATCTCTCTGGCCGCGATCATCTGTATCGCCATCATGGGATTGCTGTTGTCACGCCGGATCGTCAATGCACTGCATCTGGCCGTGGCAATTGCACAAAAAGTGGCTACCGGCGATTTGACCCAACAGATCAAAGTCACGTCCGATGACGAGACGGGTCAATTGATGCAGGCATTGAAAGACATGAACGCCAACCTGACCAGAATTGTCGGTGAGGTGCGCAGCAGCACCGATACGATTTCCACGGCATCCAGCGAAATCGCAGTGGGCAATCTGGATTTATCCGCCCGCACTGAGCAACAAGCCGGCTCTCTGGAAGAAACGGCAGCGGCGATGGAGCAGATCACGTCGACCGTCAAACAGAATGCCGATAATGCGCGTCAGGCTAACCAGATTGCAGTCAATGCCTCTGAAACGGCCATACGGGGAGGCGAAGTGGTGCGTGAAGTAAGAAACACCATGACCGCGATTAATGCTTCGTCGAACAAAATTGTCGACATCATCAGTGTTATCGACGGTATTGCTTTTCAAACCAATATTCTGGCTCTGAACGCGGCCGTGGAAGCGGCTCGCGCGGGTGAGCAGGGACGCGGATTTGCGGTCGTTGCCGGTGAAGTGCGCAGTCTGGCGCAGCGCGCTGCGGCAGCGGCAAAAGAAATCAAGACCCTCATTTCCGATTCGGTAGAAAAAGCGGAGCATGGCAGAAAACTGGTCGAGCAAGCGGGACTGACGATGGAAGAAATCGTGAGCAATGCGAAAAGCGTCACCGACATCGTCGGCGAAATTTCCGCCGCCAGCCAGGAACAAAGCACCGGTATCGAGGAAATCAACCGGGCCATTACGCAAATGGATGAAACCACCCAGCAAAATGCGGCCCTGGTCGAAGAAGCGACGGCTGCGTCGCAATCACTGCAAGACCAGACCAGAACACTGACCCGTGTCGTCGGCATCTTCAAGCTCGACGGGATGTCCACCGCGAGCAGCAGAATTGAGACGCACGCAGAGCATGTGGCCGCTCCGCGTGCGAATCCGACGATGGCAACTAAAAAAACACCCAGGCCCGCCATCAAACCGCGCATCTATCCCCCTGCCAAAACCATCGCCACGTCGGTAGCGGCAGGAAATGATCACTGGGAAGAGTTTTAAGTAGCTGTTGAACCAGAGCCTGTTCATATCTCATTGTTGAGAGAGCAACAGGCTCTGGGCTGATCTCATGTCGCACAACACCGTTTCAGAACGCGCAATACTGCACTACTGCAATACACGCTTTGCCAGCTTACATCTGTAGCACCCCTCCCTTCTGCACGACCCCATCCCCTTTGCCTCACAGGCAGGCATCTGCTCGTCCTCCTCGCATCCCACCCTATTGTTTCCAAATGGCAAGCAAACATGACTTACCATAAAACTAATGAATTTTTCCAAATAAACGAAATAAATAAAATAAACAAATATTTTTGTTTATTGATTTACTTAATGATATATTTCCTCAAAACAACAGTTAATCCGGGATTTCGTTATCAAAACGTCATCCCAAAAAATTCTGAACGAGGAAACCATGTCTATTGCGAACCGTTTGTATTTGTTAATTTTTTCTGTTGTCGTTGGATTGGCCGGCCTGGCAGGGCTTGGTATTTATCAACTCGGCCAGGTCTACGCGGCGGCTAATTACGCGAATATCAATACGGTGCCTAGCCTGCTCGCCTTAGATGAAGCATTTCAACCATTTAGTCAGATACGCACAGCGGTATGGCAGCATATTGCTGCGACCGATCCTGGCAAGCGCCAAACATTGGAAAATGGCATAGCGACTCAGCACACGGCCATCCTTACCGCCCTCTCGAAATATGAAAAAGAAAACGTGACGGATGAACAGGACGGGACTTTATTAGCCGCAGACCGGAAAGCACTTGCCAATTACGACACTTTCCGCGACAAGGTTATATTTGCTTCGAAGTCCGGTGAGAAAGACGCGGCGGAAGAACTGATGATGCAAAACCAGCCCATCATTATCGGGCTCTACAACGCATTAATTGCGCATATCAAATATAACGAAGCACTCGGCAAGAAAAGTGCCGCAGAAGCTGCGTCAACAATGGAACATGCGAATTGGATTTCCATTGCCATCTCTCTGACGGTGATTCTCGGTGTTGCCATCATGGGCTTACTCCTGTCGCGTCGCATCGTGAGCTCACTCATTGAAGCGATTCACATTGCGGACAAAGTCGCCACAGGTGATTTAACTCAACGTATCGACATCAGGTCCAATGACGAAATCGGCAAATTACTGCAAGCACTGAAAAAAATGAACGACAACCTGGTCAAGATTGTCACCGAAGTTCAAAGCGGCACCGATACGATTTCCACAGCATCAGGTGAAATTGCGATGGGTAATCTGGACTTTTCCGCCCGAACCGAAGAACAAGCCGGCTCGCTGGAAGAAACCGCTTCGGCGATGGAGCAAATAACATCGACAGTCAAACAGAACGCCGACAATGCGCGTCAGGCCAGCCAGATGGCGGTCAATGCTTCTGAAACAGCGATCCGTGGCGGCCTCGTGGTGCATGAAGTGATCAACACCATGAATGCGATTAATGCCTCGTCGAACAAAATCGTGGACATCATCAGCGTCATCGACGGTATTGCTTTCCAAACCAATATTCTGGCTCTGAATGCCGCAGTCGAAGCAGCACGCGCCGGTGAGCAGGGACGCGGGTTTGCCGTCGTTGCCAGCGAAGTGCGCAGTCTGGCGCAACGCTCTGCGGCAGCAGCAAAAGAAATCAAGACGCTTATTTCCGATTCGGTGGATAAAGCGGAGCAAGGCGGCAGGCTGGTGGAACAGGCCGGAACGACGATGGAAGAAGTCGTCGCTAACGTGAAACGCGTTACCGACATCGTCGGCGAAATCTCCGCCGCCAGCCAGGAACAAAGTACCGGCATCGAAGAAGTCAATCGCGCCATTACGCAAATGGATGAAGTGACCCAACAAAATGCAGCGCTGGTGGAAGAGGCTGCCGCTGCATCGCAATCCTTGCAAGATCAGGCAAGAACGCTGTCCAACGTCGTCGGCGTGTTCAAGCTCGATGGAATGCCGGCAATCAGCGCCAATATTGCGACACCAGTAAAACACGCCGGTGCGCCCCGTTCGAATGCGGTGAACAAAACAATCAAGCCCGCCGCCAAACCCCCTCATCCCGCTGCTAACAAGCAGGTCGCGATGGCAACAACCGCCGGCGACGATAGCTGGGAGCAGTTTTAAGGCAGTGCCGGGCAAGCTCACTATTTCTCTATTTCTCTATTTCTCTATTTCTCTATTTCTCTATTTCTCTATTTCTCTACTGCTCTACTGCGCTACTGCGCGGTGCCATTTCAGAACGCGCCGCGCAGCTTCCATACTTCCTTAGCCATACTGCGCTACCATGAAGACCAATCCTGAGGCGCCGTATCCAGTCGGCCAGGTCAATCTTCAATGGACAAGTACATGGGCGCAGGACATTCACACGCAATTCCCGACAACGGCAACGAGAAAGCATTGTGGTGGGCGCTCGGCCTGACCAGTACCTTTCTGATTGTCGAGGCCGTTGCCGGATTTCTCACCAATAGTCTGGCCCTGATCTCCGATGCGGCGCACATGCTCACCGATAGCGCTGCGCTGGCCATTGCCCTGCTGGCAATGCGCATCGGCAGGCGGCCGGTGGACGCTAAACGCACCTTCGGTTATTCCCGCTTTGAGATTCTGGCCGCCGCAATGAATGCAGTGCTGCTGTTTCTGGTAGCTTTTTATATTTTGTATGAGGCTTACCAGCGCGTGATGCATCCGGCGCAAATTCAGTCGTCCGTCATGCTTGCGGTGGCGGTTCTGGGACTGGTCATCAATTTGATCAGCATGCGCATGCTGCATGGGGGCAAGGATCACAGCCTGAACCTGAAAGGCGCTTATCTGGAAGTGTGGAGCGATATGCTCAGCTCGCTGGGCGTGATTATCGGTGCGCTGATCATTCGCTGGACCGGCTGGAGCTGGGTCGATTCAGTCGTCGCGATCGGCATCGGCGTCTGGGTCTTGCCGCGTAGCTGGATGCTGCTCAAAGAGAGTCTCAATGTGTTACTGGAAGGCATTCCCGCCGGTATCGAATTCATCCAGATCGAAACGGCCATCCTGGCTATTCCCGGCGTGAGCAGTCTGCATGACCTGCATGTCTGGGCCATTTCCAGCAACAAAATCAGCCTGACCGTGCACGTCGTGCGCGAACCCGGCGACACCGGCTATGCCAGCCTGTTGACGGCGATTCGTCAGATGCTGGCAGAACGCTTCAACATCCATCACGCCACGGTGCAGCTGGAAGACCTTCCGTGCGAACAAGATCATCCGGAACATTCTTTTTCCGCAAAACATGTCGGGCATGATCATGAGCATGGCAATGCGCATGACCATGCGCACGGGCACTCAGGGCATGCCCACCCCTGAGTCACTCACCATCAAGATTTGTTTCAATCAACCTAGGATAATGACATGCGTATTTTGCACACGATGTTGCGCGTCGGCGATTTGCCGAAATCGACCGATTTTTACACCAAGCTACTCGGCCTGAAGCTGCTCAGAACTGTCGATCGTCCGGCGCAGAAATACACGCTGGCCTACCTTGGCTACGCCAGTAATCCCGAGCAGGCAGAACTGGAATTGACGTACAACTACGGCGTCACGAGTTATGAAATGGGTACGGCTTATGGCCATCTGGCAGTACAAGTGGCCGATGCGGCAGCAACCTGCGCAAGCGTGAAGGCAGGCGGCGGTATCGTGACGCGGGAAGCGGGGCCGGTTCAGGGAGGCAACACCATCATTGCCTTCGTGCAGGACCCTGATGGTTACAAAATTGAACTGATCGAACACGGCGTCGAATAAATCGACGCTGCGTCAGCCCAGTTTTTTGGTCAGATAATTGGCCAGCGCAACGAACTGTTCGACCGCTACCGCTTCGGGGCGGGCCTGTGGATCGACTCCACAATCGACCAGTTCGTTTTCGCTTAGTAGTTCTGAAACGCTATTGCGGATTACTTTGCGCCTTTGCGTAAAGGCTTTGGTGACCACTTGCTCCAGCCGTTTCTGCTCACACGCCATCGGTTGCGCCAGCGGCACCATGCGCACGATGGCCGACTCCACGCGCGGCGGCGGATCGAAGGCCGTAGGCGGCACGATGAACATCATTTCAATCCGGTAACGCCATTGCAGCATGACCGAGAGCCGGCCAAAGGTCTTGCTGCCCGGCGCTGCCGCCATCCGCTCCACCACTTCTTTTTGCAGCATGAAATGCTGGTCTTGCACCTGCGGTGCAATCGCGGCCAGATGAAACAGCAAGGGGCTGGAAATGTTGTAGGGCAGATTGCCGACCACACGCAGTTTTTGTCCGGCAGGAACGGGAATCGAAGAGAAATCGAATTGCAGCGCGTCGGCGCTGTGAACGGTCAGCCGCGCCGGATCGAACTGTTTATGCAGACGCGTTACCAGATCGCGGTCCAGCTCGACCACGTGCAGTTGCTTCACACTTTTTAGCAGCATGCCGGTCATTGCGGCCAGTCCGGGGCCGATTTCAACCATCGCATCCTGCGGCTGGGGATCGATTGCCCGCATGATGTCGAGCAACACATTCTGATCGGTCAGGAAATTCTGACCGAAGCGTTTGCGGGGAATATGCTTCATGCCGACCTGCTTGCCAACGCCATGCGCGCAGCGGCGCGCATCGCTTCCAGCATGCTGCCGTGATCGGCGTGTCCCGGTCCTTTTGCCGCCAGATCCAGCGCCGTGCCGTGATCGACCGAGGTGCGGATGATGGGCAAACCCAGCGTAATGTTGATGCCGTGGCCGAAGCTGGCGAATTTCAGCACAGGTAATCCTTGATCGTGATACATCGCCAGCACGCAATCGGCTTGCTCGAGATATTTGGGTTGGAACAGCGTGTCCGCCGGATAAGGGCCGCTAACGGCAATGCCACGCGCTTTTGCCGCTTCCAGCGCTGGGGTAATGATGTCGATTTCTTCGCGTCCCAGATAACCGCCTTCGCCCGCATGCGGATTGAGGCCGGTGACCAGAATGCGAGGATGAGGCAGACCGAATTTCTTTTGCAGCTCGGCATGGAGGATGTCCAATGTGCGCGACAGACTGTCGAAGGTGATCGCTGCGGCAACCTCTTTGAGCGCCAGATGGGTTGTCGCCAGCGCAACCCGCAGATGGGGCGCGGTACCGCCCGCCAGCATCATCACGACGTGCTCAGTGCCGGTACGTTGCGCCAGATATTCGGTGTGTCCGGTGAAGGCAATCCCGGCATCGTTGATGGTGCTTTTTTGCAGCGGTGCCGTGACGATGCCCTCAAACCGGTGCGCCAGCGCGCCATCAATAGCAATGTCCAACGTACGCAATACCGCCACACCGTTGCCGGCGTCTAAGCGGCCCGGATGCACCATGCGCGGCCACTGGCAATCGATGGCAACCAGTCGCTGATCGGCAAACGTCGGAACGCCGTTGTTGCGAAAGTCCTGCTGGGATAAAGCCGACAAGCGAATTGCAGGATCGATCTCTGCGGCGGCTTGCGCCAGAAAGGCTGCGTCGCCAATCAGCACCGAGCATATCTCGCCGCGCAATTCCCATGCCGCCTTGAGAGCGATTTCCGGGCCGATTCCGGCCGGTTCTCCACAGGTGATGGCGAGAACGGGTCGGCGGATAGGCGTGACGGCTGCTGGTGGATTCAGTCCTGTTTGCTCAAGTGGGGGAGTAGACATCAATCCTGATCGTTGCGGTATTCGACATAGGCGTTGTCGCGTACCTGGCGCATCCAGTCATCCGTCGCCTCTTGTATTTTGCGTTCGCGCAATGCTTGCCGCGCCGCTTGCCGCTGACGTTCTTTCGAAGCATCATCGGTTTTGCGTTCTACCACTTCGATCAGATGGAAACCGAACGGCGTTTCGACCGGCTCACTGATTTCACCCGGCTTGAGCTTATCCATCGCACGTTCAAATTCGGGCACTGTATCGCCGGGATAAACCCAGCCCAGATCGCCTCCCTTGCTGGCCGACAGATCGTTGGAATACAACTTCGCCAATTCTTCAAAAGTGGCCGCCTTGTGGTCGAGTCTGTCCTTGATTTCCAGCAGCTTGCGCCGCGCATCGTTGGCAGTAACGACCTGATTGAGCTTGATCAGAATATGCCGGACATGCGTTTGTTGCACTGCCGGCAAAGCAGCAATGGAAGCGGCACCGGCAGAACGGCGACCGAGCAGTTTCAAAATATGGAAACCATTATTGCTTCTGACCAGAGCCGATACCTGACCCGGCTGCAAACTGGCGACCGCTGTCACGAATAGTTCCGGCAGTCGATCTCCGGCGCGCCAACCGAGATCGCCGCCTTGTAACGCGTCGGTGCTGTCGGAATACACTGCGGCCAGCTTGGCGAAATCACCGCCGGTTTTCAATTGCCGCAACACGTCTTCGGCGCGTTCACGCCGTTGCAATAGTTGTTCCGGCGAGGCATTTTCGGGGGTCGTGATCAGAATTTGCGCCACATTAAGTTCCTGCGTGGCCTGTGTATTTTTTTCTGCCGCGAGGTAATTATCGACTTCCGATTCCAGAACCTGAACCTTGTTATCGACTTCCCGTTCACGCAGGCGCTGAGTCAGCATTTCACGGCGGATGTCTTCGCGGAAAGAGGCGTAGTTCATGCCGTCATGCTCAAGCTGAGCGCGCAATTGCACCAGCGTGAGCTTGTTTTGCTCGGCGATACGGGTCAGTCCGCGATCCAGCATGGTGTCATCGATAGCGACGCCGGACTCTTTGGCCAGCTGCGCCTGTGCGCGTTCGACAATCATCCGTTCGAGCACCTGCTTTTGCAGCTGTCCCCGAGGTGGCATCGCACCGCCCTGCGCCGACAGGCGTTTTTCCACGTCACTCAGCCGACTCAGCAATTCGCGCTGGGTAATCACTTCGCTGTTGACTACGGCCACGATAAAATCGACTGGCTGTATCTGTTGACGCGGACTGCTGGCCGCCGCGACAGGTGCCGCTGCCGTTTGCGCGTAAGCCGCGGCTGCTATGCAGCAAGTCAGGCCAAGCAGTGCAATGCGGATACTAAAACGATGAAGGGAATGATTCCGCATGATTGAGAGAGGGTTCATAAAAAAGTGAATCAATAAGGTTCAGACAACTAAGTTCAGACAACTGAGTTCAAGCAACTGAGCTCAGGCAACTAAGCGTTAAAAAGCAGGCGTCACATCAGGTCGATTGATCAGCTGATAACCGGGCACCGTGGCAAGTGCATCAAGCGGATTCGAGCCGATCTTGGAAAAACCATTTAATTCAAGTTGCACGAAAAACGATGTTGTCGCTTTTGAAGTGGACGTCGGTATGCGCTGTGCTGCGACACGGAACACCCAGCAATCGGCCTTGTATTCCATACCCAGCAGACCTTCGGCAATGGCTTTGTCCGGAACCGAGTAATTGATCCGTCCCACACCGTACCAACGGTTGGTCAGGGGCCACTGTCCCGAAATCTCATATTGCTTCAGCGCAAAGGAGGAGGGTGTGGTTGTGCTGCCGGTGTACAAAGCCTGATAACTTGCCGTACGGTCGAAACGGTACGTCAGGTTCAGCACTTTTTTCGGAGCAGGTTGCCAGCGGGCGCTATACGTCGCGCGCTGCAACTGCGCGAGACTTTCACTGTACTGTATCGTATTGTCGACAGACAGCGTACGCGTAATCTGCCCCCCTGCCGACAGCAGTAAATCAGTTTTGCTGGTGGTTGCCTTTTCCGTCGTGTAAAGCAGCACTTTCGGATCGACAAAATTGAAGCGCTGAGCGGCCGCCAGACGCAAGCGCTCCAGCCCCGACTCCTCAATGAAGCGCGAGACGACGCCTGTCGTGATTTGATTCGCATCGCTGATACGGTCATGCCCGACGAAACGGTTTTCACTGAAGATCGAGGCGAAATTCAGATCGGCCAGGCCGGTATCGAACACCGGATAGATATTCGGATTTTGATCGCGGTAGGGTGTGCGCACATAAAACAGTCGCGGCTCCAGTGTCTGCGTGACAGAGCGGCCAAACAGCGAAGCCTCGCGCTCGAAGGTCAGGCCGCTGTCCACCGAAACAGTCGGTACTACCCGGGTGAAATTGGTTTGACCACCCGGCGCAATAGTGTCCAGCCGGTAGTTGGTGGCGTCGAGCATGACCTTCGGCGTGATGTAATACCCTGGCCGGATAATCGGATACGACATCGATGGCGTAGCGTACAGGCGATCGCCGGTCGCCAGACCCGCCGTATCGGTTTTGAACCGGGTAATTTCGGAATTGAAATTGAAATCGAAACCTCCCACATCGAGGCGACTGCCGGTCAGTGTCAGCTGGGGCACGCGGTCATAGGGTTTGCTGATGGGATTATCTACATCCTGCAGCAACTGATATTTGGAAACGCGGGCTGCCGTGCTCCAGTAGGTACTGGTGTAAGTCAGGCTGACATCGCGTGTCAGCAAGCGCTGCCGACTGGCGGTGATGGATTGCGCAAAATCGTTGGGATAATCATTGTCCGATGCTTTGTTCACGTTCCATGCAAACACCAGATTCGGCATCAAAGCCTGGGTATGCACGGATGACAAGGAATAGCGTTCGGTTTGCGTCATCCGATCGTGGATAAATTCCACGTTGGTCTGACCGGCGTAGTTGGGCCCCAGATAACGGGCTTCCGCACCCATTTGCAGACCCCGCTTGGAAATCATTCGGGGATACAAGGTCAGGTCGCGATTGGGGGCGATATTAAAGTAGTACGGCACAGTAACTTCGAGTCCGCCGGTACTGGTTGTGCCGATGGTCGGCGGCAGCACGCCGGACACGCGCTGATCGGACAAAGGGAACGACATGACAGGAGCCGCCAGTATCGGTACGCCCTTAAAGTAAACAACGCCCGAATACATCACGCCTTCATCCTTGGCCGTATCAAGATCGAAACTGCTACCGCGCAGATACCAGTCCGGATCGGGAGCTTCGCAAGTACTGTAGGTACCCTGATTGATCACTGCCTCTTCATCCGACAGAAAATCCACCCGCTCTGCCTTGCCGCGCCCGCCATTGGATTTCAGCAAATAGGTCGGGTGCGAAATATAACCAGCGCCGGACTCGAGATTGATCGTGCCCTCATCCCCCGTGTAATTGTCGCCCAGCCGTTTCATCCAGATATGTCCGGTGGCGTCGACTTCGTCCTGGATGATCCGGTACACAGCCTTGTCGGTCTGCAGCGTTGTCGCCCCCTTGACGACGACGACATCCGTATCCAGATTCACCTGACGGTCGGGCCGCCCCGTAATTTGTTCGGCGGTGACCGTCACCGGCAAATCGTTGCCGGAAGAGGCCGCTTTCGCCGACAGGGGTACGGTTGCGGGCGAGGAAGCCAGCAACAAGGCACAAATGCGAAATAATCGCCGCTGTAGGGAATGTTTATTAAAGCGGATCATGAAAAAAAGCAGTCAAACACCATAGCGAGCGATTTTTTAAAGAGTAATCCCTTATTATAGGGGAACTACACTGCCACCAAGAGAATTCCTCTGCCGTCCATGCCCGCTACCCACATCTCCACTGATATTCGCCTCACACAACTCACTCACTGGCTGGCCGCACTGCCCGATTCGCCAGTACTGACCGACACCCTGCGCCCTGCCTCGGCCGACGCCAGCTTCCGCCGTTATTTCCGGGTGGATACGGTCGCCGGCGGTACGCTCATCGTGATGGACGCCCCGCCGCCGCAGGAAGATGTACGTCCCTTCCTGCATGTCGCCGCCGTTTTCTCTGACACGGGCGCTTCGGTGCCGCAGATCATTGCTCAGAACATCGAACAGGGCTTCCTGCTGCTCGCGGACTTCGGTTCGACCACCTACCTGCAACAACTCAATGCCGACAACGCCCACGCTATGTACATGGACGCCATCGATGCCCTGATCCTGTTGCAGACGCAAAGCCAGCCGGATGTGCTCCCCGAATACGACCGCGCCATGCTGCTGCGCGAACTCAAGCTGTTTCCCGAGTGGTATATCGGCAAGCATCTGAACGCGACGCTGAGCCCCAAGCAAAATGAGATGCTCGACAAAGTATTCGACACCCTGCTGGCCAATAACATGGCGCAGACACAGGTCTACGTGCATCGCGATTACCACTCGCGCAACCTGATGGTGCTGTCGGAAGGCAATCCCGGCATGCTGGATTTTCAGGATGCCGTCTACGGCCCCATCACCTATGATCTGGTGTCCCTGCTGCGCGATGCCTATGTCCAGTGGGATGAAGAACTGGTACTGGACTGGAGCATCCGTTACTGGGAGCGCGCCCGCCGCGCCGGTCTGCAAGTCGCGCCCGACATCGATAGTTTTTACCGCGACTTCGAATGGATGGGACTGCAACGCCATCTGAAAATACTCGGCATCTTCGCCCGCCTGCACCACCGCGACGGCAAGGACGCCTATCTCAAGGATCTCCCGCTGGTGATGGACTACGTCCTTAGAACAGCGCGCCGCTATCCCATGCTGATGCCGCTGGTCAGAGTGCTTGAACAGCTGGAAAACAAGCAACCACAAGTCGGCTACACATTTTGAGGGCGCCTCACGCCCATCACCGCACCGGAGCCTCCGCATGAAGGCCATGATCTTCGCCGCCGGACGCGGCGAGCGCATGCGTCCACTGACCGACGCCTGCCCGAAACCCCTGCTCAAAGTACGTGGACGGCCGCTGGTCGTCTGGCAAATTCTCGGACTGGTACGCGCCGGCATTACCGACATCGTCATCAACCACGCCCACCTTGGTCACATGCTGGAAGAGGCATTGGGGAACGGCGAACGCTTCGGCGCCAACATCGTGTATTCGCCCGAAACCGTCGCGCTCGAAACTGCCGGCGGCGTGGCGCAGGCCCGTCATCTGCTCGGCGAAGAGCCCTTTGTGGCGCTGGCAGGCGATATCTATTGTCCGCATTTCGATTTTGAACAAGTGAAAACCGCGCTGGCCGACAATGACTTCTGGGGCAATCCGCTCCCGGAAAATCAGCGCGACGCCGCCTGGCTGTATCTGGTCAAAAATCCGCCCTACCATCCGCAAGGCGACTTCGCGCTGCACAGCTATGCCCTGGCCAATCAAGGTGAGCAGATGTACACCTACAGCAGCATCGGCGTTTTCCGCCCGCAAATGTTTGACGCCATCCCCGCCGGCACCCACGCCAAGTTAGTCACCTTGCTGCGTGATTATGCCGACCGTGGCCTGCTCGGCGGAGAGTTGTATCGCGGCCCGTGGTTCAACGTCGGCACCGTCGAACACTTACAGGAACTGAACGCTCCACCAGGGAAAAACTCATGACACTCGCCACCACCTTATCCCCCTACACAGAACGTCGCGCACGACTGCTGGCACAGATGCAGGCACGCGGCGGCGGCGTCGCCATCATCCCCACCGCACCCGAAGTCATGCGCAACCGTGACGCCGACTACCCCTATCGTCACGACAGCTACTTTTATTACCTGTCGGGATTCATGGAACCGGATGCCGTACTGGTGCTGATCGCCGGCAAGCAAAACCGCTGCATCTTGTTTTGTCGCGACAAAGACCTCGACCGCGAAATCTGGGATGGTTATCGTCATGGTCCCGATGCAGCGCGTGTCGAATTCGGTTTCGACGAAGCTTTTCCGGTTGCCGCACTGAATGAAAAAATGCCGCAACTGCTGGCCGATGCCCCCGCCGTTTTCTACACACTGGGTCTGGACAACAAGCGCGACATCCAACTGCAAGACTGGCTGCAAGGCGTGCGCGCCCTGGGTCGTAGCGGAGTGAGCGCACCGGCCAGCATTCACGATGTGCATGTGCTGCTCGATGAAATGCGGATGTTCAAGGATGCCGGCGAAATCGCCACCATGCAGCGCGCCGCCGACATCTCCTCCGCAGCGCACTGCCGGGCCATGCAACTGTCGCGCCCCGGTCTGCGCGAATACCATCTGGAAGCAGAACTGCTGCATGAATTCCGACGCAATGGCTCGCAATATCCGGCCTATGGTTCCATCGTCGCGGCCGGCTCCAACTCCTGTGTGCTGCACTATCGGGCCGGCGATGCGGAATTGAAAGACGGCGATCTGGTCCTGATTGATGCCGGCTGCGAACTCGACAGCTATGCCGCCGACATCACCCGCACCTTCCCGGTCAATGGCAAATTTTCCGGCCCGCAAAAAGAGTTGTACAACATCGTGCTGGCCTCGCAGCAAGCCGCCATTGCGCTTACCCGTCCTGGCCGCGGCTTCATGGACGGGCACGACGCCGCCGTCCGCGTACTGGCCCAGGGCATGCTCGATACCGGTCTGCTCGACCGCAATAAAGTCGGCACCCTCGACGACGCCATCGCCAGTGACGCCTATCGCCAGTTCTACATGCACCGCACCGGCCACTGGCTGGGCATGGACGTGCATGACGTCGGCGAATACCGCGCCGCGCCCGATGCCAGCGGTGCCAAACCGTGGCGTGCGCTCCAGCCGGGCATGGTACTCACGGTCGAGCCGGGCATTTATGTACGACCTGCGCCGGGCGTGCCGGAACAGTACTGGAATATCGGCATCCGTATCGAGGACGACGCCCACGTCACACCGGACGGTTGCGAAATCCTTACCCAAGGCGTTCCCAATACCGTCGAAGGTATCGAACAATTGATGAGGCATTAAATGCAACAGACCGTCCCCACTGATTTCGATGTACTGATCTGCGGCGCCGGGCCGGTCGGACTCGCCACTGCCGCGCTGATGGTGCAATTTGGCGCTGCGCCGCAACGCATCGCACTGGTCGATGCCCGCAGCGCAGATGAATCGGTACGAGACCCGCGCTCGATCGCCCTGTCTTTTGGCAGCCGCCAGATTCTGGAGCGTGTCGGTGCTTGGCCATTGCAGGCTGACGCCATTCATCAGATCCATGTCTCGCGACGCGGTCATTTCGGCCGTGCGCTAATCGAGTGCGACGACTACCGTTTACCCGCACTCGGTTATGTCACCCGCTACGGCACGCTGGTAACCGCGCTGGCGGAGGCTGCCGAACGCAGCGGCGCTGTGGCGATACGTCCGGTACGAATCGACGCCCTCACCGAACAAGCCGATGCCGTGGCAGTACAACTGGCCGATGGCCGCTGCTTGCGTGCCGGCATCGTGGTGCAAGCCGAAGGCGGCGTATTCGCCGAACAAACTGCCAGAACGCAGCACCGCGATTACGAACAGGTCGCGCTGGTGAGTCATGTGCGCACCAGTACCGCGCTGCCGCATCGCGCCTTCGAGCGATTCACCTCGGAAGGACCGCTGGCGCTGTTGCCGCAGGACGGAGGATATGCCTTGGTGTGGTGCATGCGTCCGGCCAGCGCGGAACGGGTGCAAAATCTCGATGACGCTGCGTTTCTGCAGGAATTACAAACGGCGTTTGGCGACCGGCTAGGACGTTTTCTGTCGATAGAAAAACGTCACGCCTATCCGCTTGGCCTGAACGCCCGACCTGCGGCCGCCACCCGCATGGTGGCGATAGGCAATGCCGCACAAACCCTGCATCCGGTAGCAGGACAAGGATTGAATCTCGGTTTGCGCGATGCCCGCGTGCTGGCGCGTTTGCTGGCACGACGCGCCGATCCTGCCGCGCTGCAAGAGTTTTCCAGCCAACGACAAGCCGACCGCCGCGCCACCATCACGCTGACCGACGTCATGGCGCGCATTTTCGCCGCGACGCCGGATCACGCCCCCTCGCAAAGTCTGCTCGGACTGTCGCTGGGGCTGATTGATACCGTTGCCCCGGCAAGACGTTTGCTGGCGCAACAGATGATGTTCGGCTGGCGCTAAGCAAGCGCGATTGCGCCGCATCGCCGTTTCCGCTGTTTCTTCCACCGCTTCATCAAAGACGCCCTCAAATGAAAATGCCGCTCAGCTCTCACTGAACGGCATTTCAGACTGCTGACAACAACCCGGCTTGCAGCCGGATCCTTCGATACGGGATTTCATCCCTACTCAGGACGAACGGAGAGTGGTGCATTCAGATTAACGCTTGGCCCCATCAGCGGGAGTGGTGCATTCAGGTTAACTCTTGGCTCCATCAGCCGGAAGTGGCGCATTCTGGCTGAGTCTTGGCTCCATCAGCAGGAAGTGGCGCATTCTGGCTGAGTCTTGGCTCCATCAGCAGGAAGTGGTGCATTCAGGTTGACTCTTGACTCCATCAGCAGGAATTGCTGCATTCAGGTTGACTCTTGGCTCCATCAGCCGGAAGCGGTGCATTCTGGTTGACTCTTGGCTCCATCAGCAGGAAGTGGTGCATTCAGCTTAACGCTTGGCCCCATCAGCAGGAAGCGGTGCATTCTGGTTGACTCTTGGCTCCATCAGCAGGATTGCTGCATTCTGGTTGACTCTTGGCTCCATCAGCAGGAATTGCTGCATTCTGGTTGACTCTTGGCTCCATCAGCAGGAATTGTTGCATTCTGGCTGAGTCTTGGCTCCATCAGCAGGAATTGCTGCATTCTGGTTGGTGCAATCAGCGGCAAGTATTGTATCCAGATAGATGCATAGCCAACCGTTCGTCCTGAGTAGGAGCGCAAGCTCCGTATCGAAGGATCCGGCTGCAAGCCGGCAGAACAGAATTTACCGTCCGCTTACTCCACTGCCTTAATCATGTCCTCGATCACCTTCTTGGCATCGCCGAACACCATCACGGTCTTGTCCATGTAGAACAGTTCATTGTCCAGCCCGGCATAACCGGAAGCCATCGAGCGCTTGTTGACGATCACGGTCTTGGCTTTGTAGACCTCCAGAATCGGCATACCGGCAATCGGTGACTTCGGATCTTTCGCCGCCGGATTGACCACATCGTTCGCCCCCAGCACCAGCACTACGTCGGCCTGACTGAACTCGCTGTTGATGTCTTCCATCTCGAACACCTGGTCGTAAGGCACTTCGGCTTCTGCCAGCAGCACGTTCATGTGTCCTGGCATACGACCGGCCACCGGATGAATGGCGTATTTGACGATGACGCCCTTTTGCGTCAGCTTCTCGGTCAATTCTTTGAGAGCATGCTGCGCACGCGCCACCGCCAGACCATAGCCCGGGACGATGATCACGGTTTCCGCATTGCTCATCAGGAAAGCGGCGTCATCAGGAGAACCGGTCTTGACCGGCCGTTGCGCTTGCGCCCCGGCGCTTGCTGCCGAAGCAGGTTCGCCGCCGAAGCCGCCCAGAATCACGTTGAAGAAGGAACGATTCATCGCCTTGCACATGATGTAAGACAGAATCGCCCCGCTCGACCCCACCAGCGAACCGGCGATGATCAGCATAGGATTATTCAGCGAGAAGCCAATACCTGCCGCTGCCCAGCCGGAATAGCTGTTGAGCATCGACACCACCACCGGCATGTCCGCGCCACCAATCGGGATGATGATCAGCACACCCAGAGCAAACGCGATGGCGGTCATCAGAATGAACGGCAGCCAGTGCTGCGTCAGCACAAAAATCACGCCAAAACCGATCATTGCCACTGCCAGCACCAGATTGACGAAATGCTGACCCGTAAAACTGACCGGCGTGCCCTGGAACAAACGGAATTTATATTTCCCGGACAACTTGCCGAAGGCAATGATAGAACCGGAAAACGTAATCGCGCCGACAAAGGTGCCGATGAACAATTCGATACGGTTACCGATAGGCAGCGCCTCGCCATGCGCCGCGATACCGAAGGCCCAGGGCTCCGACACGGCAGCAACTGCGATACACACTGCCGCCAGACCGATCAGGGAATGCATGGCCGCAACCAGTTCCGGCATCTTGGTCATTTCCACGCTTTTCGCGAGATAAGCCCCGATGCTGCCGCCGACGACCACACCGCCCACCACCAGCCACAAACCGATGCCGCTGTGAGCGAGATCGGCTTGCAAACGCACCATCAGCGCCAGCGTGGTGACGACAGCCACCGCCATGCCGATCATGCCGAAGGCATTGCCGCGCCGTGCTGTCGACGGATGCGACAAACCCTTGAGCGCCTGAATGAAACAGACCGACGCAACCAGATACAACAAAGTGACGAGATTCATGCTCATGCTTATGCCCCTGCCTTATCTGTCTTGATCTTGGGTTCTTTTTTCTTGAACATTTCCAACATGCGCTGCGTCACCATGAACCCGCCGAAGACGTTGACCGCCGCCAGCGTCACTGCCAGCGTGCCGGCGACCTGGCCAACCAGTCCCTCGGTCAGGCCGGCCGCCAGCATGGCACCGATGATGATGATGGCCGAGATGGCATTCGTCACCGCCATCAGGGGCGTGTGCAAAGCCGACGTCACTGTCCAGACGACGTGATAGCCCACGTAGATGGCCAGCACGAAAATGATCAGATTTATAACGGTATGACTGATTTCCATGAGGATTTCCTTTTTGACAGGCCGCTATGCGGCACCGTGAGTTAGACGGGCTTCAGGCTGGTGATGTGATTTTTTTCATCGACGAAAACGATCTTTTGCTTGTAGCCGGCAATTTCGCTATCGCTCATCGGCGCATAGGTGCAGATGATCATCAGATCGCCCAGTTGCGCGCGCCGCGCCGCCGCACCGTTGAGCGAAATTTCGCCGCTGCCGCGTTTGCCGAGAATGGCGTAGGTCGAAAAACGTTCGCCGTTATTGATATTGTAGAGTTCGATTTTTTCGAATTCGCGAATATCTGCTGCATCGAGCAGGTCCTGGTCGATACCGCATGAACCTTCATAATTGAGATCACATTGAGTGACGGTGGCGCGATGGATTTTCGCGCGCAGCATGATTCGTTGCATAGTGTTCCTGTTTTGTTTCGTTTGATGTTGGGAAGCGGGCACTAGTGATAAGCCAGCTTGCCCGTCCCCGGTATTTTATTTTCTCAGCACTTCACCGCCGCTGCACAGCAACGTAGCGGCGACAATATCGTCTTCCCGATTGATGACCAGCTTGCCTTCGGCATCGACAATCAGCTTGAGGAAATCGAGGACATTGCGTGCATACAAGGCCGAGGCATCGGCCGCTACCAGCGCCGCCAGATTGCCTTCACCGATGATGTGTACGCCGTGCTTGATCACGGTCTTTCCTGATTCGGACAGAGGACAATTACCGCCCTGATCCACGGCCATATCGAGAATCACCGAGCCGGGTTTCATGGCTTTGACGGTCTCTTCGCTAATCAGTACCGGTGCTTTGCGACCCGGAATGAGTGCGGTAGTGATGATGATGTCGGCCTGCTTGGCACGCTCATGTACCAGTTCGGCCTGCCGCCGCATCCAGTCGGCGGGCATGGGACGGGCGTATCCGCCGACGCCTTGCGCAATTTCTTTTTCTTCTTCGGTAATGAAAGGCACATCGAGGAATTTAGCTCCCAGCGATTCGATTTGTTCCTTGACGGCGGGACGCACGTCGGAGGCTTCAATCACTGCGCCCAGGCGCTTGGCCGTGGCAATCGCCTGCAAGCCGGCAACACCTGCGCCCATGATCAGAATACGCGCCGCCTTGACGGTGCCGGCGGCGGTCATCAGCATCGGCATGAAACGCTGATAGGTATTGGCGGCCATCAGCACCGCCTTGTAGCCGGCGATATTGGCTTGTGAGGACAACACATCCATCGATTGCGCGCGCGAAGTACGTGGCGCGGCTTCAAGGGCGAAGGCAGTCAGGCCGGCGGCGGCCAGCGCCGCAGTATTGTCGGCGTCGAAAGGATTGAGCATGCCGACCACGACGGTGCCGGATTTGAGTAAATCGCGTTCAGCGGCGCTCGGGGCGCGCACTTTCAGCACGGCCTCTGCACCGAAAGCTTCGGCAGCGCTGCCTATGGTGGCACCGGCAGCGAGGTAGGCCTCATCAGTAATACTGGCGTTGATACCCGCACCGGCTTGCACCAGTACCTGATGCTTGGCTGCAATCAACTTTTTGACTGTTTCTGGCGTGGCGGCAACTCTGGTTTCCCCATCCCGGCTTTCCGTCGGTATTCCTAATTTCATTACGACCCCTTTGTTATAGATAACGCTGATGTCTTGCCTGGAAACAGTCCCGCCAAAATCATGTTCTGAGGGTATAAACCTCACATTGGCGCTGCCAGACCGACGACCTTCTGCAGCCACGGTAAAATGACTATCGTTTAAAAAGTTGATTATGCCTGATGAATAGTATGCGCGACCCCGTTCGGATATTCTCCTCCCGACAACTGTCGCCGCTTGCAACCGGCGCAGGGAGTTTTCCATGAGCAAGAAAAAAGTAGTGGTCGGCATGTCTGGCGGCGTCGACTCGTCGGTTACGGCATGGCTGCTGAAAGAGCAAGGCTATGAAGTCATCGGCCTGTTCATGAAGAACTGGGAAGACGAAGATAACGATGAATATTGCTCAACGCGTCAGGATTGGATAGACGCCGTGAGCGTCGCCGATGTGGTCGGCGTCGATATCGAGGCAGTGAATTTTGCCGCTGAGTACAAGGACCGGGTGTTTTCCGAGTTTCTGCGCGAATACCAGGCGGGACGAACTCCCAATCCCGATGTGCTGTGCAATGCGGAAATCAAGTTCAAGGCATTTCTGGATCACGCAATGTCGCTGGGCGCAGATTTGATTGCGACTGGTCATTACGCTCGTGTGCGTCAAAATATGGCGGGGAGTTTCGAATTGCTCAAGGCACTCGATGCAAGCAAAGACCAAAGCTACTTTTTACATCGGCTCAGCCAGCAACAATTGGCCAACACCCTGTTCCCGCTTGGAGAGATGCAAAAAACCGAAGTGCGTGCCATTGCGGAACGCTTGCATCTGCCGAATGCCGCTAAAAAGGATTCGACCGGGATTTGTTTCATTGGCGAACGCCCCTTCCGCGAATTTCTGAACCGCTATCTGTCCTACCAGCCGGGCCCGATCAAGACGTCTGACGGCGTCACTATCGGCGAGCATGTGGGCTTGAGTTTTTATACGCTGGGTCAGCGCAAAGGTATCGGCATAGGCGGTCTGAAAGCGCATCAGAATGAGGATGGCAAGGGCGATGCCTGGTATGTAGCAAGGAAAGATGTGCTGACCAACACGCTCTATATCGTGCAAGGCCATGCCCATCCGTGGCTGCTGGCACCGGCGCTGACCGCCAGCCAGATCAGTTGGGTTGCCGGCCATGCCCCTCAAAATGGGCTGCTGGCGGCCAAAACGCGCTATCGCCAGAGCGATGTCGTCTGCGAGTTGCAGAACATCGACGACGCTCACTTCGGCCTGCAGTTCGAACAAGCGCAATGGGCTGTGACGCCGGGCCAGTCGGCGGTGCTCTACGATGGCGATATTTGCTTAGGCGGTGGAATTATAGAAACCGCCGGCTAAACGCCCCCTGGACAACATAAGCGCGCTGGTCTTGCGCGCACTCCTGAACGCTCCGTCGGCCCTGCCTGCGGAGCGTTTTGCATTCGGGGTCGCTTTTCTTCCACAAAACAAAATAGGAATTCCCTTGCAATCGCTTTATAAATGTTGAATAATCTAAATAAGAATTGTTCGCATTCAATAGGAGGTTTTCATGAATCATATGATGCATCAGCCAAACACCAAGCACTCAAGCCCCCCCGCCACATCTGCCGACGGCTCACCGATTACTCGGATTAAGAGTCAAGATCTGTTCCGACAAATGCGTGAACTCGAAATCGATCACGGCGGCCGTATTTACAAATTACGGCTGACCCAGCTGAACAAACTGATTTTAACTGCGTAATAAACTGACAACGACAACGCCAGCCAGATGCCGGATATCGTCGGCATCTCAGCCAGCATCCAACTCTCCCAAGGAGAATGTGATGGCGATCGAACAAACCATGTTGGAACCGAATAACGCACCGGCACAACCGGAATTACTTGTCTCCGCCGTGTTGCATCTGATGTCGCATTACACCGCGAACACCAATGAAAGCAGTAGTTGCGTAAAGCTGGCATCGGTCATTGAACGGCATCTGAAAGCGCTGGCCGATCTGCCGAATCTGGCACCCGTTCTTCGCGCAACCTGCCTTCAACTGTCTGAACAATGGGCGGCAATCGTTGAACGAACCATGCCGCGACCGGAAAAACTGACATTTTTTTCACGCATCGTCTCCGGGGTGAAATCGGCGTAATGCATCCCAGGGCTGGTTAATCAGCCAGAGAAAGTATTCATAGAGTCTCACCCTGATTTTTCCATTTTTATTTTTCCATATTGGCCAGATCCATAAAAAGCCGGGCAACCGGCAAGAGGGCACACCATGATCGTCTGTGTTTGTAACAACGTCTCCGACCGTACCATCCGCCAGGCAGTCAATGGCGGCATGACATCCATGGCAGAACTGCGGAATAATTTTGGTGTCGCCGCTTGTTGCGGAAAGTGCGGTTCATGCGCCCGGCAAATCGTGCAGGAATGCCTGAAGTCAGCGGCCCCGGCCAGACCGTCACATGCATTGCACATGCTTTCCTTTCACCCCAATGCCAGTGCGGCCTGAACCGCCACCACATGAACCCGAATTTGCTCCATCTCACTAGCTTTCCGACGACCATTTTCCACCCGCTTAAAAAAATCGGACCACTCGGCCTGATCGTTTTATTGCATCTGCTGCTGTTCTCTGCGCTGAAAAGTGGACTGATCAATCGGGTCATGCCAACGCAACCGAAGGAAATATTCGCATCACTCATCACGCCTGAGCATCCACCCGCACCCAGTGTTCCTAAGACAACAACACCCAAAGTCGTCAAACTCGCAAAGCCGTCTGTTACTCCACCGCGCCCGACGCCGTTGCCGATGCCCGTGCCAAACACACCATCCCCGACGGCCATCGCCACAGCGTCAACACCACCACAGGAAGCCAGCCCGCCAGTGGCCCTGCCGACTGCAACTTCGACTAGTCCAGCTGTGCCAAAAACCGTCACTAGCGGCGTGGAATATATCGCCAACCCACCGCCCACCTATCCCTCGGTCTCCAAACGCATGGGCGAAGAAGGCAAGGTCGAATTACGCGTCGTCATTAATGAAAAAGGCCTTCCTGATAGCGTCACCGTGAAAAAAAGTTCTGGCTGGCCCCGGCTGGATGAAGCCGCACGAGTGGCCGTCTTGCGCTGGATTTTCAAGCCCTATATGGAAAATGGCATATCACTGCGGGTAGCCGCAACCGTTCCCCTGGCATTCCGACTGAATAACTAACTACCATCAAAAATAGCCGCAACACAGCTTAGCAATTTCTCCCATATCAATCAGCATCATTCAAAAGGAAACATCATGGAAGCAAATCCTTACGGATTGGAAAGCCTCTGGACGCAGGGCGATATCGTCATCAGAACAGTCGCCATGCTGCTGCTGGCCATGTCGGTCGCCTCGTGGTACGTCATTCTGACCAAGGCAGTGCAGCTACTACGCTACCGTTCGCCGGCCCATGCCGCAGGACACGCATTCTGGGACACCACCAGCCTCGACAGTGGCGTGCTCACGCTCGGCGCGGACAATCCCTTTGCCGACGTAGCCAAAGCAGGCATCAATGGGATGAGCCATCACCATGCCCACAAGGGCCATCTGCACGATGCCCTATCGGTAAGTGACTGGATAACCCTTTCGCTGCGCCAGTCAATCGACGACGTTACAGGCAAGCTGCAAGCCGGCATGGCCGTGCTGGCATCAGTCGGCTCCACCGCCCCCTTCGTAGGATTGTTCGGCACTGTCTGGGGCATTTATCATGCACTGGTCGCCATCGGCACGTCAGGACAGGCCAGCATCGACAAGGTGGCAGGGCCGGTCGGCGAAGCGCTCATCATGACGGCACTGGGACTGGCCGTCGCGATTCCTGCCACCTTCGGCTATAACGCCTTGGTCCGCGGCAACAAAACCCTGATCGCCAAACTCAATAAATTCGGTTTTGACCTGCACGCCCTGTTCGTCACCGGTTCACGCTCAGGCAACAATGATGAAGGTGGCGTCCATAACAAAGGCCCCAGGCTAAGCGCCGTCGGAGGTGCGTAATGGCGATGGGATCCCTGTCCGATGCGGACGACGACTTCAATCCCGAAATCAACACCACACCCTTGGTAGACGTGATGCTGGTGCTGTTGATCATCTTCATCATGACGATTCCGGTCATGAACCACGCGGTCAAGATCGACTTGCCGCGCGCCACCAATCAACCCGATCAGACCAAGCCTGAAAATATCAACCTGTCCATCGATGCCCAAGGCAAGACCTATTGGAACGAGGAATTGGTCGATGCCGGCCAACTTGAACAGCGAATCGCCGTGGCGGCCCAAAAACAACCGGCACCTGAATTGCATCTGCGCGCGGAACGCAGCACCGAGTATGAAAAAATCGCGCAAGTCATGGCGGCCGCTCAATCAGGTGGGCTGAGTAAAATTGGCTTTGTGACTGAGCCTAAAAAATAAGCACCTCTTCGCATCAACCCGTCCTGCCGCAATTGTGCCGCAGGACGGTTTTTCTTTTTTACAAGAACGAGATGGAGTGGCGAGCAAAAAAGAGCTGAGAAGTAAACTAAACATCGCTTCCCAAGAATGATTCTCGCTAAATGAAGGTGAAAAGCCCGCCACGGTAGTCTATGATCTTCGTCCATAAAGACACAGCACCGCCATCAGCTGGCTAACTGCTTTTGCCTTTATCCACCCCTCACTTACCCAGGAGTTCCCATGAAAGGCGATCCATCTATTCTCAAGTTGCTCAATGACCAGTTGACCAACGAACTGAGCGCTATCAATCAGTATTTTTTACATGCCCGTATGTACAAGCATTGGGGGTTTGAAAAAATCGCCAAGAAGGAATATCAGGAATCCATAGGAGAAATGAAACATGCGGACAAGCTGATCGACCGCATCCTGATGCTCGATGGACTACCGAATCTACAAGCGCTGCACAAATTGATGATTGGCGAGAACACGCCGGAAATGCTGAGCTGCGATCTGGCGCTGGAAAAAGCCGCGCAAGTCACCGTCAAGGAAGGTATCGCTGCCTGCGAGAAAGTCGGCGATTATGTGTCGCGCGAATTATTTCAGTACATTCTCGACGATACGGAAGAGCATATCGACTGGCTGGAAACGCAGATCGATCTGATCGACAAGATAGGCTTGCCGAATTATCTGCAAAGCCAGATGGCGGAAGAATAAGGAAAGGAAAGGAAAGGGAAGGAAAGGGCGCGGCGAAACGACTGCCGCGCTTGTGTTTAAGGCGGCGTCGTTTCCTTGAACGACGGCCGCTCCGACAATTTATCGAATAATTTGGCAAGCTCGGGATAATCGTCGCGCCAAGTCACTTCAGGAAAACGAAAGCTCAGCCAGCCCAAGGCGCAACCAACAGCAACATCGGCCAAGGTGTAATTCTTGCCAGCACAAAACGCGCGCTCACCAAGACCGACCGACATTGCCTTCAGCGAGGCATCGACCTTGCTCCATTGGCGGGTCAGCCACACAGGACTTTGCTGCTTGACTGTACGCTGAGTTTTTTCCAGACGCACCAGCACTGCCGCATCGAGCAAACCATCTGCCAGCGCTTCCCAGCATTTAACTTCGGCGCGTTCACGGCTATTAGGGGGAATCAGCTTGCCGACGGGCGTCAGAGTATCGAGATACTCCACGATCACCCGTGAATCGAACATGGCACCGCCGTCATCCATCATCAGGCAAGGGACTTTTCCGAGCGGGTTAAATTGTTGAATGGTGGATGCTTCGTTCCACACGTCCTCCAAAACCAGTTCGTAGTCGATCTTTTTTTCCAGCATGACGATGCGGACTTTGCGCACGTAGGGACTTGCAAGCGAGGCGATGAGTTTCATAGGCAGTTTGATAATAGATGCGCAGATTATAGCATCGGGGTTTGACTGCAAAGGAACAGGATCAGTCGCTACTGTATGTGCTTTGCACCACTTTTGACAACAACCGCAACTAAGGGTACCCAATGGTAAAATCGTCGCCTTCTTCTCATCTCCTGCCCATTGCCACCATGTCCCTTTCCCCACTTTCCGCCCTGTCCCCCCTAGATGGTCGCTATGCGTCCAAAACCGATCTGCTGCGGCCTATCCTGTCCGAAGCTGGTTTCATGCATCATCGGGTCAAAGTGGAAATTGCATGGCTGCAAGCCTTGGCCGTGGCCGGGCTGGCTGAGATCCCGCCATTTTCCGCCAGCGCCATCGTCCTGCTTGACCGGATCGCCAGCGAATTTTCGGAAGCCGACGCCAGCCGTATCAAGGAAATCGAAGCCGTTACCAATCACGATGTCAAAGCGGTGGAGTACTGGCTCAAGGAACAAGTCCAGGATGTACCGGAGCTGGTCACTGCTTCCGAATTCATTCATTTCGCCTGCACCTCGGAAGATATCAACAACACCTCGCACGGGATGATGCTCAAAACCGCGCGCGATACGGTCTTGCTGCCATCGCTGCAAGCGGTCATCACACGCCTGACGGCATTGGCGCATGAACATGCGGCGCTGCCCATGCTGTCGCGCACCCACGGCCAACCCGCCAGCCCGACAACATTAGGCAAAGAAATCGCCAATGTTGTTGCTCGTTTGCAACGCGCGGTGCAACGCATCGCCGCCGTTGAAATCCTCGGCAAAATGAATGGCGCAGTAGGCAACTACAACGCCCACCTGTCCGCCTATCCCGATATCGACTGGCCAGCATTTTCACGCGACGTCATCGAACAGCGTCTGGGCCTGACTTTCAATCCCCACACCACGCAAATCGAACCGCACGATTACATGGCCGAACTGTTCGATGCCATCGCCCGCGCCAACACCATCCTGCTCGACCTTAACCGCGATATCTGGGGTTATGTGTCGATCGGCTATTTCAAGCAACGCCTGAAAGCCGGCGAAATCGGTTCGTCAACCATGCCGCACAAAGTCAATCCTATCGACTTTGAAAACTCCGAAGGCAATCTGGGTCTGGCCAATGCCTTGCTCAAACATTTGTCGGAAAAATTGCCCGTCTCCCGCTGGCAGCGCGACCTGACCGATTCAACCGTCTTGCGCAATATCGGTGTGGCTTTAGGCTACGCCGTGCTGGCCTACGACAGCTGCCTGCGCGGCTTGAACAAACTGGAAGTCAATCCTGAGCGTCTGGCGCAAGATCTGGACGCCACCTGGGAAGTACTGGCCGAACCAGTGCAAACCGTAATGCGTCGCTACGGCATAGAAAATCCGTACGAGCAATTGAAGGAACTGACCCGCGGCAAAGGCATTTCACGCGAAGCACTGCAAACCTTCGTTGCTGGTCTGGCCATTCCGGCGGATGCCAAACAGCGCCTGATGGATCTGACGCCAGCCAATTACATTGGCATTGCAGAACAGCTGAGCCGCATATAAGCCTGCAAAATAAGTCTGAGAAATAAGTCTGAGAAATAAGCCTGCAAAATAAGTCTTAAAAATAAGCCTAAGAACGGACAGCTGAACCATGACCCAAGCAAGCATGCAACGCTATTCGTTTATCGCCATCTTCTTTCACTGGCTGGTGGCGCTACTGATCATCGTCGCCTTCACGCTGGGTCTGACGATGGTCGATATGTCCTTTTCGCCGGCCAAGCTGCGTTACGTATCGTGGCATAAATGGTTAGGCGTCACCATCTTTGCGCTGGCTTGCCTGCGCCTGCTGTGGCGACTGAGTCAGCCCTCGCCGACCTACCCAACCCACATGCCCCACTGGCAGCAACAAGCTGCCCGGTGGATGCATGTGCTGCTGTACGCATTGATCTTCGCCATTCCCCTCTCAGGATATTTTTATAGCCTGGCAAGCGGCGTCCCCATCGTGTATCTGAGCATCTTCCCGCTGCCGGTGCTGATGGCGCCTGACGCCGGTCTCAAGCCGATATTGAAACTCGCCCATTACGTACTCAACATGATTCTGCTGGGCGGTGTCGGCTTGCATGTTCTGGCCGCACTGAAGCATCAGTTCATAGATCGCGACGGCATACTACGAAAAATGCTGCCGTAACATCACTCAAGTTTTCAGCACTTCGATCGCTCGACTTAAAGGACTTCTCCATGCATATCACTTCTGCCCTGCGTAGCCTGAGTCTGGCTGTTTGCTTGACCACTCTCTTCGCGACGGCCCATGCCGCACCACTAAAAACAGATACGGCAAAAAGCAGCGTCCTCATCACATTCAAACAATTGAATGTGCCGGTAGACGCCACGTTCAAAAGCTTCGATGCCCGCATTGATTTCGATGCGACGAAGCCGGCACTCGGCAAAGCCAGTATTGATATCAACATCGCCAGCTTCGATCTCGGCGAAGCCGAATACAACAAAGAAGTGATGAAAAAAGACTGGTTCAATACGGCCCAGTTTCCCAAGGCAAATTTCATCTCCTCCAGCATCAAACCAAGCACGCCCGGCAAATTCGACGTTACCGGAAAGCTGACCATCAAAGGCAAAACCAGCGAAGTCCATTTCCCGCTCACCGTCAACAAAACCGGTGCTAATCAGGTGTTCGACGGCACCTTGCCGATCAAGCGACTGACTTACAACATCGGTGAAGGCGAGTGGAAAGATACCGGCATGGTCGCCGATGAAGTCCTGATTAAATTTCATATCGTCGCGCAATAACACGGCGTTTTTTTCACCCGCTCGTTCAACGAAGGAATTCCTATGAAACATACTGCCACTGCGTTTTCCCTGATTGCCCTCGGTTTGTTTGCTAATGCTGTCCAGGCTGCTGATACGTACACTGTCGATCCCAATCACACCTATCCCAGTTTTGCAGCTGACCATATGGGTGGCCTGTCGATATGGCGCGGAAAATTCACCAAGACCAGCGGCCAGATCACATTGGACCGCGCCGCTAAAACCGGCAGCGCCGATATCGTGATCGACATGTCTTCCGCGGATTTCGGCAATCGCATCCTGAGCGAAGAATCAAAGACCGCGAAGATCTTCGATGCTGCGCAATTTCCGACCGCTAACTTCAAGGGAACGTCGATCAAATTTGACGGTGACAAACCGGTTTCGGTCGAAGGCAATTTCACTTTGCATGGCGTCACTAAACCTTTGACGCTGACGATCAACCAGTTCAAATGCATCCAGCATCCGATGCTCAAACGCGAAGTTTGCGGCGCCGATGCGTCTGCCGAATTCAGCCGCGCCGACTACGGCATCAACATTGGATTGCCCCTGTTTTTGCCGCAAGTCACACTCTCGATTCAGGTTGAAGCAATCAAAAACTAAAGCCTCAAAGCAACAAAGTGTCGATGAGAGTAAGCTTGCTTCATCGACACTTTCAGGAACCTATGGTGAAATACAGAGCGACACAAGTGCAAGCCAAGAAATAATTTGCACTTGCGCACGACGAACTTCGCAGCACTGCAATTGTGTTGTGTAGCCCTTTATCACTGGGTTCCTTATGCTTCTTCGTTACGCCCATTTCACGATAGCGCCCCATGACCATCTCCCACCTCCGCAAAGAATACAAGCTCGCCACACTGGCAGAGCAAGATGTGACCGCCGATCCGTTTTCCCAATTTTCCATCTGGTTTGATGAAGCGCTCAAGGCCGAATTGCCGGAGCCGAACACCATGACTCTGTCTACCGTATCGGCTGAGGGTCGTCCTTCGTCACGCATCGTGCTGATCAAAAACGCCGATGAAAAAGGCTTCAGCTGGTTCACCAATTACAACAGCCGCAAAGGTCTTGATCTAGCGGCGCAGCCTTATGCCTCGCTGCTCTTTTACTGGATAGAACTCGAACGTCAGGTACGCATTGAAGGTCGCGTTGAAAAAGTATCCGCGGAAGAAAGCGACGCCTATTTTGCGGTCCGCCCTTTGGGCAGCCGCCTCGGAGCGATCGCCTCTCAGCAAAGCCAACCCATCGCCGATCGCGCAGCGCTTGAACAACAATATGCCCGCGTGGAACAAAGCGAGGGAGAGCATCCGGTACGCCCTGCGCATTGGGGCGGCTATCGCCTGATCCCCGATGAAGTCGAATTTTGGCAAGGCCGTCCATCGCGCCTGCATGACCGTCTTCTTTACAGCAAAACAGAAAAAGGGGAATGGCACATCAAGCGACTACAACCCTAAAGAGCCTCTGAGTAAGCGTAGCAAGCGACGTAATCCCAGGCCTGTGATTGCGTCGCGCAGTAGCCTAGTCAGAACCTTCCTAAACCGCAAGTCCGAACCAAAGCTTGCCACTCCTGATCAGATTGGTATCCATTTGATACATCACTCAGGAGCACACCATGTTTTGGGAAAAAAAACTCGCCAATTGGATTGACACCGTCCGTAGCAAAACCGTCATTCCACTTCGTCTTCAATTATGGAATGGCAGCACGTTTGATTTCAGTCCATCACCGCCGGAAGTCACGCTGACCGTACCGCACGTTTCAGCTCTGCGTTATTTACTCAATCCTTCACTCTCCAATCTCGGGGAGGCGTATGTCGAAGGAAAAATTCAGGTCGCAGGCCCGGTTAAAAGCATTATCCGTATCGCCAATCTTCTGGCCTCACAGACACTGCAAGCGGATGGCAAGCTGGCGCGCATCACCCGCTCCATACGCCACAGCAAAGCCTCGGATGCAGAGGCCATTCACTATCATTACGATGTGTCGAATGCCTTTTATTCCGAATGGCTCGATTCCAATATGGTGTATTCCTGCGCCTATTTTGAGAATGGCGATGAAGATCTGGCTAGCGCGCAGTTAAAGAAAATTGACCATATCCTGACCAAGATACAAGTCCGTCCTGGTGATCGTTTACTGGATATCGGCTGTGGTTGGGGCGCGCTGGTCATACGCGCTGCGCAAAAATTTGGTGCGCACTGCGTTGGTATCACGCTCTCGGAAAAGCAATTCGAACTGGCGACGAAACGTGTCGCCGCCGCCGGTCTGAGCGACCTCATTGAAATCCGTTTGCAGGATTACCGCGATACCCGCGGCACATTCGACCGCATCACCAGTGTCGGCATGTTCGAGCATGTCGGCCTGAAAAATCTGCCGGCTTATTTTTCCATCATCAACAATTTACTGGCAGAAGACGGCCTGGCGCTCAATCATGGCATCACGACCAGCGATGTGAAGAACGGTGAAACCCCTTATGGCGGCGGTGAATTTATTGATCACTATGTTTTCCCTGCCGGAGAACTACCGCACATCGGTACGGTGCTGAGCGCCATGCAACAAGGAGGACTGGAAGCGCTCGACCTCGAAAATCTGCGCCGCCATTACGCCAAAACCTGCAGCATCTGGGCCGATAATTTCGAAACCGGCAGCGCCCGTATCAAGGAATTGGTCGATGATAAGTTGTACCGTATCTGGCGCGTTTATCTGGCCGGCAGTGCGTACGCTTTTGAGAACGACTGGATTTCGCTGTATCAGGTGGTGTGTGCCAAAGCGGGCCGCAACGCAGATACGCTGGACTGGTCGCGCCGCTATATGTACCCACAGTCGGATATCGTTTAAGACAGACTCTTTTCAGCAAACACCTGACGGAACTTCGCTACTTTCGGTGCCACGACAAACGCGCAATACCCTTGTAGCGGATGTTGATTGAAGTAATCCTGATGGTATTGCTCTGCCTTGTAATAGTCACCTAATGGCGCGACTTCGGTCACGATAGGCGCATCCCAGACACACGCCATTTCGGTGGCGATTGTTCTGGCGATGTTGGCCTGATCGGGGGAAACGGTATAAATCGCAGAACGATATTGGGTGCCGGTATCGTTGCCCTGGCGATTCAAGGTGGTTGGATCATGGATAGTGAAAAATATTTCCAGAATGTCGCGGTAACTCACCACATCAGAATCAAACTCGAGCTTGACCACTTCTGTATGGCCCGTCACGCCCTGACAGACCTGTTCGTATGTCGGGTTAACCATGTGCCCGCCGGTATAGCCGGATTCCACATGCTGAACACCTTTGACCTGCTGAAAGACGGCTTCGGTACACCAGAAGCATCCTCCGCCGAGTACTGCGGTTTCTGTTTTCATCATTTCCCCGAACATGGTTGCACTGTGGGCCAACTTTAACGCAAATCGAACTTGCGTGCGGCCCGATTCCCTCCACCTGAGCAGGGCGTCGACATCACTGTCGCCTGCCTCAAGTGAATAATTGGATTTCGGCATAAAATGGCGCCTATCCGAATCACATACACCTACAGGCCATCGATGTTCAGACGCTCCCCGCGCGCTACCACGCGCGAATTCGACGGGCCACATTTCCGTAAAGCATTATCCCAATTTGCCACTGGCGTGACCATCATCACCACCCGTTTGCAAGATGGTAGTTTGCTTGGCCTCACCGCCAACTCATTCAACTCGGTCTCGCTCGATCCGCCATTGGTTCTGTGGAGTCTGGGTACTACAGCCAGCAGCCTCCCCTTTTTCTCCGGCAACTCTCATTATGTGATTAATGTATTGAGTGCAGGACAAGCCGATCTTGCGACGCAATTTTCGCGGAAAATCCCTAATCGCTTTGAGGGTGTGGATTATGAACTTTCGCCGGCAGGGAACCCGATCCTTAAAGGCGTTTCTGCCTGGTTTGAATGCCATAACCGCAGCCGCTACCCGGAAGGCGATCATGTGATTTTTGTCGGGGAAGTTGAACGCTGCGAAGTACATCCGCAGCCCGGGCTGGTATTTCATGGCGGCGGATTTTCTCAGACTACCGAAATCATCGCCCCTGAATAATTTGAACAGGCGCTTATGCCTGCAAATGAATACCGCATTAAAAAACGCCTGCCGAAAAAATCGGTCAGGCGTTTTTTATTTTTACTGCAATCAGAACTTGTAACCGACGGACAAAAAGGTCACCAAAGGATTGATCGCGATGCTGGTCTTGGAAATCAGACTGACACTTGGGGCAGCCGATGGATGAGCAGTAATGACCGCATCTGTCTTCAACGGGATGTATGACACAGACACATTCAATGACCATTTGTCATCGAAGTTATAAGTCGCACCCGCATTGAGTACCGGAGCCCAGGAATTGCTGAGCGACGCATCCGCAGTACCAGAACCACCTGCCGCAACATTCTGGAAAGTGGAATTCAATGATACGCCCGAGTACCAGATATAGCTTACGCCCGCGCCGAGGAAAGGCCGGAATTTGCTGGTTGCCTCACCGAAGTAATATTTCATGACCAGCGCAGGACTCCACTGCTTGGCGCTGCCAATTTGGCCATACGCTGCCAGTGTGCCGGTACCGTTCAGATTGAATGTCGGCGGGATACCCACATCAGCCGTCAGAGCGATGTTATCCGTGAAGAAACGGGTGAAAGAAAGTCCTACGGTATCGGCATTGCTGACTGCGGAATGAGCGTTAGCATCGTAGCCGCGAGGACTGGTCAAGCCATCGCTGGAGTCGTTCGGAGTTAAATGAAACCAACCGATACCAACGATATTGCTACCAGCGGATTGCGCAAAAGCAGGCATCGCGCAGGCAGCCAAAACGGACATTGCGAGAATTTTTGGTAAAAAACGGACTTGTTTGTTCATTGTTGCGTCTCCTTGATTATCTGGGTTATCCCAAACAAAATTTATTTAATCCGGCATGTTTGAACTACCAGATTCGCTTTGCGACGTATGTTCGTCACTTAGACAATGCATCGGATGAAGCCCGATGCGTTGTCATTCTCACCAAATAAAAGAACGTGCGTGCTATTCTTTGACGTAACTATGCCAGCTTTACAATAGTTTGTATAGCGACTGTCTGTATTTAACCACCGTCAAAAAATAAAGGGGTACAACTACTGAAGTGAGTGCTAGGAACGACGACGTCTATCTGAGAGGTCTGAGAGGTCTGAGAGGTCTGAGAAGTCTGAGAAGTCTGAGAAGTCTGAGAAGTCTGAGAAGTCTGAAAGATCAGGCCGTTGCCAGCAAGCGCTCAAGCACTCCTGCCGAATCATGGCAAGCGCGCCGCAAACGATCATTGATTCCCTGCCATGCAGCGCCAGCAGGAGCGGCCTCCAGCAAGATCAGATCAGCACCGACCTGATCCATCGCACGCAGGGACGCATACAAGTCATGCGCATAAGCAGCCGCCTCAGATGGCAGTGCAATGCTGGCGTGCGATGCGCAAGCCAGCGGAGTGATGTGCATGATCGCCATTTTTTTACCGGCTTTGCCAAGACGAACAGCCACCGACGCAATCTCCGCACCCGCCACCATCGCCATCGGCGTATGCGGCGCATAGTGCGCGTCCAAGGTACCGGAAGCACGAGGAGCAGCCGCATCCGGCATCTGCACCGTCACACCCAATACCGCCTCAATCTGCGCCGCACTGATATGGCCCGGACGCAGCAATACCGGGCCATGGCTGGCATAGCGCGACAAATCGATAATGGTCGATTCGATACCGACCTCGCTTTGTCCGCCTTCCAAAATCTCATCAATCCAGCCGTCATCGCCAAACTCATCGCGCACATGCTGCGCGGTCGTAGGACTGACATGGCCAAACTTGTTCGCGGAAGGGCCGGCAATACCGCCCTTGCCGCCTTTGAATTCACGCAGCAACGCTTGCGCAACCGGATGCGAAGGACAACGCAAACCAACCGATTCCTGCCCGCCCGAAACAATGGGATCAATCCCCGCCGCACGCAGCAAAATCAGCGTCAGCGGACCCGGCCAGAACGCCGCCATCAATTGATGTGCCGCCTGGGGAATATCGCGCGCCCAATAAGCGATGTCAGCTTGCGGAGCCACATGGACAATCACCGGATGGTCGGCAGGCCGCCCTTTAGCGGCATAAATATCCGCGACAGCTTGCGGATTTTCGGCATCGGCACCGAGGCCGTAGACCGTCTCGCTGGGAAACGCCACCAGCTTACCGGCCTCAAGCAAACGCGCTGCCCGCGCTATCGCAAGCCGGTCGATTCCGCTGACGTCCAGGTCGCTCATCCCTCAAGACCGAGGATCGCGCACGCCGCCTCAAAATGCGCCCGCGCCTGCACCGGCGTCGGCGCGACGAAAGTGATATGTCCCATCTTGCGACCGGGCCGCGCCTGCGACTTGCCGTACAGATGCAGATGCGCACCCGGCAAGGCCAGAATACGATCCCAGGCTGGCTCACGCGGGGTATCCGAAGCATCACTACCCGCCTCGAACCACAAGTCGCCCAAGAGATTCAACATCACCGCAGGCGAATGCTGATGCGTATCACCCAACGGGAGACGCGCCATCGCCCTGACCTGCTGCTCGAACTGGCTGGCGAAGCAGGCATCCATCGTGTAATGGCCGCTATTGTGCGGACGCGGCGCCATTTCATTGACCACCAGCTCGCCATTTTCCAGCACAAAAAATTCTATGCACAACACGCCGACATACGACAAAGCCGCGCTGATGGCCAATGCAGCATGCTGCGCTTTCGCCGCCAGCTCCGGCCCCATGCTCGATGCAGGTACCGTAGTACTGAACAAGATACCGTCACGATGCACGTTTTCCGCAATCGGATATACCGCCGCTTCGCCATCGGCACCACGCGCCACCAGCACGGAAACTTCATAGGCCAGCGGCAGCATTTTTTCCAGCACGCAACGCATGTCGGGATAGTCTTGCTGCATATCGGCAAAGGCACTGCGTACCTCTGCCAAGGTCCGCACCCGCACCTGCCCCTTGCCGTCGTAACCCATGCGAACGGTTTTCAAAATACCAGGCAGTAACTGCGCGGGCAGCGCATCGATATCCGCGGGGCTGGCAATGATGTGGTGCGGCGCAGGAGCAACACCCGATGCGGCATGGCATCCGGTAAAAAACGCCTTCTCAGCGATACGATCCTGCGCAATCGCCACCGCAGCGGCATTGGGCGCGACAAAGCTGTGCTGCGCTAATGAGGCCAGACTGGGCGCAGCCACATTTTCAAATTCCGTTGTCACGGCGACGCATAAGTCAGCCAGTTTTTGCAGGGCAAGGGGATCGTTGTAACCGGCCTCTACATGCAGATCAGCCACTTGCCCAGCCGGGCAATCTGTCTCCGGCTCCAGCACCGCGACCTTGTAGCCCATGCTTTGCGCCGCATGCGCAAACATCCGGCCCAACTGGCCGCCACCCATCACGCCCAACCAGGCTGCGGGTGTGGCGGTTGGCAACAAGGCCCCGGACGAGAGATGCGGCCGACTCATACCGGCAATTTCATATCGATGGCTTGCTGCGTCTGACGCTGCCGGAATGCCAGCAAGGCAGACGCCAGCGTCGCGTCATTAGCGGCCAATATGGCAATCGCCATCAGCGCGGCATTGGCTGCACCGGCTTCGCCAATCGCAAAAGTCGCCACCGGTATGCCTTTGGGCATTTGTACGATGGACAGCAGCGAATCTTCGCCGCGCAAATATTTGGAAGGTACCGGCACGCCCAGCACCGGCACGATGGTTTTGGCGGCCAGCATGCCCGGCAGATGGGCTGCCCCACCCGCACCGGCAATGATGGCGCGCAGACCACGCGCCTGCGCCTGTTCCGCGTAAGCAAACATCTGATCCGGCATGCGATGCGCCGATACCACCTGCGCCTCATGCGCAATGCCGAATTCTTTCAGCATGGCGACGGCATGTTGCATCACATCCCAGTCGGAGGAAGAACCCATGACGATACCGACCAGCGGCGCATTCGCTGCCTTCAGATTCGCTGCATTCAGATTCACTTCATTCAATTCAGCCATGTCAGTCCTTCAGCGGTGCGCCGGTCAGACGCTCCAGCGCCTCGCGATATTTAGCGCCGGTTTTTTCGATTACGTCAGCCGGCAAAGCGGGCGCCGGCGGCGTTTTTTTCCAATCGGTCACGGTTTCCAGATAATCGCGCACGAACTGTTTATCAAACGACGGTGGCGAAATACCGACCCGGTAACTCTCAGCCGGCCAGAAGCGCGAGGAATCGGCGGTCAGCACTTCATCCATCAAATGCAGCACACCATCGGCATCGAGTCCGAATTCGAACTTGGTGTCGGCGATGATGATGCCGCGCGTCGCGGCGTACTCGGCGGCCGTGCTGTAGAGGCGGATGCTGATATCGCGGATGCGCTGCGCCAGATCGGCGCCAATGCGCGCTTCCATATCGGCAAAGCTGATGTTTTCGTCGTGCGATCCCATTTCCGCCTTGGCTGCCGGCGTGAAAATCGGCTCGGCCAATTGCGCCGCCTGTTGCAATCCGGCCGGCAGCGCAATACCGCACACGGAACCGGTGTCCTGATAATCCTTCCAGCCGGAGCCGATCAGATAACCGCGCACCACGGCCTCGACCAGAATCGGCTGCAAGCGTTTGGCCACCACAGCCCGGCCGCGCACCTGTTCGACCTCATCGGGAGCGACCACAGTTTCCGGCGCAATGCCGGTCAAATGATTCGGCACAATTCCCGCCAGTTTTTCAAACCAGAAATCCGACATCTGATTCAGTACCCGGCCCTTGCCTGGAATCGGCTCGTTCATGATGACGTCGAAGGCCGACAGGCGGTCGCTGGTCACGATCAGCAATTTGTCGTCGCCTACGGCGTAGTTGTCCCGCACTTTGCCTTTTCCCAACAGTGGCAGCGAGGTAATCGAGGTGTGGTGCAGACTGGTCATGGCTCTTCCGTAAAATCAAAGCGGGACTGCAACGATGCAGTCCCGGTATGTGTTGCTGATATCGACCAATTACTCAAAAACAAGCAAGAGCAATCGCGAGGCAATGCAAAGTTACTGAACGATTTGCGACAACGCGCCCTTCTTGTACTGCTCTGCCATTTTTTCCAATGACACCGGCTTGATCTTGCCCGCCTGACCTTCGCAGCCGAACGACAGGAAACGCGCCTTGCACACCAGCATGGCGGCTTCGCGCGCTGGCTTGAGGTAATCGCGTGGATCGAACTTGGTCGGATTTTCAATCAGGTAGCGGCGAATCGCGCCAGTCATTGCCAGACGGATATCGGTATCGATATTGATCTTGCGCACGCCGTGCTTGATGCCTTCCTGGATTTCTTCGACTGGTACGCCGTAGGTTTCTTTCATGTCGCCGCCGAATTCGCGAATCTCGGCCAGCAATTCCTGCGGCACCGAAGACGAACCGTGCATCACCAGATGCGTGTTCGGGATACGGGCATGAATTTCCTTGATGCGGTCAATGGCCAGAATATCGCCGGTAGGCTTGCGCGAAAATTTGTAAGCGCCATGCGAAGTACCGATGGCGATGGCCAGCGCGTCGCATTGCGTACGCTGGACGAAATCGGCGGCCTGCGCCACGTCGGTCAGCAACTGTTCGCGCGTCATTTTTCCGTCGGCACCGTGACCGTCTTCCTTATCGCCCATCATGGTTTCCAGCGAACCGAGCACGCCCAGCTCTGCTTCGACCGTCACGCCGATGAAATGCGAAAATTCGACCACCTTGCGCGACACTTCGATATTGTATTCATAGCTGGCAACCGACTTGCCGTCTTCCATCAGCGAACCATCCATCATGACCGAACTGAAACCGGACTTGATCGCCGCCATGCACACTGCCGGCGACTGGCCGTGATCCTGATGCATCACGACCGGGATATGCGGATACGCCTCCACCGCAGCGGAAATCAAATGACGCAGAAAGGCTTCACCCGCGTATTTGCGCGCGCCTGCGGAGGCTTGCATGATGACGGGCGAACCGACTTCGTCCGCTGCCTGCATGATGGCAGTGACCTGTTCCAGATTGTTGACGTTAAACGCTGGCAGGCCGTAGCCGTTTTCAGCTGCATGGTCCAACAATTGGCGCATCGATACGATAGGCATAACAAGTCTCCAGACAATAAATTAAATAGCATTAGGATTTACGCAAAAGCCCGCTGGCGTTGTTGCCTTGCCTTGTCGCGCTACTTGCTGGCCATCGGCCTTTTGCGTCTATCCTGAGAATAATGATTTCACGGCTTTCGGCGCACCGCACCCGGAAAGCGGCGCACCCAGCGCGCCGACCAAACCCGGTCTTAGTATTCGCCGACCCTCAAAATTTTCATGGCATTGGTGCCGCCCACCTGACCGATAGGCTCGCCCCAGGTAACGACAATCAAATCGCCTTTTTGCACCACGCCCTGCCTGAGCAACAAATCCTGGACGCCCTTGAGCACGACTTCCAGATTGGTCGATTGCGCCAGCTCGAACGCCCGCACATTGCGATACAGCGCCACCTTGCGGCGCGTCAGCACGTTGGGCGTGATGGCAAAGATAGGCACATCGATACTGTGCCGGCTCATCCACAGCGCCGTCGAACCCGACTCGGTCAGTGCCGCAATGGCCTTGACCCTCAGATGATGCGCGGTAAACAAAGCGCCATAAGCAATCGACTGATCGATGCGGGTAAAGGTCAGATTCAGAAAATCGGCATCGAGCTTGTAGTCTTCCGATTTTTCCGCCTCGTAGCAAATCGCCGACATGGCCTCAATCGTTTCCACCGGATACTTACCCGATGCGGTTTCCGCTGAAGTCATCACTGCATCAGTGCCATCGAGTACCGCATTGGCGACATCCGACACTTCGGCGCGCGTCGGCACCGCGTTGAAGATCATCGACTCCATCATCTGCGTCGCGGTAATGGCAAGCTTGTTGGAGGCACGCGCCATCTTGATCATGCGTTTTTGCAAACCCGGCACCGCGGCATTGCCGACTTCCACTGCCAGATCGCCACGCGCCACCATGATGCCGTCCGACGCATCGAGAATTTCCTGGAGCAGCGGGATCGCCTCGGCGCGCTCGATCTTGGCAATCATCAGCGGACGATGGCCGAAGGGCTCGCCGGCGACGTTACCGAGCTGACGCGCCATTTCCATGTCCGTCGCATTTTTCGGGAAGGAGACCGCCACATAGTCAGCCTGAAAACTCATGGCCGTCTTGATGTCTTCCATATCCTTGGCCGTCAGCGCCGGGGCCGACAAACCGCCGCCCTGACGATTAATGCCCTTGTTGTTCGACAGTTCGCCACCGATCCTGACGATGGTATGAATCTCGCTGCCCTGCACGCGCTCGACCACCAGCACGATCAGGCCATCGTTGAGCAACAGCACATCTTCTGCATGCAGATCGCGCGGCAAGGCCTTGTAATCGAGACCGACACGGTCCTGATTACCCAGCTCGCAGGCCGCATCGAGAATGAAATGCGCGCCCTTGACCAGTTCAATCTTGCCATTCTCGAATTTGCCGACCCGAATCTTCGGGCCCTGCAAATCCGCCATGATCGCCACCTGAGAGCCGCATGCTTCGGCCACTTCGCGCACCAGCACGGCGCGATCGATATGGTCCTGCGCCACGCCATGGGAAAAATTCAAGCGCACCACATTCACACCCGCCTGGATCATGCGGGTCAGCGTTTCACGATCACTGGAAGCAGGGCCGATGGTGGCGACAATTTTGGTGGCTCGTGACATGGCTGACTCCCGGTTGGTGGTAAGGACGTGGGGTGATAGAAACCGCTTAAGCGGCCCGTTGGATGAGGATATCGACTGCTGGCAGGGTTTTGCCTTCCAGGAACTCAAGGAATGCGCCACCGCCGGTGGAGATGTAATCGATGCGATCCGCGATGCCGTATTTGGCAATCGCCGCCAGCGTATCGCCACCGCCGGCGATCGAAAATCCGGGCGATCCGGCAATGGCCTGCGCCAGCGTTTTGGTGCCGGCGCCGAACTGATCGAACTCAAACACACCTACCGGGCCGTTCCAGACGATGGTGCCGGCCAGTGCAATTTGCGCTGCCAGCGTTGCTGCTGTTTGCGGGCCGATATCGAAAATCATGTCATCGTCCTGCACTTCCGTTGCCAGCTTGGTCGTGGCCACGGCAACAGGAGAAAATTCTTTGCTGCAAATCACATCGACCGGAATCGGCACCGATGCGCCGCGTTCGGCCATCAGCGCCATGATCGCCCGCGCTTCGTCCAGCAAGGCGGGTTCGGCCAGCGACTTGCCGATATTCAGACCGGCGGCCAGCATGAAGGTATTGGCAATTCCACCGCCGACGATGAGCTGATCGACTTTGCCGGCCAGCGCCTTGAGGATGGTCAGCTTGCTCGACACTTTGGACCCGGCCACAATCGCCACCAGCGGCCGCGCAGGTTGGCCCAGCGCCTTACCCAGCGCATCCAGCTCTGCCGACAACAAGGGGCCGGCGCACACCACCGGCGCGAAACGCGCCACGCCATGCGTCGTGGCCTCTGCCCGGTGCGCGGTACCGAAAGCGTCGTTGACATAGATGTCGCACAGCGCCGCGATTTTTTGCGACAGCGCTTCGTCATTCTTCTTTTCGCCCTTGTTGAGGCGGCAGTTTTCCAGCAGAACCACCTGTCCCGCTGCTACCGTGACGCCGTCGGTCCAGTCGCTTTTCAGTTCGACCGGCTGTCCGAGCAGCTCAGCCAGTCGCTGCGCGACCGGTGCCAGCGTATCGGCCGGTTTGAATTCGCCTTCGACCGGACGGCCCAGATGCGAAGTCACCATCACCGCCGCTCCCGCCTGCAAAGCCTGGCGGATTGCCGGCAGCGAAGCGCGTATGCGCGTATCTTCGGTGATATTGCCCTGATCGTCCTGCGGCACATTAAGATCGGCGCGGATAAATACGCGCTTGCCCTGAAGCTGATTGGCGGCGATTAAGTCGCTGAGTCGATTGAATTTCATAGTGGTTTGAGCGAAAACGGCAAAAGAAGGATTTTACCCCAGCAGCACTGTCTCAGGCGATTTTGCGACATCCGGTAAAACCAGCGGCAAGTCGGCGTCAACATGAGAACTTCACAGAAATTGTCTTAACAGGGAGAACATCAGCATGCCGCCGATGATGGTACCCAACATATTGCGGGTCACAACAAAGATCAGCGCCCCGGCGATTCCGGCCAGTAATTTGGGATTGGCCCAATGCAGATCCGGCACGCCGCCATTGGTCAACAGGTCCGGCAAGATAATGGCCGCCATTGCCGCCGCTGGCGCATAACGCAGTGCGTGCTGCAAGCGCAAGGGCATCCTGACCGCGTGGCCGAACAAGAAAAACGGGCTGCGCGTCAGGAAGGTCGCCAGGACCAACAAACCAATAGCGAGCCAGACATCCATCGCATTCATGCTTTCCTCTTTTCTATCCAGACATCGGTCAGCATGGCAGCACCCATGCCCAAGACCACCGCCAGCAGCAATCCCATTCGAAACGGCAATCCTATGCCGGCCACCGCAACGGCCCCGCCGACGAGGGCGCCGACCAGCGTGGCCGCATTGACAATCATGGGAATCAAAATAGCCAGCAAGGCCAGCGTCCCGGCAAAGCCGATATTCCAGCTTGCCGGAATCTGACTGGCCAGCAAAATCCCCAGCACCGAGCCACATTGCCAGCTATACCAGCTCGGATAGCTGATGCCGCTGTAATAGCCGATCTTGCCGGCCGGACGTGCGGCGGTTTCAGCACTGAAACGCTGGGGGAAATAAATAATGGCGATATCGCCGCTGAAGTAGCTGTACCAGAGCCGCTGATACCAGGGCAGATGGCGAAAATGCGGTGCCATGATCGCCGCAAAAATCATGAAGCGCAGATTCACGATCACTGCGGTAAAAAAAATCATCAGCGCCGGCGCATGATCGACCAGCAAAGGCAATGCCGCAAACTGTGCGGAGCCGGCATAGACGAACAATGTCATGCCCATCGCCTGCCACACGCTCATGCCGGATTTCAACATGGCCATCCCGGAGACGATCCCCCAGGCAAACATGGCCGGCATCGTTCCTGCGCTCGCCTTGAAACCAGCCCAGAAAGCAGCGCGCTCAATTTGCTGTGAGCGTTCGCGCACACGCACCTGCGATGCCGCGACTGGTTGCGCGGCCCTTGTCTCCATCGTCATTGCTGTCCCGTATAGAGGCGCTGGAATGGTTTTTGTCGCGCCCCCTGTGCCAAACATTCTACAGAGTAAGGCGGATACACACTTGAATCCGTTAGAATTAGGAGCTTCACCATTTTCAGACCAGGCATTGCTACCAGCGATGTCCAGCCGTATTGTCATTTCCATCGGAGAAACTCATGAGTCAAACACCATTCACTGCTGCACCCTCGACTGCTGCAGCGGTAGAACTCGACGGCAAGGATTTGCCTGCGTTTTGTCCCAATCCCAACATGCCCCACTGGTCTTCACATCCCAAGGTATTCCTGGAGCTGGATGCTGCCGGCCACGCCAAATGTCCCTACTGCGGCACCTTGTATCAACTGAAAGCCGGTGCGGTCGTTCACGCCCACTAAAACGCACTGAAAATGAAGATACTGCGCACGCCAGTGCGCAATCCGGTGCGGCCTGTCCCGCGCCGCCACGTTTTTTGTTATTGAACTCGGAGCATGGGATGCCACGCGCAAAACTGATCTACGGTTCGCCAGACGATATTGAGACGGCGTATTACGATGCATTGAGTCGCTCCGACATCACCGCCCTAATGGCGCTGTGGGCGGACGATGAAGAAATTGTCTGCATTCATCCGGGCGGCCCCCGCCTGATCGGCCATGCCGCCATCAGGGAGGCATGGGAAGATATTTTCTCGCGCGGCAGCGTCCATATCCGACCGCGTCAGCTTCATTCTTCCCACAATATGATGACCGCAGCGCATAGTCTGATCGAAGAAATCCACCATGCCGCCACCATGCAAACCGATGTGCATGTGATTGCCACCAATGTCTTCATCAAAACTGCCAAGGGCTGGCGCATCGTCATGCATCATGCCTCGATTGCTTCGGGTCAAGCGCCGCAGGAATCAATGGCCGGAGCCCTGCTGCACTAGGTAAGCGCTGATTACGCTGCTGCGCGGCTGAATTTTATCGTTCCGTTCCCCTACTGTTACCTCACCGTTCATTGACGAGTACGAACGCACGGCGGGTGCCGACGGCTCGGGCAGCAACCACAGACGAATCCTCTCCTTACTACGGGCGCACCATGCTTTACCAAGCTCCCCGCTGGCTTCCCGGCGGCCACCTGCAAACCATTTTCGCCGCCACTTGCATCGCCAAGCCACCCGTGGCCTACCGACGCGAACGGTGGGATGCGCCGGATGGCGATTTCATCGACGTCGATTTTGTCGATGGCCTCCCCGGCAAGCCACTGGTCGTTCTGTTTCACGGACTGGAAGGCTCCTCGGACAGCCACTATTCGCGCGCCTTGATGGCGCAGGTGGCACAACGTGGATGGTCGGGCGCAGTACCGCATTTTCGTGGCTGTTCCGGCACCATCAATCTGGCCCCCCGGTTTTATCATTCCGGCGACACTCAGGAAGTGGACTGGATTCTGCGCCGACTGGCGGAACGTCAGCAGCCAGGTCAGCATTTAAATGAGACCGGGAAACTTTATGCCTGCGGCGTTTCACTCGGCGGCAATGCCTTGCTGCGCTGGCTGGGGGAGTCGCAACATAGCGCCGAGTTCATCGCCGCGGCCTGTTCGGTTTCAGCGCCGCTCAATCTGGCCGGTGGCGGCGAAGCCCTCGGCCGAGGATTCAGTCGCGTGTACACCCGCTCGTTCCTGCGTACACTACACGTTAAATGCCTGCGCAAACTGGAGCAATTTCCAGGACTGTTCGACCGCGAGACCTTGCTGCAAACCCGCGATCTGCATGCCTTCGACGATCTGGTGACCGCCCCCCTGCACGGCTACCGCGATGCCGACGATTACTGGGATCGCGCCAGCGCCTGTCATGTTCTCGGCGACATCACCGTCCCGACGCTGGTTCTGAATGCGCAGAACGATCCTTTCCTCCCGGCGCGCTATTTGCCGGCCACTGCCGCACCGGCTGTCACGCTGGAGTACCCAATGCAAGGCGGACATGTAGGCTTCCCGGTCGGTACCGCGCCGGGGCGCATCGACTGGCTTCCGCAGCGGCTATTGCAATTTCTGGAGACACACTGAGCATGGATGAACAAGTCAAACTGGCCATGCAAAAATGGCCCAACGTGCCGCACTGCTTTGGCTGGCTGGCGCTCGATGCACGCGGCGCTTTTCGCATGCGCGACGAACGGACGCAAGCGCTGAACCTGACCGGCGACCGTATCCAGCATGAAGCCTTGCTGGCGTTCATCCATCGCAATTACAACCACGACGCGCAAGGTCGCTGGTATTTTCAAAACGGTCCGCAGCGGGTTTTTGTGGATTTGCAACTGACGCCCTGGATTGCCCATACCGATGCCAGCGCCGGTTTTCTGCTGCACGATGGCAATAGCGTTGACGCGATTGCTGAAGTCTTGCTGAGCGATGCCGGGCAATTTTTCCTCACCGGCGATTTCGGTGTTGCCGCCATCGACGACCGTGACAGCGCCGAATGCCTTGCCCTGCTGCGCATGGATCAGTCCGAGCCATCGGAAGCGGCTTTGCTGGCGTGGCTGGAGGGCACTAGCGCCGCCGCGCTCTGCCTCCAATGGCGCGGGCAGTCTCTGCCAGTCCGTCGTATCGACACGGATGCATTATCACTGCCGCTTCAGTTCGGCTTCATTGCCAAACCTCGCGAGTGATTTTTTGGCGCGGCCTCTGCGCCATCGTCCCGAATGGCCGATGCTATGATGCAGACGGTTTTTCTTCTCGCAGGTAACGACGGCTATTGCGCGTCGTAATGCCTTCGGCCAACGCTTTTCTTTTGATTGTCGGTTCCCGCGCATGACTAAGCCATCCACGTCCTCCCCTTCTCCTGTATCTGCCACGCTGACGCATTTCGACAGCACCGGCTCCGCCCACATGGTCGACATTGGCGCGAAAGAGGATACGGCGCGGATTGCCCTTGCCGCTGGATCGATCCGCATGCAGCCCGCCACACTGGCGATCGTGCAGTCCGGCAGCGCAAAGAAAGGGGACGTGCTGGGCATTGCCCGTATCGCGGCCATCATGGCGACCAAGCGCACCTCCGATCTGATTCCCTTGTGTCATCCTCTGGCACTAACCCATGTCGCCGTCGCGTTTGATATCGACGCGGCGACATCGACTATCCATTGCACCGTGCGCGCGCAAACCACTGGCAAGACCGGGGTTGAAATGGAGGCGCTGACGGCCGTTCAGATTGGACTGCTGACGATCTACGATATGTGCAAGGCCGTAGATCGGGGGATGGTGATGGGCGATATCCGGGTGCTGGAAAAGCATGGCGGAAAATCGGGTGACTGGGTTGCACCCAACACTACTCCTTAAGCAGAATTAGGATGCTCTCGAGTGTGTCCGCAAGCAACTCAATTCCACTTCACTGATGATCGCAGAGGGACACTTATTTCTCTTGTTCAGTGTGCATTCTTAATACGACCCCACAGGCGGATCTATCGAAGCTCTCTCCACTCGCAAGCCCCTCGTTCTGCAAGCCAGCCAGCTTTGCTTCGCTTATCCCGATCATCCGCTGTTCGCAGACTGGTCTGCCGACATTCCCCCGGGGATTACCCTGGTTCTTGGCGGGGATGGCAGAGGAAAAACGACGCTGCTGCGTTTGCTGGCGGGGGAGTTGGCGGCACAATCCGGTCGTTTGCAACTGAATGATGCCTGCCTGAGCGACAATCCGGCTGCATACCGGCAGCAAGTGTTTGCCACCAATCCGCGTTCCGATGCGTTTGATCCGATGACGGCAATCGCTTATTTCAAATTGCAGCAAGGCCTGCACCCCGAATTTAACGAGCCGCTGTTGGCCACCTTGATTGACGGTTTGTCTCTGCAGCCGCATCTTGAAAAAGAGCTGTTCAGGTTATCGACCGGCTCAAAACGTAAAGTCTGGCTCGCTGCGGCCTTTGCTTCCGGCGCTGTCCTGACCTTGATTGATGAGCCCTTCGCCGCACTCGACCAGGCATCGATTGATTTTGTGCTGACGCATTTGAGGTCAGTAGCAGATCACCCTGCGCGCGCATGGGTGATCTCTCACTACGAACTGCCAGTGGACTTGCCTCTGGCGGCACGGATCGACCTGGGGGACTAGAGTCTGCAAATAACCGAACTGTTTTTGATCAGGCAGACAGTGTCAGATCAAATCTGGCTCGGTTCTCAGTCCCCGGTTCCGGTAAGTACGATTAATCCCTGAGGATCACGCTCCGCGGCAGTTTGCCGGTGCGAATTGCTTGGGCAAGGTACCTGCGGCGAAGAGGGTATTTGTTGTGCTGCCTGCCGGCGTTTCCTGCGCCACCCCTGCTGCGACACATTGCCAACTGATCGCGCCGGCACCAAATGTCGGTACCAGGGTCAGCGTAGGCGACGTGACATTGACATCGCCGATGCCGGCTTTATAGGTGATCGTCACAACACCACCCTCGCCAACAGCGATACTCTCGACATTCGGCGTCGACTCCGGCGAGGTGTACGCGACTTGCGCCGCCGTCAATGCCTTGCCCATCACCTGCGCCTGGGCAGCCTCGGCTACCGCCAGCTTGGCACCGGAGGCCAGATTGAGGCCTTCGACCACACGGGTCCGCACCATGTAATTACGGTATTGCGGTATCGCAAATGAGGCCAGCAAACCGATAATCCCCAGCACCACCATCAATTCGATCAACGTAAATCCCTTGATCCGACGTCCGGTTGGTGCTTCTTCTTTTTTATCTGCGCCATTAGTGCTGTCCATGCGATTCCGATCGAAAATGAAATAGGTATTGAGCGATCCTGTGCGTTTCCTTGCAGCAGGTTCCGTGAAACTTTTTTGCTACGACTTGACGGAATCAGATCTCGCCATGAAATCAATGAAATCCGAAACAAGTCTCAAATTTTTACTTTCTAAACGACGCTTGTCAAATGACGCTTGCAGATTGCCTAAGGATTTCGTTCGGGACTGGAGGATAAGAGACCCCATCCACGCCGTGGCGGACACACCATGAGCGCACTTCATCCGCACCACGCATAAGGGGAGCCGCAGCTCCCCTTATCGTTTTCAGCAAGCCGGTCTGATTAAACAGTCCGAATTACAGCATTGCCTTCAACAAACGCGCCATTTCGGACGGGTTGCGTGTGACCGTAATGCCGCAAGCTTCCATGATGGCCAGCTTGGCTTCTGCTGTGTCTGCACCACCAGAAATCAAGGCACCGGCATGACCCATGCGCTTGCCTGCTGGCGCAGTGACGCCAGCAATAAAGCCGACCACTGGTTTTTTCATGTTGTCTTTGATCCAGTAAGAAGCATTCGCTTCGTCAGGACCGCCGATTTCACCAATCATGATGACGGCGTCAGTATCAGGATCATCATTGAACATTCTCATGATGTCGATGTGCTTGAGACCGTTGATTGGGTCGCCGCCGATACCGACTGCCGACGATTGGCCAAGGCCAAGCGCGGTCAGTTGACCGACTGCTTCATACGTCAGCGTGCCGGAGCGCGAGACGACGCCGATGCGGCCCTTTTTGTGGATATGGCCTGGCATGATACCGATCTTGATTTCATCGGGCGTAATCAGACCTGGGCAGTTAGGGCCCAGCAGCAAAGTCTTGCTGCCTGACTTCGCCATGCGGTCTTTCAGTGCCAGCATGTCACGGACTGGAATACCTTCAGTGATACAGATGGCCAGATCGAGGTCGGCTTCGACCGCTTCCCAGATCGCCGCAGCAGCGCCGGCTGGCGGCACGTAAATGACGGAAACGTTGGCGCCGGTTTGTGCCTTCGCGTCAGCGACGGTAGCAAAAATCGGGATGCCTTCGAAATCTTCGCCGGCTTTTTTCGGGTTCACACCAGCAACGAATGCAGCCTTGCCGTTCGCATAATCGCGGCAGCCGCGGGTATGGTACTGGCCGGTCTTGCCGGTGATGCCTTGGGTGATAACTTTAGTATCTTTGTTGATCAGGATCGACATGTCTGTTCCTTGTCCTATTATTTACCGTTAGCTGCTGCGACTACCTTTTGCGCAGCTTCTTCCATACTGTCTGCCGCAATGATGGGCAAACCGGAGTCGGCCAGCAGTTTCTTGCCGATTTCCTCATTGGTTCCCTTCATGCGCACGACCAGTGGCACCTTCAGCGATACTGCTTTAGAAGCAGCGATCACGCCTTCAGCGATCACATCGCAGCGCATGATGCCGCCGAAAATGTTGACCAGAATGGCTTTCAGCTCAGGATTCTTGAGCATGATCTTGAAGGCTTCTGTGACTTTCTCTGTCGTTGCTCCGCCGCCCACGTCCAGGAAGTTGGCAGGTTCGCCGCCGAACAGCTTGATGGTGTCCATGGTGGCCATTGCCAGACCAGCGCCGTTGACCAGGCAGCCGATGTTACCGTCGAGCGAAATATAGGCCAGATCGAACTTGGATGCTTCGACTTCTGCCGGATCTTCTTCGTCCAGATCGCGGTAAGCGACGATTTCTGGATGACGGAACAGCGCGTTAGCGTCGAAATTGAACTTGGCGTCCAGCGCGATCACTTTGCCGTCGCCGGTCAGGATCAGCGGGTTGATTTCCGCCAGCGAGCAGTCGGTTTCCCAATAGGCCTTGTACAAACCCTGGAGTTGCTTGCGTGCATCGGCGATCGATGCAGGAGGCACGCCGATTTTGGCGGAGATGCTGTCTGCATCGGCATCGGTCAGGCCGGTAGCCGGATCGATGATGACGCGATGAAGCAATTCAGGATGGCTTTCTGCCACTTCTTCGATATCCATGCCGCCTTCGCTGGACGCCATCAGCACCACGCGCTGGCTGACACGGTCGGTGACCATGCTGACGTACAGTTCTTTCTTGATGTCCGCGCCTTCTTCAATCAGCAGGCGACGCACTTTTTGACCTTCCGGGCCGGTTTGATGCGTGATCAGCTGCATACCCAGAATTTGGGTCGCATATTCCTTGACCTGTTCCAGCGTTTTAGCAACTTTCACGCCGCCGCCTTTACCGCGGCCGCCTGCGTGAATCTGGGCTTTGACAACCCAGACTGGTCCGCCCAGCTTTTCCGCTGCCTTGACAGCTTCTTCCACTGTATTGCATGGAATACCGCGTGGCACTGTCACGCCGAATTGGCTGAGAATTTCTTTACCCTGATACTCGTGGATTTTCATGGGAGTTTCCCTTTAAACGCTAATTGAATAAAATTTACTGAACTGAAATCCTGCAACTACGCCGACCGCTACCAAGCCGACGGCAACTGAGCCGATAGTCCGTTCCGTAACGACGATAGCTTCACGGCAATACACACCACACCCATGCAACCAACGACCGAGGCAGTCTCGTGTGGACATTTTTTTTGGAATCGGTAGGAAATTCGACAAGAATGGGGACATGAAGGGTGATGCTATATCGTGCAATGGGAGACCAGGCTCAAATTCGCAGCAGCGACTTACGTCGGCTCAAAACCGGTGGCCGACCCGATTTCGCACAGAAAACGATACTTTCCTGCGGCGCAACAAAACCGAGCGAGTGTAGCACAGCTTGCACGCCCCCTACGCTCTTAGCCGCGCGCAGACAGGATCAATCCTCGCTGTAGGTATCGTCCTCGCCATCCTCGCGCTTCACCCGGATCGCGGCTTGTATCGCCGAGGAAGAAAACCCCCGTTGTTGCAAAAACCGCATTTGTTTTGCGCGTTGTTCGGCGTCGGCAGGAGGGGAGTCAAATTTTTTGCGCAGCACCTGACAGGCACGCTCAATCTCATCGCCGGCCAGTCGCACTTTGACATTGGCAGTAAGTTCATCACCAAGTGCATGGCCTTGAAGCTCGTACATAATGCGTAAATTGCCAAATCGGGCAGCGCGACGATTGACGAGCGACTCGGAAAAGCGCTCTTGAGAGAGAAAATTGGATTGCTGTAACCAGTCAAGAACGGCATCGATATCATCCGATTCTTCGGCGTAACGAGCGAGCTTGCGCTGCAACTCCAGCCGGCTATGCTCTCGCTGGGAGAGATATCGCAAGGCTCTGGTTTTGAGGCTGATTTTTGAGCTGCTTTTTGGGCTGCTTTTTGGGCTGCTTTTTGGGCCGTTTTTCTGGCTGATAGACGGTCTTGTCATAAGTAGTCAGTACCGTCCGTCAATACAGTGATTCCAACACCGGGGCAGGCAAACCGTGATTGATACCCGCCCCGGCACGACCCATACGGGCCGTCCGGCAATTATGCCGCGTCTTTATCCTTGTCTTTGTCTTTGTCCTTGGCAGTCGCGGCTTTCGGCGCAGCGGTCTTGACCTGGCCACCAGCCAATTCAGGAACACCCAGTGCAACGCGCACTTTGTTTTCAATTTCCCGCGCCAGTTCAGGACGTTCTTTCAGGTAATTGCGTGCATTGTCCTTACCCTGACCGATACGTTCGCCGTTATAGCTATACCAAGCCCCGGACTTTTCAACGATCTTGGCATCGGAACCCAGATCGAGGATTTCACCTTCGCGTGAGGTGCCTTCTCCGTACAAGATATCGAAGTGCGCTTCGCGGAACGGCGGCGCCACTTTGTTTTTGACGACTTTGACCTTGGTTTCGCTGCCAATCACTTCATCGCCGGACTTGATCGAACCGGTACGGCGGATATCCAGTCGCACGGAAGCGTAGAACTTCAAGGCATTACCGCCGGTCGTTGTTTCGGGATTACCGAACATGACGCCGATTTTCATCCGTATCTGATTGATGAAAATCACTGCGGTATTGGTGCGGTTGATACTGCCGGTCAGCTTGCGCAAGGCTTGCGACATCAAACGCGCTTGCAGGCCAGGGAGAGAATCGCCCATGTCGCCTTCGATTTCAGCACGCGGCGTCAAAGCGGCGACCGAGTCGACCACAATCAGATCGACCGCGCCGGAGCGGATCAGCGCATCGGCAATTTCCAGCGCCTGTTCGCCGGTGTCCGGCTGCGAAATCAGCAACTCCGACAGGTTGACGCCCAGCTTCTGTGCATAGGTGACATCCAGTGCATGTTCTGCATCAATGAAGGCGCAAGTGCCGCCCAGTTTTTGCATTTCAGCGATGGCTTGCAAAGTCAGCGTGGTCTTGCCCGATGATTCCGGGCCGTAGATTTCCACCACGCGTCCGCGTGGCAGGCCGCCAACGCCAAGAGCGATGTCGAGACCGAGCGAGCCGGTTGAAAATACCTGGATTTCTTCCATGACCGCGCCGTCTTCCATGCGCATCACCGAGCCCTTGCCGAATTGCTTTTCTATCTGCGCCAGCGCAGCGGCAAGCGCCTTACTTTTTTCAGAAGCGCCTTTGTCAGCCGCTTTATCGGCAGCTTTGTCGGCGGCTTTGTCAGAGCCAGCGTTCTTTTTGTCGTCCATATGAATCTTCTTTCAGCAAGAGGGGGCGTAAAAACCGGGTAATCAGGGGTATTGCGTCTGGCATTTTAACTGCACGGATAGTACTGTATAAAAAAACAGTGTATTACGCAAGTTCTTTTTACTATTTCCCTGGTGGAATGATAAATCTTGTATCCGGCCGGGTATCTGGCATCCGTCTGCAAGATGCCGCATCACATACTGCGACGGCCAAAAAACGGGTAGCTCGGATCGTTATAGCCGGGCGTTGAGGCATGCCCCGGTGCGACCAGTCCATCCACCAGCAGCTCTTCTTCAGGACTAACGATTAGGTCGAGCGCGGCGTAATAGTCTTCCATCTGCGCCAATGTGCGAGGGCCGACGATAACGCTGCTGATATGCGGGTTCGCCAGCACCCAGGCTGTTGCAAAGTTACCCAGCTTGACGCCACGTTCTTCGCAATAATTTTTCAGCGTTTGTGCGATTTCCAGCGATTCTTCGCGGAATTCAGTTTGCATCATGCGCTTATCGCCCCGTCCGGCGCGCGTATCTTCAGCCGGTTTGACGCCGGGAGCATATTTACCGGTCAATACGCCGCGTGCGATCGGGCTGTAGGGCACCACACCCAAACCGTAGTGGGCGCAGGCTGGCAAAATTTCCACTTCCGGTCCGCGGTTGAGCAGGTTGTAATAGGGCTGGCACACCACCGGTGCCGGCACGCCATTTTTTTCACACAGGCGAATGATTTCCGCAATGCGCCAGCCACGGAAATTGGAAACGCCAAAAGAACGGATTTTGCCCGTCCGGATCAGGTCTCCCAGCGCCTGTACTGCCTCTTCCAGATTCTGCTCTGGTTCGTCGCGATGCAAATAAAGGATGTCCAGATAATCCGTCGCCAGCCGTTGCAGGCTGTTTTCCGTTTCGCGGAGAATCCACTGGCGCGAGTAACCGGATTCGTTCGGCGCATCGCTCATGGGGTTGCCGAGTTTGCTGGCTAATATCCAGTGGTGCCGCTGACCCTGCAGCAAACGGCCCACCATTTCTTCCGACTTGCCTTTGGTGTACACATCGGCGGTATCAATGAAATTGACCCCATGCTCGCGGGCAGAGGCCAATATACGTCCGGCCTCTTCGTCCTCCGTCTGATCACCGAACATCATCGAACCGAGACATAACGCGGATACTTTTAGGTTGCTCTTGCCCAAACGCCGATATTGCATGATGGTCCTGACGCGGTAGTGATAAGTAGGAAAAATCGCTTGGCCTGCAACGAGGCCAGTGCTGATTATTGCACGCCTGTTTTTCCGGCGTACTTCATGACTCACGACGATTGACAAGGGCATACCCTTGCACCGTGACGCTTGACCTTGCTGACAGAGGCCAACTAACCGCGCGGCTTGCCTCCTCAGAAGTACCCCCATGCTGGGCGCACATAAAAAAACCGCCGACGAAGCCGCCGGCGGTTTTAAGCGATCGAAGCGAAACAATCCGCCTGATTAGCCCAGTTGTTGTATCCCGGCAAGAACCCAGCCGCCGTTGCCGCTTACCGGCTTCGACAAGTTCCAGATTTCCGCGAATGGCTCTGCCGACACGTTCAGATCTTCCTTGATCATGCCGGAAAATTTGACGCTGGCCAGATACTCGCCACCTATGGTTTCGATCCCCTGCAACTGCGCATCCAGCGTCATGACGTCGGTATGGTTGGACGTTGCACCGCGTTCCTGGATTTGCAATCTCAGCTCAGCAAACATTTCAGGCGAAGAAAACTCCCGGATGTCCTCGATGTCCGCCTTATCCCACGCCGCTTGCAGGCGGATGAAATAGGTTTTTGCATGACGCAGGAAACCCGTCGTATCGAAATCAGCAGGAGCGCCCAAGGTAGAAGCTCCGCCGATACCGGATGCGGCATCGGCACCTGCAATGCCTGAACCGATTTCAGGCGCTGCCTGACGAGCCATCGGCGTATTAGGGAAAGGTTCTGTATTGGCCAGAAAATCGCCCGGTGCGCGCGTGGCATAGGCCGGCTGCGCTTGCTCGCCTTCAGTTTTACGACGAAACATGCGATAGATGAACATCGCGGCGAAACCTAACAGCGCCACCATCAACAGGGTGCTGATCATGCTACCCAGTGCGCCGCCCATGCCGAAGTGCGACAGCATTGCGCCCAGACCAAGGCCCAGCAATGCGCCACCCAATATGCCCTTCCATGGGCTGGCTGGTTTTGGCGGCATGCCTTGCGGCGTTGCCGCCGGAGCAGCAGGCTTGGCGGCAGGAGCCGATGCAGGAGCAGAGCGCTGCATGCTCGACTGCTTACCGAAGGAACCTCCGCCACCGAGGCGTCTGGCCTCAGCGGAACCGATACCCGCAGTCAGCGTGAGCGCCGCGATAACGAATGCGACAAATACTTTTTTCATGACTATCTCCAATGGAAAATGAAAACTGGCTTTAATACAAATGAGCGCGCAAATGAGAGCAAATACGATTGAATAAAATCAATGTGTCAGGAGCCTGACCTGCGCGAAGGCGACTGCGAAACATCGCAGCAGGCCGGGGAATCCAGAGAACCCGGCCCCGATCAGGCGCGGGGCGGGCGAGCCGCAGGCGGCAAAAACGGCGGCTGCCGCGCCATATCGTCGAAAGAAGACGAAACCATCGTGACGACATGAGGGACGCCAAATACCATCGACGGCAACAAGGCGAATTCGTCCAGACCGGCGTGAGAGGCAGACATATCCGCCGACAAATCTTCGCCAGTGTCGTCCGGCATACCCCCCGGCGCATCCTGCTGATCACTCAAGGCCTGATCGGAGGGAGCCATGTCGGACATCTGCCTTGCAGATGCGGCGAGACTATTTTGCTGCTGCGCCTCGACTACGCGCGCAGCGCCGTTGGACGCACTACTGGCTACCACGGCAAATGCTTGCAGTGGTAACAGGGCCATCAACAGTAAAAAAAAGAATTGGCGCATTGAACAGAAAAGAGTGATGCGGCAATGAGACTACGACAGTAAGGTGTCAAATAAAGAGCAAACGGTACCGAGCCTGAACTTCCCGCAGTGGTCAGTTGCCCCTCCATTGCGCCTCAATTACCCCTCCTCAATTACCCCTCACTACACACAGCGTCGCAAATTATAACAAAGCCCGCATGGACAGCCTGGTGAGTTAGCTATATGGCGGCTGAGCGAATTTTTTCAATGGTAGAGAAACAATAGCCCTGAGGTAAGGGCGATTGAGTAGAATAGCAAGCAATTGTGCATAATAATTTAGAAAATAACTGACTTTCCACTGCATCAGCGCATTGCGCCAGCGCCATCCGGCAGGGTTCTTGTCCTAATGAGAAACACTGCCAGGCATCGCTGATGAGATCACTGCCTCACGATGTTGCCCCACCTTGTTGTCCCGCATTGCTGATCCACATTGTGGATGGATGATTAATTCAGCAAATGTCTTCACCACCTTCCAACCGGGGTCACCATGCGCATTTTACTGGCTGAAGACGATAGTGTGCTGGCCGATGGACTGACGCGTTCGCTGCGTCACTCCGGCTACGCAACCGACTGCGTCAAGACCGGCCTCGAAGCCGACTCGGCGCTGTCCACACAAGATTTCGATTTACTGATCCTCGATCTCGGCTTGCCCAAACTATCCGGCCTGGAAGTACTGCGCCGCTTGCGGGCGCGTAACTCACGCCTGCCCGTCCTCATCCTCACTGCGGCCGATTCAGTCGAACAGCGCGTGCAAGGCCTCGACCTCGGTGCCGACGACTACATGGCCAAACCATTCGCCCTATCGGAACTGGAAGCGCGGGTGCGGGCGCTGACGCGGCGCGGCGCCGGTGGCGGCCCGACGGTGATCCGGCACGGCCCGCTGAGCTACGACCAGGTCGGCCGCAGCGCCTATATCGGCGAACAAATGCTGGATCTGTCGGCGCGCGAACTGGGCTTGCTCGAAGTCCTGCTGCAACGTACCGGCCGGCTGGTTTCCAAAGAGCAACTGGTCGATCACCTGTGCGAATGGGGCGAAGAAGTCAGCAACAACGCCATTGAAGTCTACGTGCATCGTCTGCGCAAAAAAATTGAAACCGGCGGCATCCGCATCGCCACCGTTCGCGGCCTTGGCTACTGCCTGGAAAAATTACCGGAAATCCAACCCGCTACCAGTGCGGGCATCTAGGGCTTGCCCACTCCGCAAACATGATCGACACGCAGCCGCAAGAACGCATCCAGCGCTCACTATTCGGAGAAATTCTCGACTGGATGCTCGCGCCGCTGCTGCTGCTATGGCCAGTGAGCATTGCCATCACCTATCTGATCGCGCAATCGATCGCTAACCAGCCGTTCGACCGCGCGCTGGAAGACAGCGTCACCGTTCTGGCGCAACAGGTCAGCGAAGTCAGGGGCAAAATCAGCACGCATTTGCCTGCGTCGGCACGCGATCTGTTGCGCGCCGACGATATCGACAATATCTATTTCCAGGTCAGCGGCCCCAGCGGTGACATCGTGGAAGGCGACCACGACCTGACACTCCCTCCGCCAGACGAGGAAAAACTAACGCCGGGCGTCGTGCTATTTCGCAATGATATTTTTCATGGCACCGATATTCGTATCGCCTATACCCAGGTCGATCTGCGCAGCATTGTCGAACAACAGAATACCGCCAGCAAACCTCGCCTGGCGACCGTGCAAGTGGCCGAAACGCTGGACAAACGCGCCCAGTTGGCCAATGAAATCATCAAGGGCGTGATCCTGCCGCAGTTTGTGATTTTGCCGGTGGCGCTGGCACTGGTCTGGCTGGCCTTATCACGCGGTCTGTCGCCGCTGTCGGAATTGCAGAAACGCATACGCGCCCGCCGCCCCGACGACCTCAGCCCCATCGATTCACGTCAGGTCCCGGAAGAAATTTCACCGCTGGTACGCTCCCTCAACGACATGCTGGCGCGGCTTTCGCAAACCATAGAAACCCAGAAACGCTTCATCGCCGATGCCGCCCACCAGATGAAAACGCCACTGGCAGGCATGCGCATGCAATCCGAACTGGCACTGCGCCAGACCGATCAGGCCGACATCCACCGCTCGCTGGAACAACTGGCAAAAAGTTCAGAATCCGCCACCCGCCTGATCAACCAATTACTCTCCCTCGCCCGCGCCGAAAACCAGACGTCGGCAACCACCCCGTTCATCGCGCTCGAACTAGCCGACCTCGCCCGCAGCGTCGTGCAGGACTGGGTCCCGATGTCCTTTACGCAGCACATCGATCTCGGCTTTGAACAAGCAGAGCAAGTCATCACCGTGGCAGCTAACCCGATCATGCTGCGCGAACTGTTAAGTAATCTGCTCGACAACGCCTTGCGCTACACGCCCGCCAACGGCAGCGTCACGGTAAGGGTCAGCAGCAATCCCGAGGCGGGATTAGCGCTGCTGGAAGTCGAAGATACCGGCCCCGGCATTCCGGCCGCCGAACGCGGCCATGTGTTTGAACGCTTTTACCGCATCCTCGGCACGCAAACCGCCGGCAGCGGACTGGGTCTGGCCATCGTGCGCGAAATTGCCCAGCAGCACGGCGCTACGGTCAGCATCGCCACGAATCCGCGCACCCACGATCCGAAACTCCCCGGCTGTCTGTTGCGTGTGTCCCTTCCGCTCATGCCTGACCTGCCCGCTACCGACGAACCCGACTGACGGATGACCAAGCAATGACCGACACGCAGAAACCTCCTCACGATCAGCACGCACCTGCCCCGCTCAACCGGCAGGCTTGCTGGCAGGCGACGCGCAACCTCACACTGAGCCTGCTCGCCATCTGGTTCGCTGTTACTTTTTTAGTGATTTATTTTGCAAGCGAACTCAACACCATCGTGCTGTTCGGCTGGCCGCTCTCGTTTTACATGGCAGCGCAGGGCGTCGCGCTGATGTATCTGGCATTAGTCGCTTTTTATACCGTCGCCATGAAACGGCTCGACCAGCGCTACGCCTTGCAACAGACCGGGACGGATCGCGACAATGAACAATAAACTGTTTACCCGCCGGCTCAGCCGCTACTATGGCTGGTACACACTGGGTTTCATTGCCTTTCTGATGGTGCTGGCGATACTGGAACACGAAGGCATGCCGCGCGTCTGGATCGGCTATCTGTTCATGTTCGTGACTATTGCGCTGTACGCCGGCATCGGCGTTGTCTGCCGCACCTCCGATGTGCCCGAATACTATGTCGCCGGACGCCGCGTTCCCGCCCTGTTCAACGGCATGGCCACCGCCGCCGACTGGATCTCCGCGGCCACCTTCATCAGTCTTGCCGGCGGACTATATCTGCAAGGCTTCGACGGCCTCGCCTACATCATCGGCTGGACTGGCGGCTATTGTCTGGTCGCAGTACTGATCGCCCCTTATCTGCGCAAATTCGGCCAGTACACGATTGCCGACTTTCTGGCCGAACGCTATAGCGGCCGCTACGGTGGCACCCCCGTGCGGCTACTGGCGGTCATCGCCACCATCATCATTTCCTTCACCTATGTTGTCGCGCAAATTTACGGCGTCGGTCTGATTACTTCGCGGTTCACCGGCATCGATTTTTCAATCGGCATTTTCCTTGGTCTGGCCAGCATTCTGGTCTGCTCTTTCCTCGGTGGCATGCGGGCAATTACCTGGACCCAGGTTGCGCAATACATCATCATTTTGCTGGCCTACCTGATCCCCGTTATCTGGCTGTCCGCCAAACACACCAGCGTACCGGTGCCGCAAGTCGCCTACGGGGCCGTCCTGCCGACCTTGCATGAAATCGAAACCCGGCTCAAGGACGATCCTCGCGAAAAAGAAGTGCGCGCCATCTTCCAGCAACGCGCCGACGACTTCCAGCACAAGCTCGATGGCTTGCCTCAATCGTGGGAAAACGGCCGCCAGGCAGCGCAGCAGCACATCAACATCGTGCGCCACAACAGCAACGCCACACTGATAGAAATCAAGGCGGCCAACCGTGAGTTATCGAGCTATCCGAAAAGCGTGCAGGAGGCCGAGCGCAAATGGAGTGAAGCACGAACAGCCAACCTCGCACGCGCCGCCCCGCCGCTATCGCAGACGGAACCGTTTCCTGGAAAAGACAAGGAAATTGCCGACATCAAACGCAATAATTTTCTGGCACTGGTGTTTTGTCTGATGATGGGCACCGCCGCATTACCGCATGTGTTGATGCGCTATTACACGACGCCATCGGTGCAGCAGACCCGCAAATCAGTATTCTGGACGCTGTTTTTTATCCTGCTGATTTACATCACCGTACCGGCACTGGCGGTACTGGTGAAATACGATATTTACACCACGCTGGTCGGCAGCAGTTATGCGCACTTGCCGGACTGGGTGTATTACTGGGCCAATATCGACAAGGTCAATCCGCTGGTCAGCATCGCCGATCTGAACCACGACCATATCGTCCAGCTCAGCGAAATTTCGCTCGATGGCGATATCATCGTGCTGGCCACACCGGAAATTGCCGGTCTGCCGTATTTCATTTCCGGGCTGGTGGCTGCCGGCGGACTGGCTGCGGCGCTCTCGACTGCCGATGGTTTACTGCTGACCATTTCCAATGCTCTGTCGCACGATGTTTACTACAAGATCGTCGACCCCAGCGCCTCCACGCAGAAGCGCGTGACCATCTCGAAACTGCTGTTGCTGGTAGTGGCTTTGCTGGCGGCCTATGCCGCATCGCTCAAGCCTAGCGATATTCTGTCGATGGTCGGCGCCGCCTTTTCGCTGGCGGCCTCCACCCTGTTTCCGGTGCTGGTGCTGGGCGTCTTCTGGCGACGCGCCAATCAGGCGGGTGCCATTGCCGGGATGGTGATTGGCTTCATCGTCTGCGTCGGCTACATGATCCGCACCCATCCGGCCTTCGGCGGCATTCCCGACAATCAGTGGTTTCACATCACGGCGATTTCAGCCGGCGTCTTCGGCGTTCCGGCCGGTACGCTGGCCATCATTGTCGCCAGCCTGCTGACGCCGCCGCCGGATGCGCGCACGCAAGCGCTGATCGACCATATCCGCTCGCCGGATGGGAAGCTCGATTCCGCCCTCTAAAGATTTACAAATGAAGCCTGACGAATATCGCCGCCCTTTAGATTGTGACGTACAGTCTCCGAATCGTCATTTCTATAGGATTTTCTCCGCATCCTAGCTTCGTCAAACGTCACATTTGGCGAGGTGATTACGTCGCTTAGCTATATAAAAAGTTTCTCTTTTTTTGAAAAATTAAACCGCTCCGGTCCGCAAACGGATCGATCCCAATACCGCATCCCATAACCCCAGCAGTTCTTCGTCTGGGAGGAGTGCCGCAGCGACTTCGTGACCAATATTAAGGCGGGCATACATGCGGGGTGCCATGATTGAATTCGGTTTGCCTCTGAAGTCCCACTTGAATGCATGGGAAATAAGTCCGCTTCCTGGTTCGTTTTTAAATGCTAATTCCTCGCCATTTAATCGCGCTACTTCGCGTGCAGACTGGCGTAGTAGCGTGACTTCAGGGAACCTGTCGACAATGGTGCTGCGTTCCAGCAAGGTCGGGCCGGTGTCTACTGCGTCGATAACCTGTGTGGAAAAACTTAAATTAATGTCATTAAAGCTAACCATGACAGCGGCATTTTCGAAATTAGCAGGATCGACTCCGCTAACAAAGGCATGGTCGAAACAGGCACCACGGTCAGTGATATACGGATCAAATGAACGCGGTTGAATCAGGTTTAATATTTTATTTACAGATGCGCGGACACCGCCGACCCGTGCTCTATCAACAGCACTAGTCATGAAGAGATACCCGTTGAATTCCTCAGAATAACGGTATGCCTCAAATTGCAAAAAACCATCCCGATTGGTATCTTCTTCAAATAGAAGAATCCGACTTTGCGGTACGGTGCCTTCCTCAGCATTGAGCAACAACCGAGTAGCAGCATCCGATCCTTCTAATTCCTGTTCCCTCGCCGACAGCAAACCTAGATATTGCTCTTTTGTGGCAGGACGCCACGTGAAATCCGTTCCCTTGATGCGCTGCCCCCACGAGACCTCTGTGGCGGCTTCAGGAAGATCGACCAAGTAACGGCCGACGGCATAGGGTTTCAATGGATATTTCTGCATAGTTTTTTCTTTCGTGAGGCCTTTGACATGGGGATGACAGGCAGCCAGAGGCCATAAAGCGCCGATAGCGATGGCTGCTAGTAGTTGGCGACGTCGCGACCTCATGGATGGTCCTTCGTCATTTTGCAGATGCTGTAGGCAATGAAGCGCATCACCACGGCGTGACCCGTGTGGTAAGCGTTCTGATGGTCGATGCCGTTCACCGCCAACTGGGCGCGGACACAGGAAGGCGCGAAATACTGCGGCGCTGAACCAGAAAACGCCGGCACCGTGCCGTCGCCGGCTTCAACAGGTGGCGTCAGATATAAATACAATCGGTCGAGATTGCGTTTCGCACAAATTTCCCCTTTGGCATCGTCGCGCGTCTCATCGGCAATTCCGCGTTCCATGAGGTCGACGTTGATGCCGCGTCTGTTGGCGTCGAGGTGCGACACATATCCATTTGGGTCCCTCGCTGTATAGATGACTTTCCGCCATGTCACCGTGCCATAGGTCGGGTAGCGTTCAGCATCCTTGCCATAAAAGCTGTAGGTGTTTGGATGGTAGTGGTGTCCTAATTTGTCATGGAAGTTTTCTGCTTTCGTCAGCGCGGTATTAAAAGAACTCCATGCATTCTTGTTGTCATCCCCTCCAAATTTTTTCGCCGGGTCGAGCCACTCAGGATGAATCAAGCGCCACCATTTCTCTTTCTCACGATAAATGCTGGCATACGGATTGTCACCGATGGGTATGTGATGGTCCATTTCCTCTACCCGGGCCAGGGTCACCTTCAGCCATCTGGCCGGTTGGTAGACTTTGTTGGGCAGGAGCTGCAAGCCGCCGGGGGAATGCCCAAGTACGGCCGTGACTTCGCGACCATTGCTGCCGGCCACCTTCTGGGCTCCCACTGTGTTCTTGATGCTGCCCAGACTAAACCAGTCGATCTGCCCCATCTCGAAGCCGGTGCGCATGCGCTTGTATGCCGCTGCTGCGCCTAGGGCCGGCATGACGCCATGCAGTACCCCCAATACGTCGTCGGCAGCGCCTCCCATCGCCGGATGCACGGCGGCACGCGCCACCAGCCCACCCATGGAGTGCGTGACCAGAATTACTTTTTTGCAGCCTCCCGAGCCGCCTAGTTTTTTTTGATACAGGGCTTTGATGCGGCGGATTTCACTGGCCAGATATTTGCCGGAGTCTTCATTCGACTGCAACCAGTTGTAGCCGACGGCGTGCACCGGAAACCAGTATTCGCCCATGTGCTCGATGTCGGCGCGATCCAGTTTCAGCGTGTCATGGTAAGGCAGCGGTATGCCGGCATCCATCAACTCCTGGAACAGCGCGCCGATGAGGACCTTGTCGGCGTAGGGGTCATAAAAGCAGGGCTGGTTCAGGACCGAATTGAGATACGTGATTACTTTCCCATAGCTACCCCAATAGACACTGCCCCAGCCACGAAACTCGGCGGCCTTTGCGGGGAAATTGGCGGGAAGAAATGAGTCCTTCTTTTTGTCCACGATGAATCGCTTGTCAACTCGGGTATTTCCCGGATTCAGAAGTAGCTGTCGCGAGGCGGCATCTAATGCCGCCTCGTCATAGGCAGCAAAATCGGGACGCCAGGCAAAGTCCCCCGATTTTTTATCCAGAAGATCAATGCCGTTAAGTAACTTCAGATTCGACCCCATGACCCCCGGCACAAAAATCACCGGAATCGCCTGACTCGACGGCGCTAATACCAGCGCCTTTTTTTTGATTTCTGTGGGGGTTAACGGGGTGCTCCAGAAGGGAAAGCCTTCGTCGTCATAGGAGGTGGGAACTACATGAAAGGCGTCGTTCATCGCTGCTCCTCAGGGGGATATGAGGGAGCGAATTTTTACATGAGCGATGTGACTCTGGGCGAGATCAGGGAAGATAAAAGGAGTATCTCGGACGAGTCAACGCAGCAGACGCTAAAGAGGTGTTTTGTGATGCCTGAAAATGAATATGAGAGGGAGAAATAAGGTAACCGCTGCTGGTGCCGCATACCAAGAAAATTTTCGCAATCTTTTCCCAACCCGCTAGACACGACGCGCACGGCTCATTTCTGTTTAAGTAATATCTGGCCCATCTGGCGTGAGGTAAAAGATCAGGGTAAGCGGCGCAGTCCTCCTTGACTACGGTGAGAATCACAGTCCCGTGATATCCCTGCGCAGAAACTTAATCAGAGCTTCGCCGGAGGCAATGCATCAGGGGCATGCACGGCAGATACGTCCTGCTCCACCGCCGCTTTTTTCTGCGCCGACATCGCGCGGATAAATCCTTCGCGTAGCCGCATCCGTTGCCAGTACGCCGCCACAGCAGGAGTAAAGCGCGCATCAAGGCCAAGATGCTGCGCCAGCAACAAGGCATAAGACACCGACACATCGGCCGCAGTAAACCGGTCGGCGCACAAAAATTCCTGTGCTTCGAGCAAAGGTTCCAGCGAACGCAGGCGCGACAAAAACCATTTCGAATAATCTTCCGCCACTTGCGGAGAGCGCCGCGCTTCCGGCTCAAACCGGCCGTAACGCAAGACCAGCGTTTGCGGAAAAGTCAGCGTCGCTTCCCCGAAATGCAGAAAATTCAGATACGCGCCAAATGCGGGTTCATCCACCGCAACATCAAGACTGGTGCTCCCTGCCTTGGCTGCCAGATACTGGCACATGGCAGCCGACTCCGTCATGCGCGTGTCGCCATCCACCAGCAGCGGCACCGTGCCCAAGGGATTGAGCGCTAAATAATCGCGCTCCATGATGCGCGGTGGAAAAGGCAGCATCTTCAATGCATACGGCGTACTCAATTCTTCCAGCATCCACAAGGGACGAAATGAGCGCGCACTGAGGCAATGGTAAAGCGTGATCATGCGGCGGCTGCCGTTACTTCTGTTTCGAATTCCACCAGCTCAATACCATCAGTGACCTGCTCACCGGCCGCGCAACAAAAGGCCTTCACCACACCACGCGCAGGTGCCGTAATCGTGTGCTCCATTTTCATCGCTTCCATCACCAGCAAAGGTGTGCCTTCTTCCACCACACTACCGACGGCCACAAGCAAGGCGACAATCTTGCCCGGCATCGGTGAACGCAATCCACCGGCATGTTCGACTGCTCTACCACCTGTATCGAGCAAAGGCAGACACTGCAAGGCATACGAATGTCCCGCCAGAAAAACATGCCGCCGCTGTCCAGTGGCAACGACGCAAGCCTTCATGCTGCGATCGCCCAACTGCACTGCCAATTGCCCGTCGGCTTGCAAGCGAGCACTTGCCAACACTTGCTGTTCGCCTATCGCTAATTTCCAGCCGCCTGTGACCACCGTCGCGCCCACACGGTGTTGCGTTTCACCGTAAGCAAAATTAAAAAATCGCTGACTACTACCGTTGAGTCGCCAGCCGTCCAGCACCCGCCAAGGCGAGCCGCGTTCTGCGTTAACCAGTGTCGAAGCAAGTGCAAGGGCATTGGATTCACGCAACAATTCAGCTAATGCCGCCACCAGCGCCACCGTTTCCGGTAAGGCAGCAGCGGACAGAAACAAACTAGCGTGTTCGCGCTCGATCAGTCCCGTATCCAGATCAGCACCGGCGAACGAATCGCAACTCACAAGGCGGCCAAGAAATTCAATATTGTTTGCCACGCCGACGATGCGATATTCCGACAAAGCCTGACGCATGCGCGCCAACGCGCTGTCGCGGTCATGGTCCCAGACAATCAGCTTGGCGATCATCGGGTCGTAAAACGGAGTGATATCGTCACCCTGCTCCACACCGGTATCGATGCGCACATGCTCGGATGCCTGCGGTGGCGACAGATGATGCAAATGGCCAATCGACGGCAAAAATCCTTTGTCGGGATCTTCGGCATAAATGCGCGCCTCGATGGCGTGTCCGCTAATGCGTAATTGCTCTTGCGCCAGCGGCAGCGGCTCGCCGGAAGCGACGCGCAATTGCCACTCGACCAGATCCAGTCCCGTGATCATTTCCGTCACCGGATGCTCCACCTGCAAACGGGTATTCATTTCCATGAAATAAAAACTGCCGTCCTGATTGGCGATAAATTCCACCGTACCGGCACCGACATAGCCAACCGCACGCGCCGCATCAACCGCGGCTTTGCCCATCGCAGCGCGACGTTCCGGCTGCATGCCCGGCGCAGGCGCTTCTTCCACTACTTTCTGATGCCGACGCTGCACCGAACAGTCGCGCTCGAACAGGTAAACATAATTGCCCAGCGTATCGCCGAACACCTGGATTTCGATGTGGCGCGGCTTGAGTACATATTTTTCAACCAGCACATGATCGTTGCCGAAAGCATTGATCGCTTCGCGCTGGCAAGAGATCAGCGCCGCTTCAAAATCAGCGGCCGCATCAACCCGACGCATACCTTTACCGCCGCCACCTGCGCTGGCCTTGATCAATACCGGATAGCCAATGCGCCCTGCCTGTTCGGCGAGAAAAGCCGGCTCCTGCCGATCGCCGTGATAACCGGGCGTCAGCGGCACACCGGTTTTTTCCATCAAAGCCTTAGCAGCAGATTTGGAACCCATAGCGCGAATTGCCTCTGCTGGCGGCCCGATAAACACCACACCCGCTTGTGCGCAGGCATCGGCAAATGCTGCGTTCTCCGACAAAAAACCATAGCCCGGATGCACTGCTTGCGCACCAGTGGCAATGGCCGCTTGCAAAATCCGTTCGGCCACCAGATAGGATTCCCGCGCTTCCGCACCGCCGATCAGCACCGCTTCATCGGCCAGTCGGACATGACGCGCATTGGCGTCCGCTGCGGAATACACGGCAACAGTCGCAATACCCATGCGGCGTGCGGTTTTGATGATGCGGCAGGCGATTTCTCCGCGATTGGCGATCAGTATTTTTTGAAACATGGTGGCCTTTCAATTTTCTGTTGGTACTTAGTTGGTACTTAGTTGGTACTTAGTTGGTATTTGTATAGTCCGTGCAAATTTTATGAGGCATTCCAGCGCGGCTTGCGTTTATCGAGAAAAGCCGACAAGCCTTCCGCCGCTTCCGGCAAGGAACGCAGACGAGCGATTCTTTGCGCGGTATCGTCGATCAGTTCAGCGCTAACCGGCGCATTGGCCACGCGACGAATAAGCGCAGTAGAAGCCGCCTGCGCCTTCGGGCCACCGCTGAGCAAGGCATCGATAATCACCTCGACCTGTGCGTCGAGCTGCTCTGGCTCTGCCACTTCATGCGCCAGTCCGATCTCACGCGCACGCGCTGCGGAAATCCGTTCGGCCGTTTGGAAATAGCGGTACGACTGGCGTTCGCCGATGGCGCGCACCACATACGGGCTAATGACGGCCGGAATCAAGCCCAGTCTGACTTCCGAAGTGGCAAACGATGCCTGCGTCGAGGCGATGCAAATATCGCAAGCCGAGGCCAATCCCATGCCGCCGCCGATTGCAGCACCGTGAACTCTGGCCACCGTCGGCGTGGCGCATTCCGACAGCACTCTGAACAGTTCCGCCAATCGACGCGCATCGGCCACATTGTCTTCTTCGGCAGCCGCACCCTGACGTTTCATGGCGTTCAGATCGGCACCCGCCGAAAAGCTTTTTCCGCGCCCGGCCAATACGATCACGCGCACTGATGCATCTGCGTCGAGCGATCTCAGAGCCTGCGTCAGTTCAGCGATCAGCGTTTCGTCAAAAGCATTGTGCAGCGCCGGGCGGTCCATCCATACCCAGGCGGCGGCGCCGTCTTGCCGGGGTTCAATTTCAAGAGTGGTGTAATTCATGGCAAAAAAAGAAAAGTGGAAAAAGTCTTACTGTGAAAAATTGAGTAGTGATGATCGGGATCCGCAAATACCTACTCCCGGAGAAGCCGCTTGCGCGCCCTCCCTGAACAGATTAATGCTGCGCCTCCGGCAAAACAAACGCCCTGCCGGAGGGCATTTAAGCAATTTATTTCCACATCGTGCAGGCCGATTCGGCCTTGGTTGTGAACGCCTGATCCGCCGGAATTTTGGCCACGATTTTCACGTAATCCCAGGGATACTTGGATTCCGCCGGCGTCTTTACCTGCATCAGATACATGTCATACATGACACGGCCATCATCACGGATGTAGCCGTTTTTCAGGTACATGTCGTTGATTTTGGTTTTCTTCATTTGCGGGATGACACGATCAGCATCATCACTGCCGACTGCCTTGACTGCATTGAGATACTGCATGGTGGCGGAATAACCCGCCGCCTGATTGCCGGTAGGCATTTTTTTCATCACATCAAAATAGCGACGCGACCATGCGCGCGACGCCGCATCCTGATCCCAATACCAGTTGTCGCTGAGATACATGCCTTGCGTCAGATTCAATCCCAGCGAGTGGATGTCGGTAACAAACATCACCAGTCCCGCCAGTTTCATGGTCTTAGTCAGGCCAAATTCATTGGCCGCCTTGATCGCGTTGATGGTGTCCGCAGTTGCATTGGCAAGACCGAGAATTTGCGCTTTGGAAGCCTGTGCCTGCGTGACGAAGGAAGAGAAATCCGATGCGCCCAGCGGGTGTTTTACCGATCCCAGAACAGTGCCGCCAGCTGCCTTGATGACCTTGCTGGTGTCTTGTTCCAGCGACTGTCCGAAAGCATAGTCGGCCGTCAGAAAATACCAGGATTTTCCGCCTTGCTTGACCACTGCCGAGCCGGTCGATTTGGCCATCGCTACCGTGTCGTAACCGTAATGCATCGTATAAGGATTGCAGTCCTCATTAGTCAGACGCGCACTGCCGGTCGCGATGACGATGAACAGTTTTTTCTTTTCCTGCGCGACTTTGGCAATTGCGAGATCGGCGGCAGAACTGGCACCCGACATCAGAATATCGACCCCTTCGCGGTCTACCCACTCACGTGCTTTACTGGCAGCAACATCGGCCTTGTTGAAATGATCGCCAAAAACCAGTTCGATTTTTTTCCCGTTGAGCGTGCCGCCGAAATCAGCAATCGCCATCTTGATGGCTTCTACATGGCCTTTGCCGGAAATGTCGGAAAACACGCCGGACATGTCGGTAATCAAACCAATCTTGACCACACCGTCTGAAATCTGGGCGGAGGCCGGTGCGGCGAATGCCAAAACACCTAGGGTGATGAGTGCGCCGGTCAATTTTTTCAAGTGCAATGTCATTGTTGTCGTCTCCGTTATAGAGCTCCTGACGAAGTGTGCGGAACGACGCAAGCCCAGAACAAGAAACGCATTCGCACATGCATGCGGTGAGCCTGTCGGTCTGACATTGCAACGCGCAGTAACTTCGTCGAAGGCTCCTTATTATTGAATAATTCAAAAGCAGGCTGCTGCATTCTGACAATTCCCACTTCTTCATGTGAGCGCATGAAACTGATCGTTGAAACGACGTCTCATTTATTTAAGCAAGGCTCAACTTATAAGGAAGTTATTTTTATTATGCTTCAAATAGGTGCTAGGATTCGACTATATTTTTAAGTAACACTCAAATTTGCAAAAATGGCAAAACTTATCTCCTTTCAGGAACGCCGTGGCACACTCACACCGCGCTCGCAAAAACGTGTGGAAGCAGTACTGAGTACCGCCAGAACGGTGTTCTCCGAAAACGGTTACGAAAAAAGCACCACACTCGATATCGCCCAGCGCCTCGGCATTTCCGAAGCGACCGTGTTCACTTATTTCGGCAGCAAGCGCGAGCTATGCATGCAAGTCATCAGCGACTGGTACGCCGAACTCAGCGAAGAACTGGAACGCGAAGTGCCGCTGATACAGGGCACCCGACCGCAACTCGGCTATCTGATCAACAAACATCTGAATCTGCTGATACGCGACGGCAAGGGCATGTGCGCGCTGGTACTCAGCGAAGGCCGCAGCCCCGACACCGGTTTTGCCGAACTGATTGCCGATCTGAAACGACGCTACACCGCACCGCTGATGAACGTACTGGCACTGGCGCAAGAAGCAAAAGAAATCCGCCCGGACATGTCGCTGCGTTTGCTGCGCGACATGGTGTATGGCTCGATGGAACATATCCTGTGGGATTGCATCGTGACCGGCAACGACCCCGATCTCGACCATACTGCAAAACAGGTCACCGACCTGATCTGGTGCGCATTCGCACCGCCTGACGTAGAAATCAATACGCTGCGCCGCTTCCATGATGAAGTGACGGAGGCGGTGCGGCGTGCGGAGGTGGTGACGTTACCGCTTATGGCGATGGCATCGAAAAAACGTATAAAAACGTGCCCCTAATATTTCCCCTGGTACAGCATGAGGATGTGAATCGATTTAATCAACGACATCTGACAGCGTTAGACGTGAATAAATTTAAAACTATCGATTAGGACTGGACCTGCTACCGAGGTAGTTTTCTATACTGGATGTGCCATATTTTTTTACCACTAAAAAATCCTCGGCATAGATCTGGAAAGTATCGGCAACTTAACTAACACTCGGTTATCTGAAAATTTAGTGTTTGAAATTAAGGACCCAACTGATTTCCTTTTTTTACATTACTAAGAGCAAATCCCTTTTTTGATCAATCGTAAGCGCGAATTAGTGATGTTCTCGGCTTACGTAAAATACAACTCACCATTTGATGGAGCGAAAAAATATGTTTTGGCGTGCATTGATTCGTGATGGCGACACCACAACCGCTGGGGGAAAGGTGCAGGCAATACCGCAACAATGGCCTGTAATCTACGACGGAAAAAACGGATGCTTTGAGGGCGATCCCGTTTTTTGCCCCGCCTGCCAAAGTATGGGTATTACAAAATGCGTCAAGCCATATCGCCCACTCACCGCTCACGATGGCAGACAGGCAAATTTAGATGGCGATCTATGCATTTGCAAATGCACCAAGCCAAGTCGTTTAAAAGCATTATTTGACAATAGACGAATGGACTTTGGCGCTAATGAAATTGCAAATATGCCGGACTGTGATGATTGGCTTATTTATGCAGGATTTTCTCCGCAAAAAAATCCTACGGTGAAATATGGAAAAATATTTGAGTTTAAAGATAGTGAAACGGGAAAAGTGCTTGCTCATCGCCCGTTCGTCGTTTTTGATAACGGAAATATTCGACAAGCAAAAACTGATGCTTACGGACTGGCAATCATAGAATCCCCCGAAGGCCACTCCATAAAAATCCATTTGGTTTTTGAATCGCCGCAAGGCGCACTGAATTACGAGGCATGATATGGCGCGACCCTCTTATTCCATTGAACATTGGACTACCGCTTTAGCTGAACCAAACTATCAATCTCAACCATCACAAACCGTTACGGTCAATGATCGTGCTGCCACGAGGCAAGCCATTATTACTGCAGTACGGCGTGAAAACATGAACTTTATTGAGCGTTCCGATTGGGCTGCACATAAAAATAAATCTCAAAATATGGTGAATGACTGGAACTACACCAAGGTAGCCATTCACCATGCAGGTCGTAGTTTTAGCTGTGGGCCTGCGGCATTGCAAATGCAAGAAATTCAGAATATGCAGATGAATGCAAAGAAAGAACCCAAAGATGATTTTTCTTATCACTACGGAATCGACTGCTTCGGAAGTATCTACGAAGGAAGGGATATTCGATTTAAAGGTGAGCACCTGAATCGGTACAACACGGGAGCAATAGGAATTGTCATGTTAGAAAATTTGACAGATCCCGGCGAAGGAAGTGGGCTTGTTTCGTACCTAACAAAAGTACTATCCGACAAGCCTATTGTGACGAAGACTCAAGCGAAATCAGTAGAAAATCTTATTTTTATCCTGAAGATTTTTTTCAAAATAACGACTCTTGGAGGCCATCGTGAATTTCCATTTCAGCAAAGCGAAGGGAAAATTTGTCCAGGCAACGTAGGAATATCCCTTGTACGGAAACTTCGCGAGGCAACAGGTCTTTCCGCACCATGAAAAGCACGACTTACGTAATGATGTTGATTTTTTTTTCGTGGCTTTACATAGGTGTCGCTCAAGATGCTTTTTATGAAGAAAGCCATAATGTTTTTTTTATAAAAAAATACCCAACACTAAAAATTAATTTTTTAAATCCAACGCTTACCGAATCAGATGTTCCACCTATACAAGATTGGAATGAAAAAAATAAAAAATGGGATTTAAATACAAAAAAAGAATTGATAGATTATTGCAAATATAGATTCGGCATTGTTGATATAAGTCCGCAAAGTTTAGGGTCGTGCTCACAACGTCCCTATTTATCAGATTATGTTTTCTTGAACTGGCCAGCCAATTTCTTTTAGAAAATGCGTATCCCTAAAACGTCTGTCCTGATCCTGCTATTTTTCATTACCTTATTTGCACTCGCTTTCGCTATTAACATTGATGGACTGACAGACAACCCACAGCCAAGCGATGTAGCTATCGTGCCAGGATCACGCGTATTGCCAGATGGCACGCCATCAAGACGGCTGAAAGCAAGGCTGGATAAAGCCATCGAGCTTTACCGAAATGGAATGTACAAACATATTATTGTGAGCGGTGGCAAAGGGAAAGAAGGCTTTAGCGAAGGTATTGTCATGGCCAATTACATGCTCAATCAGGGTGCGGTACCGAGCCAGGTAATTATCATTGATGAGCGCGGCGACACAACGCAAAAAACGGCTCTTAATAGTGCGGCTATTATGAAGGCGCATGGATTTACAAGTGCTATCGTTGTAACGCAATACTTCCACATTTCACGCTGCAAATATGCCCTGCATCAGGCGGGTATAAAAACCGTTTATGCCGCGCATCCCCACTATATTGAATGGCGGGATATATTTTCAATCACACGCGAAGTGGTCGCCTTGCCATTTTATTATTTAAGGAGTCTCTGAGTAAGCGTAGCGCTATAGTTTCATCAGAATTTTCTAAGCACGTCAACAATCCGAAATAAAAACTGACCCGCAATTCGCGAGGAGACACAGCATGCTCAAGCAAGAAAATTCATACGCCGAACAACATGCCAATTTCGACTGGCAGATTCCAGCGCATTTCAACATTGCCGTGGCCTGCTGCGAAAGATGGGCTGACGGCACCGGTCGCCGCGCTATCATCAGCGAAGACAAATCCGGCGGCATCACCACTACCACCTTCGACGAACTGAAGGCCTTGTCCAATCAGGCCGCCAACATGATGCTGGCCGCAGGTGTAAAGCGCGGCGACCGGGTCGCCATCTTTTTGCCGCAATGTGTGGAAGTCGTCATTACCCATATGGCAGCCTATAAGATCGGTGCCATTACCGTTCCCTTGTTTTCACTGTTCGGCCCGGACGCGCTGCAATTCCGGCTTGGCGACAGCGGCGTCCGCTTGCTGGTAACGGATATGGAAGGAGAGCAAAAAATACGCGCACTGCGCGCCGGACTGCCCGCTCTGGAATCGGTGTATTGCATCGAAAAACGGGACGGTGTCTGCCCCGCTAACTGTCACGCATTCTGGGACAGCATCGCTCCGCACGCTGCCAGCTTTACGCCGGCCGATACACTGGCCGATGATCCGGCCGTCATCATTTACACCTCCGGCACGACCGGCAAACCCAAAGGTGCGTTGCACGCGCATCGCGTCTTACTCGGACATTTACCCGGCGTCGAGATGTCGCACGATTTTTTCCCGCAAGCAGATGATCTGATGTGGACTCCGGCCGACTGGGCGTGGATTGGCGGCCTGCTCGATGTGTTGATGCCTGCGCTGTATCACGGCGTGCCTGTGCTGGCGCGGCGTTTCGAGAAATTCGAACCGGCGGCGGTGTTTGATCTGATGGCCAGACATCAGGTCAGAAATGTTTTCTTTCCTCCGACCGCTCTCAAAATTTTGCGCGCCATCCCTGAACCGAAACAGCAATGGCCGTTCCGACTACGCTCGGTTGCCAGCGGCGGCGAAAGTCTGGGCGATGAACTGATTAATTGGGGTCGGCAAGCACTGGGCGTGACCATCAATGAGTTCTACGGTCAGACCGAATGCAATATGGTGGTCTCCAGTTGCGCCGTTCAATTCGAACGCAAAGCCGGCACCATGGGACGCGCCGCACCCGGTCATGATGTGAAGGTAGTCGATGAACAAGGCGTACCGGTCGCTTTCGGCGTCACCGGCAACATCGCCATCCACTCACCCGACCCGGTGATGTTCCTTGGTTACTGGAACAACCCCTCTGCCACCGCCGATAAATTTGCCGGCGGCTATCTGCTGACAGGCGATCTGGGGCAGCTTGATGAACAAGGCTACATCCGTTATATCGGTCGCGACGATGATGTCATCACCAGCGCCGGCTACCGCATCGGTCCCGGCCCGATCGAGGAATGCCTGCTCAAGCATCGTGCCGTCAGAATGGCGGCCGTGATCGGGAAAAAAGATGCGCAACGCACGGAAATCGTGAAGGCCTTCATCGTGCTCAACGATGGCTACGCCGCTTCGTCGGAACTGGTGGCCGAGATTCAGGACTATGTGCGCACACAACTGGCAGCGCATGAATATCCGCGTGAAATCAGTTTTCTCGACGCCCTGCCGGCAACGCCGACGGGGAAAATCATGCGCAAAGTTTTGCGGGATGGAGAGAATGGCTGAGCGGGCAGTGCTTTATAAATGCCGATTTGCTAGGACTTGAGCAGTAACGCTATCCCGCTGAGCCGTACCATGCAAAACGTAGAGCGCCAACAGCAAAGTCTTTCGTGAGGACGCAAATACGTGCAACTAAGTCGGCGTCACCGTCACGGCAACTTTCATGGTTTGCTGACCACCGCCGATGAGTACGCCGCGCAGCGGCGACACATCCAGAAAATCGCGCCCCCAGCCAAGAATGATGTGGCTGGTGCCGGCAAAGATGCCGTTGGTCGGATCGGCCTCGATCCAGAAACCGGGTTGGCCGTCGATGCCGGGACAGTACACCGCAACCCAGGCATGGGACGCATCGGCACCGACCAGACGCGGCTCTCCCGGCGGCGGTTCGGTCAGCAGATAGCCGCTGACGTAGCGTGCCGGCAATCCCATCGAGCGCAAACAGGACAGCATGAAATGCGCGAAATCCTGACATACGCCGCGCTTGTTGGCGAAAACTTCCGTGACCGGCGTCGAGACGGTAGTGGCATCCGGGTCGAAGGAAAATTCCGTGTAAATGCGCAGCATCAGCGCCTCCACCCCCTCCAGCAGCGAGCGGCCCGGCGTAAAACATTCCTGCGCATAGCGGGAAAATTCGCGCTTGTTTCTGACGTGCGTCGATTCAAACAGATAACGCGCCGCTTCCAGCTCCGCTTCCGACAAAGCGTATCCGGCGTGATACACGAAACGCTCGCCAACCGCTTCCCACTGCGGGGTTTCACCCATCTGTGGACGCGCCGAAAGCTCGACGCGGGACTCGGCAAACACATTGAGGCTGATGTGATCGCTATCGAGAGAAAACGCCTGCACCGAATTGCCGAAGCTATCCTCGAACAAGCGCACATGATGCGGTTCGGGCGCGATATGCATGTGATGCGCGGCGCAGATTTGCCACGGCAAGGAACGCGGCGTCAGTCGCAGGATCTGGTGCGACAGGCGCACCGGTGCCGAATAGGTGTAACTGGTTTCATGCAGGATGTGATACGAACACGCACCGTTCGTCTTCTCCTGCAATAGCAAGGATTGTGATTGCGACTGAGATTGCTGACCTGGCTGATTCATCGCGGCGGCCTCATCCTATTCCCTGCGTTACCGGGGCCGACAGCGGCGTGAAGAAGTGCCGCGTCAGGTCTTCCGACAAGGTGGCGGCAACCAGCATGGCGTCCTCCATCAATTGCAGCAGGCGTTCTCTGGCATCGTCGGCCGATGCCGATTCGCGGGCGAACTGCGCCAGATCGAAGGCTTCCAGCAACAGGGTCAGCTGACGCGGCATACCGATACTGAGCACATCCATGCGGGCGTCGATGTGTTCCAGATAACGCACCAGCATGTGGAACTGGAACGCCAGACCATGCGGGTTGCTGGCATCAAATACCAACAGATGCAGCACCGGCAGCCATTCAGGCAAGCGACGATAGCGAACCCGGTAAGTCACCACACTGCTGGTCGCGTCCAGTAACCAGCCCAGCGCGTCATCCTGTGCCGCCGACGGCAAGGCCAGAAAGCCGTGCATCAGTTTGGCCAGTTGCCCCATGCGTTCGATATGACGACCCAACATGAGGAAATGCCAGCCTTCGTCGCGCGTCATGTCGTCCAGCGCATGGCCGGCCAGCGCGGCGCAGGCATGCAATACCTTTTGCAATGCGCCGAGGGCGGCGTCGGGGGCGCTGGCATCCATTGGTGCAGGTGCCGGCGGCGGGCCCAGCATCGGCGGCATGGAGTGAATCAGCAGCCAGTTATCGAGCGACAGATGCTCCCTGACCTGATACGCGCAGCGGTGCAATTGCCGGATGTGACCAGCCACGCTGATTTCCGCCTTGGGGTCATGAATGGCCGCAATCAGACATTCGACGATGGCCGTCCGACTGTCGGCCTCCTCCAGATCAATGCCTAGCGTTTCGCACAACAGCGCGATGCTATCGAAAGGACTGGCCTCTTCTGCGTGCGTTTTTCCCACAACCTCGGCAAGCTCGGCATCGTCGGCGCTGCGGTAAAGCGTGGCGCGCAGTACGCGGGCCAGATTATCGCAACGCTCGGCATAACGGCCCATCCAGAACAGGCTTTCCCCGGCATGAGAGGACACATCGACCGTGCTGCGCAGCGCCTGCACCGCGAATTGCCGATGCTCCGCCGCCACACCGAATTCATCGGCATCAACGGCTGCCAGCCACGGGTCTGTGGCAGGAATCGCGTCGGCCGTTGCCAGCGGTTTGAGTACCCAGACATCCTTGCTGACGCCGCCTTGCTGCATCGACACCACGTCGCGCAGATACGGTGCGACACGCGCCAGTCCACCGGCCATCACTTCGTAACTGCCATCGGGCCGCGCCACGGCGAACATGCGCAAGCTGAGCGGACGACTAATGAGTCGGGCGGAATCGCCACGCGCCAGCACCGGTCCCTGCGACAAGCGCACCCATTCCTGCGCGACCCACGCATGCGGCTGCGCCTGCAAACTGTCGATCAATGCGGCGCGTTCGCTGGCGTTGAGCGTGTGGGCGTACACCGGTTGCCGGCGCATGGAGGGGAAGGTTGGCAGAATCACCAGTTCATCCAGATGCGCCAGCGTGTACTCAAGCGCCGGACGCTCGCCGCACCACCAGGAGGCCACGCTAGGCAGCGCCAGCGGTCGTCCCTGCAAGCGCTGGCTGATGGCGGGCAGGAAGCCGTGCATTGCGGTCGATTCCAGAATGCCGCTGCCGAGCGCATTGGCAATCAGCACATTGCCCAGCCGCGCCGCCTGCACCAGCCCGGGAACGCCGAGCGCCGATTCGGAGCGCAGTTCGAGCGGATCGCAGTAATCGTCATCGAGACGGCGCAGGATGGCATGCACCCGTCGCAAACCACTCAGGGTTTTGAGGAACACCATGTCGTCGCGCACCATCAGATCGGCGCCTTCGACCAGCTGAAAGCCCAGCGTATGGGCCAGGAATGCGTGTTCGGAGTAAGTCTCGTTGTAAGGCCCCGGCGTGAGCAGCACGATCAGCGGAGCGTCGCTGCCTTGCGGTGAAAACCGGATCAGACTTTCGCGCAGCGTCTGGAAATGCTGACGCAGCGATTGCACGCGCATTTCGCGCAGGGCGTCCGGCATGGCACGCGTCATGATTTGCCGGTTTTGCAAGGCATAGCCCGCGCCGGAAGGCACTTGCGTGCGGTCTGCCACCACCCACCAGCGACCGTCCGGCGAACGCGCCAGATCGACCGCGTAGACATGCAGATGCACCCCGCCGGGCGGAACGATGTGGTGGCAGGGCCAGACGTAATCGTGCTGCCCGAATACCAGCGCCGGTGGCAGCAGACCTTCGGACAGTAAATGCTGCGGCCCGTACAGATCGGCCAGCGTGGCGTTGAGCAGACTGGCGCGTTGCGCTACGCCCGTCGCCAGCGTCTGCCATTCGTCGGCGGCGATTAACTGCGGCAACAAATCCAGTTCCCAGGCGCGTGCTGCGCCTTGCGGATCGGCATAGACGTTGTAGGTGACGCCTTCGGCGGCGATGGCGTCGCGCACTTGTTGCGCGCGGCGCGTCAGAACGTCCGGCGGCAGCCCTTCCATTTGCTCGATCAGCGGCCGCCAGTGCGGGCGCAGCACTCCGTCTGCGCCCAGCATTTCATCGTAGCGGTTGGCTTCAGCCGAGTAGGTTTTGTGTAAACGCCGGTACATAGAGGTTCAAGCCGCAGGTTCAAGCCCCGTCAGACGCCAGTTAAAAGTGGCGTAAGTCTAACGTAAATGGAAACTCAAGCGACGGCGTGGCGGAATCCACCTTCATCGGCCCCGGCGTGTGGTTGAGCCGGAAATAGCGCGCCATGCGCCGACTTTCGGCCTCGAAAGCATTGACCGGGAAACTGTCGTAGCTGCGACCGCCCGGATGCACCACGTGATACTGACAGCCGCCCAGACTATGTTGATTCCAGGTATCAACCAGATCGAAGGTCAGAGGTGAATCGATGCCGATAGTCGGATGCAGCGCCGAAGGCGGTTGCCATGCGCGGTAGCGCACACCGCTGACGAATTCCCCGACGCGCCCGGTCGGTTGCAGTGGCACCGGTACTCCGTTGCAAGTGAGCACGTAACGATCCGGCGCCATGCCGCTGACCTTGACCTGCACCCGCTCCAGCGATGAATCGACATAACGGGCAGTGCCGCTGGAACTGCTTTCCTCTCCCAGCACATGCCAGGGTTCCAGCGCCGTGCGCAATTCCAGCGCGATGCCCTTGATCTCAAGATCGCCGATTTTGGGAAAGCGGAATTCAAAATGCGGCTTGAACCACTCGGCGCGCATCGGATAACCCGCGGCCTGCATGTCTTCCATCACTTCGCTGAAATCCTGCCAGATGAAATGCGGCAACATGAAGCGGTCATGCAGTTCAGTGCCCCAGCGCACCAGCCGCGGCGGCGCATACGGCGTTTTCCAGAATCGCGCCACCAGACTGCGCAACAGTAACTGCTGCGTCAGACTCATGCGTTCATGCGGCGGCATTTCAAAAGCGCGCATTTCGAGCAGACCGAGGCGGCCGGTGGTGCTGTCCGGGGAAAACATCTTGTCGATGCAAAACTCGGAACGGTGGGTGTTGCCGGTGACATCGGTGAGCAGATTGCGCAACAGTCGGTCGAGCAGCCACGGCGCGCATTCGCCTTCACTATCGAGCTTGCGCTGCATTTCAGTAAAGGCAAGTTCGATTTCTGCCACGGTGTCATTACGGGCTTCATCCAGACGCGGCGCCTGAGAAGTGGGGCCGATGAACATACCTGAAAACAGATAGGACAGCGAAGGATGGTTGTGCCAGTAACTGATTAAACTGCGCAGCAAATCAGGGCGACGCAGGAAAGGCGAATCGGTCGTCGTTGCCCCGCCCATCACGATATGGTTGCCGCCGCCGGTGCCGGAATGACGGCCATCGAGCATGAATTTCTCGGTGCTGAGACGGCCAATGCGTGCATCGGCGTACAGGTCGGTGGTAATGGCGACCATTTCGCGCCAGCTGCGGGCGGGATGGATATTGACTTCGATCACGCCGGGATCGGGCGTGACGCTGAACTTGCGCAGGCGAGGGTCGGCCGGCGGCTCGTAGCCTTCCAGCATGACCGGCTGTTTGAGTTCTTCGGCGGTCGCTTCGATGATGGCCGTCAGCGTCAGATACTCTTCCAGACGCGCCAGGGGCGGCATGAATAAATACAGGACGCCATTGCGCACTTCGGCGCACAGCGCGGTGCGGCTGATCCAGCCGGCCGATTCGCCGGAGACCGGTACGGCCTCTGCTGCTGTTTTTGCCTTCGCTGCGGGAACGCTGTCGGCCGTGGCCGTGGGCGGCAACGGAGGAAAGGTCTGCGTCGGGTCGGCGGGATGAATCACCGGCGTGTCGGTCTCGCTTGCCCACGGCTGCGAATCGAGCGGCAACCGGTAGCCCATGGCGGAATCGCCGGGAAACAGGTAGCAGCGTTCGCTGCGCAGAAACCAGCTGCCGGTTTTCCAGGCGGTATCGGCGTGTACCAGCGGCATCAGATGGCCGACGACAGTGCCAAGTCCGTCAGAGAATACTTGCGCCAGACGCGCACGCTCTTGCGCATCGTCCAGTTTGGTGTCGAGCGGATCGACGTTGACCGGCAAACGGCGCTCGCGCCAGAGGTAATAAAACACATCTTCGTAAGCGGGAATGATGAACTCGGTCGCCAGTGAAAGCCGCTGCGCCACGCGCTTGAGAAAAGCCGCGCCGACTTCCTGGCCGAACTTGCCCGGCTTGGTTTCGTCGGCAATCAGGGCGGGATTATTCCAGACCGGTTTGCCATCGGCGCGCCAGAAACAATTGAGCGCCCAGCGCGGCAGCTGTTCGCCGGGATACCACTTGCCTTGGCCGAAATGGGTCAGACCTTTCACGGCGTAACGCTCGCGCATGCGACGGTACAGAGCGGCGGCCAGCGGCTTCTTGGTCGCGCCCAGTGCGGCGGTGTTCCATTCGGCGTCTTCGGGATGATCGAGGGCGACAAAAGTCGGTTCGCCGCCCATGGTCAGGCGCACATCCTGTTTGGCCAGATCGAGGTCGATGGCGTCGCCCAATGCGTCGATGGCGGTCCATTGATCTTCGCTGTAGGGTTTGGTGACACGCGGCGATTCCCAGAAACGGCTGACGCTCATTTCATGTTCGAATTCCACTTCGCAGGGATCGACCAGCCCGCTGACCGGCGCTGCCGAGGACGGCTCCGGCGTACAGGACAGGGGGATGTGCCCTTCGCCGGCAAACAAGCCGGAGGTCGGGTCCAGTCCTACCCAGCCCGCGCCCGGCAAATACACTTCGCACCAGGCGTGCAGATCGGTGAAATCTTCGGTCGGGCCGGAGGGGCCATCGAGCGATTTTTGATCGGCGGTCAGTTGAATCAGATAGCCGGAGACGAAGCGCGCTGCCAGTCCCAGATGACGCATGATTTGCACCAGCAGCCAGGAAGAATCGCGGCACGATCCGGAACCGATTTTGAGTGTGTGCTCCGGCTCCTGCACGCCCGGTTCCATGCGCACGGTGTAGCCGATCAGATGAGAGAGCCGTTGATTGATGCCGACCAGAAAATCTTCGGTGCGCATTTTCCCGGACGGTACTTTGCTCAGAAATTCTTTCAGCAGCGGGGTCAGCTCTTGTTTGATGCGGTAAGGGGCAAGTTCGTTATGCAGCTCTTCGGCATAGGCGAACGGCATTTGTTCGGCATATGGCTCGAGGAAGAAATCGAAAGGATTGATGACCGCCATTTCGGCCACCAGATCGACTTCGATCGTAAATTCCGTCGTCTTCTCCGGGAACACCAGCCGCGCCAGGTAATTGGCTTCGGGGTCCTGCTGCCAGTTAATGAAATGCGGCTGCGGTGAAATGCGCAGCGAATAGCTCAGGATGCGCGTGCGGCAATGCGGCGCGGGTCGCAGGCGAATTATCTGGGGGCCGACCGTAATCGGCCGGTCGTAGTGATAGGAAGTGCGGTGATGGAGAGCGACGTGAATGGTCATGCATATCCTTTTCGATGCGGTGTGGAAATGCCCTGCATAAGGACGCGGGACAGGCAGCGCAAAAGTGGACGATACCCCGATACGGCAAAGATAGCTAACTCCTCTTTGCCGGACGGATTGCTATTGATGCTCAGAATACGTGTTGCGCCTGCGCCGGTATCGCTTCAATGCTGGTGCATCGTAATGAAATCGCGCAGGCGCGGGTAAATTTCCTTGTTCCAGCGGCTGCCGTTAAAGACGCCGTAATGCCCGACCGCAGTCTGTACGTGATGCAAGCGGCGCGAGGGGCGAATGCCGCTGCACAGTTCTTGTGCGGCGAGAGTCTGGCCGACGGCGCAGATGTCATCTTTTTCCCCTTCCACAGTGAATAAGGCGGTGTGGCGTATGGCGCTCAGGTCGATGGGCGCACCGCGATAGTGCAACTTGCCGAGCGGCAAGGCGTGTTCCTGAAAAACCAGACGCACCGTTTCCAGATAAAAATCGGCCGCCAGATCGGTCATGGCGAAATATTCTTTGTAGAACACCTTGACCGCCTCCGCTCTGGCGGTTTCTTCCTCGATCAGATCGTTGTACAAATTGCGAAAAGCGCCGACGTGCCGCTCCATGTTCATGCTCATGAAGGCCGCCAGTTGCAGAAAGCCGGGGTACACGCGCCGCCCGGCTCCGGCATAGCGCTCGGGGACGGTACAGACCAGATTTTTTTCAAACCAGTCTATGGGTTTGCTCTTGGCCAGGTCATTGACGCCGGTCGGGTTGATGCGGGTGTCGATCGGCCCGGCCATCAGCGTCATGCTGTCCGGCTGGCAGGCATCGCCGGCTTCGGCCATGACGGCAACGGCCGACAACGCCGCGACGGTAGGCTGACAAACGGCCAGCAGATGCGCGCCGGGGCCGATTTTTTGCAGGAAACGGATGACATGCCCGACGTAATCATCCATGTCGAAATTGCCTTCTTCCGGCGCAATATCGCGCACGTTATGCCAGTCGGTGAGATAGACGTCGTGATCGCGCATCAGCGTCTTGACGGTGCCGCGCAGCAGGGTGGCGAAATGGCCCGACATCGGGGCCACCACCAATACCCGTGGTTGCGGCGCAGTGCCGGCAGGCAATTCTTTGCGAAAGCGCAGCAAACTGCAAAACGGGGTGTGATCGGCGATCTCTTCGCGCACCACAACGGTGCGGCCGTTATCCAAAATCTGATCGAGTCCAAACGGCGGACGAACATGCGTTACCCGTGTATGGGCAAAGGTATCGAGCCCTGCTACGAATTGCTTCATCGCCAGCGGCTGCGGCATGCCCGGCCAGTTCCATTGGGATAGGGGCAAAACGGCGCTCGCCATGTCGCGCAGAGGGTCCGTCGCGTCTGCGTATGCTTGGTAGCGCTGATACATGTCGGCCATACGACTCCCTGTTCTTGTTGTGCCCGACGACCGTCGCCGTCTTATTGCGCGACTTCCGATGCAATATGTATGCCCGTGTCACATCGGGTTCGCATCGAGTTCACATCTGGCACGAGCCTTGCAAGGTGAGTACGGTCGGGAGACTGCGGCGAACAGTGAGAATCAAGCGCTGTTGCCGTCATGACAAAGTTGCAATATGAGAAGGTTTGCCCTAAGCACCACAGTCCCGGGATTGCGATGCGCAGCAGCTTGAAACGGGAGCTGCCAAGACTTCACTAATAGGATGAACATGCCAAAGACACTGTTGCGCATTACCAGTAAAAACTACTCCTCATGGTCGCTGCGCGGCTGGCTGATCGCCAAATTTTCAGGTTTGACGTTCAAGGAGGAAATCGTCTCGCCGGATGACCCGGCGGCACGCGCTGAAATACTACTGTTGTCTTCGTCGTTTCTGGTACCTTGCCTGACGCACGGCGAGATCGTCGTCTGGGACACACTGGCGATCAGCGAATACCTCAATGAAATCCGCCCCTCCGCCAAGCTGCTGCCGGCCGATCAGGCGGCGCGCGCGCATTGCCGGGCGGTGTGCGGCGAAATGCACTCCGGTTTCAGCGCCATGCGTTCGGCCTTGCCGATGAATCTGAAGGGGCATTTTCCGGGCTTCGCCATCTGGTCCCGGGCACAGGCCGATATCGACCGTATTACCGCCATCTGGAAGCAGTGTCTGGCCATGTACGGCGGCCCCTTCCTGTTTGGCGAACGTACCATTGCCGATGCCATGTATGCGCCGGTCGTGACGCGATTTCTGACGTATGACGTCACGCTTGATCCGGTCTGCGCGGCGTATTGCCAGCGCATCATGGCGCTACCGCCCATGCGGGAATGGGTGGCGGCGGCAAAAGAAGAGCCAGACGATATCGACGAACTCGATGTCGAGTTTTGAACAGCGAGCTTCAAAGACTGACGTAAGCGAGTAGCGCGACCACCGATTTTCATGCAATGCGAATTTCCACAGAAAGGACGGGCCCCATGAAACAGGCAAGTGTGGCAAATGTGCAAAATGTGTTTTCTCATGTCAGCGAAGGCGATACTGAATTCCTGCCCGGCGGGCTGCGTGATTTTTTCCTGTATCGCGATCTGGGGATTGCTGCCGCTACCGGCGGTCAGGTAATCGCGCAGCTGGTGAAAGCCAATATGGCACCGCAAACCGGCACCGGGTGGCATCGACATGAGGCGAAGTTCCATATCGTCATCATGCTCAAGGGATGGGCGCGCTTCATGTACGAAGATCAACCCACGCTGGTGAAGGCGGGCGACTGCGTGCATCAGCGACCGGGTATCGTCCATTTTCTATTTGATTACTCGGAAGATATGGAATATCTGGAGATTGTCAGTCCTGCCGATTTCAATACGATCAGTATGCCCGGCCCGGCAGAAGTGCCACCGCCGACGCCCTGGATCTGACTCTCATCGCCAACTGGCCCGGCAACCGACAAATACCTCTGCCAAAACGAGGGATTTGCGTGCTAACCTTTGAAGGACGGGGACAATGGACAGCCCGCCGGAGGTGTCCAGCGCTGATAAAACGTATTGGCGTACTTCTCCGCGCACTTCATCGATAAAAAGAACGAAAGAATAAAGAATAATTTATGGCTAATTTTTTCGACGAAATGTATTCCGACGGGTCGAACACCGTTCGCCCGCACTACGCTGAATTTGCCCGTTGGCTGCAAGCGCAATCCGCTGAAACCCTCGATCACAAGCGCGCCGAAGCGGATATGATCTTCCGCCGCGTCGGCATCACGTTTGCGGTGTATGGCAACGATGCCGGCACCGAACGCCTGATTCCTTTCGACCTGATCCCGCGCATCATCCATGCGGCGGAATGGGCCAAGCTGGAAGCGGGACTGAAACAGCGCGTGAAGGCGCTCAACATGTTTCTGCACGACATTTATCACGACCAGAATATCGTGCGTGCCGGGGTGATCCCGGCGGAACAGATTTTCGACAACGCCCAGTACCGGCCTGAAATGCAGGGCGTCAAGGTGGCTTCGGACATCTACGCCCACATCGCCGGCGTCGATATCGTGCGCGCCGGCGTGGGTGAGTTTTACGTACTGGAAGACAATCTGCGGGTACCGTCAGGCGTCTCGTACATGCTGGAAAACCGCAAGATGATGATGCGGCTGTTCCCCGAATTATTCCGCCAGCACAAGATCGCCCCGGTTGCGCATTATCCCGACATGCTGCTCGATAATCTGCGCTCGGTCGCGCCGGTTGGCGTGGTCGATCCGACCGTGGTGGTGATGACGCCCGGCATGTATAACTCGGCCTATTTCGAACATGCCTTCCTGGCGCAGCAAATGGGCGTGGAGCTGGTGGAAGGGCAGGATCTGTTCGTCGATGACGATGCGGTGTTCATGCGCACCACCCGCGGCCCGCAGCGGGTCGATGTGATCTATCGCCGCATTGACGACGATTATCTCGATCCGCGCGCCTTCCGCGCCGACTCCACGATCGGCGTTCCCGGTCTGCTCTCGGCCTACCGCGCCGGCAATGTGACGCTGGCCAACGCCATCGGCACCGGCGTGGCCGACGACAAGTCGATTTATCCCTTCGTGCCGGACATGATCAAGTTTTATCTGAGCGAAGAACCCATCCTCAACAACGTGCCGACTTACCAGTGCCGCCGCAAGGCCGATCTGGCCTACACGCTGGAGCATATGAAGGATCTGGTAGTCAAGGAAGTGCATGGGGCGGGCGGTTACGGCATGCTGGTCGGCCCGGCCTCGACACAGAAGGAAATCGAAGATTTCCGCCGCCGCGTGCTGGCCAATCCGGCGGGGTATATTTCCCAACCGACGCTGGCGCTATCGGCCTGCCCGACCTTCGTCGAAGCCGGCATCGCACCACGCCATATCGATTTGCGGCCTTTCGTGTTGTCCGGCAAGGATATCTCGATGGTCAAGGGTGGCCTGACACGGGTCGCGTTGCAAGATGGTTCGCTGGTGGTCAATTCGTCGCAAGGCGGCGGTACCAAAGACACCTGGATTCTGGAGAAATAATATGCTCAGCCGCACCGCCGACCACTTGTTCTGGATGTCCCGCTACACCGAACGCGCCGAAAATACTGCCCGCATGCTGGACGTGCATGTGCAGACTGCTTTACTCCCGCATACCGACAGCAGCGCCGAAGATGGCTGGCGCGCTCTGCTCGGCATTTCCGAATTGCAGGAAGCGTATGACGAGAAATACACGGCCATCACACAGCGCGACGTGCTCGATTTCATGGTCTGCGATCCGAACAATCCTTCGTCCATTTTTTGCTGTCTGAAGCAGGCCCGCGAAAACGCCCGCGCCGTACGCGGATCGCTAACCACCGAAGCCTGGGAAATTCAGAATGCAACCTGGCTGAAGCTGGAAGACCATCTCAAGAAGACCGACTTCCAGAACAGCCCGACCGATCTGTTCGACTGGGTCAAGCATCGCTCACACCTTTCGCGCGGCGTGACCATCGGCACCATGCTCAAAGACGAAGCCTTCCATTTCATCCGTCTCGGCACCTTCCTCGAACGGGCCGACAATACGGCGCGCATCATCGACGTCAAATTCCATCAGGCGCAGCAGCACCAGTCGCAGGAAAGGCTGAGCCAGCCAACTGCCGAGGCGCAGGTCGATTTCTATTACTGGGCGGCGATTTTGCGCTCGGTATCGGGGTTTGAAATCTACCGCAAGGTCTACCGCGACGTCATCACCCCGGCGCGGGTGGCGGAATTGCTGATCTTGCGTGGAGATATGCCGCGCTCGCTGATGGCGTGCATGGAGCAGGTGGTCAACAATCTCAAGCAGGTGAGCAATAGCGGTTCGGCCGATACCGAACGGTTTGCTGGCAAGTTGCACGCCGACCTGCAATTCCAGCGCATCGAAGAAGTGCTGGAAGCGGGTCTGCATGACTATCTGACGCGCTATCTGGAACGTATTTTTGAGCTGGGCAATCGCATCAGTCGCGATTTTCTGGTGCCGCTGGCGGCGTAATAGCGGGCGGGGTGGGCGGGACGATGCCCAGACCCCGTTTTTTGTCGCACTTTCACAACAGCAACAAAGCGCCATGCTGCCCCTGAGCGCTTGTCTAAGCCCCTTCACCCGTTCCGTTTTCTGCCCGTCTCCCGGCCTCCTGTAAAATTCAGGTTTTGCTTGTGACTTTGAAACTATGACTTATTGCGTTGCCATCCGCCTCGACGAAGGCTTGGTGTTCCTGTCCGATTCCCGCACCAATGCGGGGGTCGACCATATCAGCACCTTCCGCAAGATGAGCGTCTTTGAAATCCCCGGCGAACGGGTAATGGTCCTGATGACGGCCGGCAACTTGTCGATTTCGCAATCGGTGCGGCAGTTGCTATCCGACCGCACCAACGCGGCAGGACACACGATCTGGACCGCACCTTCGATGTATGAAGCTGCGCAGATACTGGGCGACGCCATTCGGGTGGTGCACGACCGCGAAGCCGAGGAGCTGAGCAAGTTCGGTATCGACTTCAACGTCAGCATCCTGTTCGGCGGCCAGATCAAGGGTGAGCATTGCCGCCTGTTCCAGATGTATTCCGCCGGCAACTTCATTGAATCGCGCGATGAAAACGCCTGCTTCCAGATCGGTGAATCGAAATACGGCAAACCTATCCTGGATCGCGTCGTGACACCGGCCACCACGCTGGACGAAGCGGCCAAATGCGCGCTGATTTCGATGGACTCGACGCTGCGTTCGAATATTTCAGTCGGACTGCCGCTGGATCTGATGCTGTATGAGAAGGACTCGCTGACGGTCAACCGCTTTGTGACCATCGATGAAAACAACCAGTATTTTCAAATGATCCGTTCAAGCTGGGGCGCGCAGCTCAAACGCGGCTTCGAGGAAATCGCTGATCCGGTCTGGAATGCCGCCGCCGGTGCGACCAGCAATGTCCTCTCGACACACGACACCTACAATCAGCCGGTGCGGGTTGCTCCGCCCGGTGCAACGCTGAATGACTCGCTGCCTCCGCGGCAGTCGCTGGCGCAGCAGGATGGTGGCAAGCAACCGTCTTAAAGAGCACTGACGGCAGGCCAGCGCCTGTCGACGATGGGATATAGCAGATAATAAAAAAACGGCGGGTGGATAATTTCTCCACCCGCCGTTTTTTTATTCTCGTTTTCCCATGAAGCACAGCCTGCGCCGCGCTGTTCCCTTCAAATAAAAATCAGATAACGATGGTTTGCGCTTCACCTTCGGCGCGGGCGCGGATTTGACCGATACGCCACACCGTTTCGCCAGCGGCTTGCAGTTGCGCCATGGCGGCGTCTGCGTTTTCCTTGCTGATAATCACCGTCATGCCGATACCGCAATTGAAAACCCGGTGCATTTCATCGTCGGCCACGCCGCCGTGGGTTTGCAGCCAGGAAAACAGCGGCGGCATAGTCCAGGCGCTGCTCTGCAATTCGGCGGTCAGATGGTCTTGCAAGACGCGCGGCACGTTTTCCAGCAAACCGCCGCCGGTGATATGCACCAGTCCCTTGACTTCCATCGAGGCCATCAGCGCCAGCAGGGGTTTGACGTAGATGCGGGTCGGCGTCATCAGGACGTCAGCCAGCGGACGGCCGTGGAAATCGGCGTTCAGATCAGGTTTGGCGACGTCGAGTATCTTGCGCACCAGCGAATAACCGTTAGAATGCGCGCCGGACGAGGCCAGACCGAGGACGACATCGCCGGGAGCGATTTTGGTGCCGTCGATCAGTTTCGATTTTTCCACTGCACCGACGGCAAAACCGGCGAGATCGTATTCGCCGTCCGGGTACATGCCGGGCATTTCAGCGGTTTCGCCGCCGATCAGAGCGCAACCGGCCTGTTCGCAGCCGGCGGCAATGCCCTTGATGACATCGGTGGCGCTAGGCACATCCAGCTTGCCGCAGGCGAAATAATCGAGGAAGAACAGCGGCTCGGCGCCCTGCACCAGGATGTCGTTGACGCTCATGGCGACCAGATCGATGCCGACCGTATCGTGACGTTGCAGGTGAAACGCCAGTTTGAGCTTGGTGCCGACGCCGTCGGTACCGGAGACCAGTACCGGCTCCTTGAATTTTTTGCTGATTTCAAAAAGAGCGCCGAAACCACCGATGCCGCCCAGTACGCCCTCCCGGGTGGTGCGCTTGGCAAAAGGCTTGATTGCCTCAACCAGAGCGTCGCCGGCGTCCATATCGACGCCCGCATCGCGGTAAGAGAGAGAAACTTTGGTAGATGAAGTCATGTGAGTGGCGGCAGAGGCGGTAAAATAGCAGGTTGGAGCGCTACCGTAACCGGCGGCGCAAAGCGTGATTTTATCAAACCGGGTTGCACTTATCTTATTTCATGGGTTTTTCTTTGTCAGATGATCAAAAACATACGCTGCCGTGGCTGATTGCCGCGCTGCTGCTGATCGGGCTTTTAGTACTGCTCGGCCCTATGCTCACGCCCTTTTTTACGGCCGGCATTCTGGCCTATGCGCTCAATCCCGGCGTGGATCGTCTGGCACGGCAGCGCATCGGCGGCTGGAAGCTGCCTCGCGTGGTGGCCGTAGCGATCGTCATGCTGGTGTTCATCCTGGCACTGCTAGCCATCGTCCTGGTGGTCGTACCTATCATCGGCCGCGAATTGCCGCTGCTCAGGGACCTGATTCCCAAATTATTAGACCGGCTCAATACGGTGCTGGCCCCGCGCCTGGAAGACTTCGGTATCCAGGTGCGACTCGATGGCAGCGGCGTAATGAAAATGCTGACCAGACAAATGGCGACCAGCAGCGAGGAAATCTGGTCCTCGGTATTCGCCTCGGTACGCACCGGCGGCACCGCCATCCTTGGCTGGCTAAGCACGCTGCTGTTCATCCCGATGGCGCTGTTTTATCTGCTGCTTGACTGGCATGTATTTTTGCAACGCATAGAGCGCCTGATTCCGCGCCGCTGGACCGCCAAGGTCAGGACGCTGGCCGTTGAAGTCGATCAGTTGCTGGCGCAGTATCTGCGCGGTCAATTGCTGGTGATGCTGATACTGGCGATTTATTATTCTGCCGCGCTGGCCGTTGCCGGTTTTGATATCGCGCTGCCAGTCGGTATCGTGACCGGCTTGCTGGTGTTCATTCCCTTCGTCGGCTACGGCCTCGGCCTGACGCTGGCGCTGGTCGCTGCGGTATTGCAATTCAGCGGCTGGTACGGCCTGATTGCGGTCGCGGTGATCTACGGCGTCGGTCAGGTGCTGGAAAGCTTCATCCTCACGCCGATGCTCGTCGGCGAACGTATCGGCCTGCACCCATTGGTGGTGATTTTTGCTTTGCTGGCGTTCGGACAACTGTTCGGCTTCACCGGCGTGCTGCTGGCGCTGCCGGCCTCGGCGGCCATGTCGGTCATGGTCAAGCATGTCAAGGCCAGTTATCTGAGCAGCCCCTTTTACAATGCCTAGGATCATGATCTCGCCCGGAATGCGCGCCCGGCTCACTGCCTGCAGAGCTCATCCATGAGCGTTCCACCCGTGAAAATTCAACCTATGCGGCAGCTCATCCTGGAACTACCGCAAGCGCAGCCATTTTCGCTGGAGGGATTCATCGCCGGCAGCAGCAATGCAGAACTGATGCAACGCCTGCAACTGTGGGCGGGTAGCGCCGAAACCACGGGCGACCGTTCCCTCTACCTCTGGGGCGAAGCCGGTTCCGGCAAAAGCCACTTGCTGCAAGCGCTGACCGCTGCGACTAACGGCCGCTATCTGTCTGCCGATTCGACGCCGGAATCATTCGATTACTCCCCCGACATCCGCTGCTATGTGCTGGACGATTGCGAACGCTTGTCGCCTGCGTCGCAAATCGCCGCATTCAATCTATTCAACCAGGTGCGCGAGCGCGGCGGGGTGCTGGCGGCAGCGGGGGCAGCTGCTCCGGCGCAGCTCGCTGTGCGTGAAGATTTGCGCACGCGTTTGGGCTGGGGTCTGATTTATCAGTTACACAGCCTGAGCGACGCAGAAAAAATTGCCGCGCTGGAAACCGCCGCCGCCGCACGCGGCGTGGGGATTGCCTCTGGCGTGCTACCCTATCTCATTACGCATTTTCAGCGCGATATGCGTTCGCTGTCGGCCATGCTGGATGCGCTGGACCGTTATTCGCTGGAAACCAAGCGTCCCATTACTCTGCCGCTGCTGCGCAGCCTGCTCCAGCTGGAATCGGAAGAAACCAGCTCATGACCACCCCTCCCCTATGAACCTCGCTCTCTTCGATCTCGACCATACCTTGTTGCCGCTGGACTCCGACCACGAGTGGGGCCAGTTTTTGTCTCGCACCGGCGCAGTCGATCCCGACGAGTTCCGCAAGCATAATAACGAGTGGTACGCCCAATACGAAGCCGGCACGCTCGATCCGGTCAAGTATCTGGAATTTGCCTTTTCTACGCTGGCGCGTTTTCCTCGTGCGCAACTCGACACATGGCATGCGCAATTCTTGCGCGAAGTCGTGCAACCGGTAGTGCTTCCCGTCGCCCTGGCGCTGGTCAAAAAACATCAGGAGGCGGGCGATCTGGTCGCCATCGTCACCGCCACCAACAGCTTTGTCACCGCGCCGATTGCGCGGCTGTTCGACGTCGAACATCTGGTCGCTGCCCATCCGGTTCTCAATGCCGACGGCAGCCTTACCGGCCAACTGGCCAATGGCCATTCCTACGGTGCCGGCAAGATCGTGCAAACCGAAGCCTGGCTGGCTGGCATGCAAAAAACGCTGGGCGACTTCGAACGCAGTTATTTTTATAGCGATTCGCAAAACGATATTCCGCTGATGTCGCTGGTCACCGATCCGGTGGCCACCAACCCCAATGCCAAGCTGAAAGCGCATGCACTCGCCCACGCCTGGCCGATCCTGAACCTTTTCGAAGCGCATCTGCAATGATAAAAAGACTGATCCGCTCCCTGCTGGGAAAAAGTAAAAAAGCCTTAAAACCGGGCCAGGCGCAGGTACTCGACCGCAAACAACACGGCATCGACCCGCAGCTGGTTTCGTCTAACGCCGTGCGCGTGACCAAAACCCTGCAAGACGCCGGCTTCAAGGCCTTTATCGTCGGCGGCGCGGTGCGCGATCTGCTATTGCACGTCAAGCCCAAGGATTTCGACATTGCGACCAACGCCACGCCGGAGCAGGTTAAAAAACTGTTCCGCCGCGCCTTCATCATCGGTCGCCGCTTTCAGATTGTGCATGTGATGTTCGGCCAGGATCTGCTCGAAGTGACGACCTTCCGTGGCTCCTCTGCCGACAGCGCACCGAAAGACGAACATGGTCGCGTGCTGCGCGACAATACCTTCGGCGAGCAGCATGAAGATGCGCAGCGTCGCGACTTCACCATCAACGCCATGTATTACGACCCGGCCACCGAGACCGTGCTCGATTACTACGGCGGCATTGCCGATATCCGCGCCAAAACGCTGCGCATCATCGGCCTGGCGGAAGTGCGTTTCCGCGAAGACCCGGTTCGGATGCTGCGCGCAGTGCGGTTTGCCGCCAGACTCAATTTCACGATTGATCCCGCCACCAGCGCACCAATCGCCTTGATGGCCTCATTGATCGACAACGTCCCGGCGGCGCGCGTCTTTGATGAAATGCTCAAGCTGCTCATGAGCGGTCAGGCGCTGGCCTGTCTGCAACAGCTGCGCAAAGAGGGCTTGCATCACGGCCTGCTGCCGCTGCTGGACGTGGTGCTGGAACAACCGCTGGGCGAGAAATTCGTTACGCTGGCGCTGGGCAATACGGATGAGCGGATTCGTCAGGGCAAGCCGGTTTCGCCCGGCTTCCTGTTCGCCTCGCTGCTGTGGCATCAGGTGCTGGAAAAGTGGCAGGCATATCAGGCGGCGGGCGAATACCCGATTCCGGCGCTGCATCTGGCGGCCGACGATGTGCTCGACGCCCAGACCGACAAGCTGGCGCTGCAACGCAAGATTGCCTCCGACATGCGCGATATCTGGGCCATGCAACCGCGCTTTGAACGACGCACCGGCAAGTCGCCCTACAAACTGCTGGAACACCCGCGTCTGCGCGCTGGTTACGACTTCCTGCTGCTGCGCTGTGCATCGGGTGAAATCCAGAGCGGCATCGGCGAATGGTGGACGGCGTTCATGGAAGCCGACGGTTCCGGCCGCGAAATTTTGCTGACGCAAAAGATCAATACCGCCGGTAGCGCATCAAACACCGGTCCTGCCCCTGCCAAAAAACGCAAACGCCGCAGTCCGGCCAGTCGCGCACGCAGCGATAGCGCGGCTCCCGCAACTGCACCAGTGTTACCCGATTAAGATGCCAGACGTTCGTCCCGGCGAATATCTCGCCTATCTCGGCATCGGCGCTAATCTGGGCGACGCGACAGTGACGGTGCGCGCGGCTGTCGAGGCGATTGCTGCGCTCGATGGCACCCGGCTACTGCGCGTCTCCAGCCTGTTTGGCAGCGCCCCGGTAGATGCCGACGGCGACGACTACATCAACGCCGTCGCCGCCATTGCCACCGTGCAGGAACCGCTGGCCTTGCTGACCCAACTGCAAGGCCTCGAACAGGATTTCGGACGCCAGCGCTCCTACCGCAATGCCCCCCGCACGCTGGATATTGACTTGTTGCTGTACGCGGATTGGCGCATAGACTCCACGCGACTGACCGTGCCGCACCCGCGTATGAGCGAACGCGCCTTCGTTCTGCTGCCCTTGCTGGAAATTGCGCCCGACATCGACATTCCCGGCCTCGGCGCGGCCAGTCAATTCATTGATACTGTCTCCGATCAGCGCATACAGCGCATGTAGCGACTCCAGGGCGTGTTGACCGTTCATTTGTAAGATGCGCTTTCGCACAAGAAAAAACGCGGGGCAGATCGATAAGATTACAGATCAGGCCGCAACCGCTCTCACCCTCGCGCCGCCGTCAGCGGCTCCACCTTTTTTATCAGGAAATGTCATGGCAAGTTATTTGCAAGACTCCCCCGCCACACCCGAGCGCAAACCCATCACGGCACCGGCCTTGCTGGCGATGCGTCAGCGCAATGAAAAAATAGCCATGCTGACCTGCTACGACGCCAGCTTTGCGACCCTGTTCGATCGTGCCGGTGTTGAGGTGCTGCTGATCGGCGATTCGCTCGGCATGGTCTGCCAGGGGCATTCCTCGACGCTGCCGGTATCGCTGCAAGAGATCGCCTACCACACCGCCTGCGTGGCGCGTGGCAACCGCAGCGCGCTGATTGTGGCTGACATGCCCTTCGGTACGTATCCGACACCCACCGCCAGTTATGACAATGCTGTCCGGCTGATGCAAAACGGGGCGCACATGATCAAGGTCGAAGGCGGAGCCTGGCTGGCCGAGACCGTCCGCTTTCTGACCGAGCGCGGTATTCCTGTATGCGCGCATCTTGGCCTGACGCCGCAATCGGTGCATCAGTTGGGCGGCTACAAGGTGCAAGGAAAAACGCTGGAGGGCGCCGAATTATTGCTGGCCGATGCGCTGGCACTGCAAGCGGCGGGTGTGTCGCTGCTGGTACTGGAAGCCATTCCCGCGACGCTCGGCAAGTCGGTCACTGAAAGTCTGTCGATTCCGACTATCGGTATCGGCGCTGGTCCGGATTGCTCCGGTCAGGTGCTGGTGATGCACGACATGCTCGGCGTATTTCCAGGCCATCAGGCGAAATTTGTGAAGAATTTCATGCAGGATGCCGGCAGTATCGATGCGGCAGTGCGCGCGTATGTCGCGGCCGTCCGGGATCAGAGTTTTCCTGATGCCAAGCATTGTTTTTAAGATAGCGAGGGGCTGAAACACCTACGCCAAAGAAAAAGAGGGCGCGGATCACATCGATTCGCGCCCTCTTTTTGTTTCAGTCAACAGACATAGGTCATCAGGACTGAGACACCATTAACTGTGCCGCCATTAACTGTGCCGCCATTAATCAAAAAACTCCTTGACCTTGTCTTTCCAGGTTTTGGTTTGCGGGCTGTGCTTGGCACCGCCTTCGTTAGTCAGATTTTCAAATTCGCGCAGCAGGTCTTTTTGCTTGTCGGTCAGCTTGATCGGCGTTTCGACAATGACATGACAGAACAAGTCACCGGCATAACCGGAACGGACACCCTTGATCCCCTTGCCGCGCAAACGGAAGGTTTTTTCGGACTGCGTGCCTTCAGGAATGACGAATGAGGCCTTGCCATTGAGCGTTGGCGCTTCGATTTCGCCACCCAACGCTGCCTTGGCAAAGGAGATCGGCATTTCGCAATGGAGATCGTCGCCCTCGCGCTTGAACACTTCATGCGGCTTGATGTGGATTTCCACGTACAGGTCGCCGGGAGGTCCGCCATTCATGCCCGGTTCGCCGTTGCCGGTCGAACGGATGCGCATGCTGTCGTCTATCCCTTCGGGGATCTTGACTTCCAGTGTCTTGTTGCGTTTCAGACGGCCTGCGCCGGCGCAGGTCGGGCATGGCTCAGGGACGATCTTGCCGCTGCCGTGACACTTGGGGCAGGTCTGCTGGATGCTGAAAAAACCTTGCTGCATGCGCACCTGCCCGTGTCCGGCGCAAGTGGTGCAAGTGACCGGCGCAGTGCCCGGCTTGGCACCGGAACCGTGGCAGGAGTTGCACTCGTCCCATGAAGGGACGCGAATCGTCGTGTCGTAACCGTGAGCGGCTTGTTCGAGAGTAATTTCGAGGTTGTAGCGTAAATCCGCACCGCGGTAGACTTGCGGTCCGGCACTGCGGCCGCGTCCTCCGCCGCCGCCTCCACCACCGCCGAAAATGTCGCCAAAAATGTCACCGAAAGCATCGGCGAAACCACCGGCTCCACCGCCGCCAGCACCCATATTGGGGTCCACGCCGGCGTGACCGTAACGGTCGTAGGCCTCGCGCTTCTGCGGATCGGACAGCATTTCGTAGGCTTCCTTGGCTTCCTTGAATTTTTCTTCGGCGCCCTTGCTGTCGGGATTGCGGTCGGGATGATGTTTCATCGCCATCTTGCGGTAGGATTTTTTGATTTCCTCATCGCTGGCGTTTTTTGCTACGCCCAGTATTTCGTAAAAATCGCGTTTTGCCATGGTTGTTGTACGTCGTGTTGTACGCCGTGTTGGAGTTCGTTAAGCGCGCTGTTGCAAGCGCACTATTGGTTTATCGAAATTATCATGCTGTCGCTGCACTTCGTTTGCCGTGATGCAATGCTTCGGCATCTCCACTCAAGCGACAAGGTAAAACGCCGAGGGCCAGCTTTTCGGCTGGCCACTCGGCGCGTCAAGCGACTGACGCCGCTGACGGAACTTGCTTTATCTTACTTGACTTCCTTGAAGTCGGCGTCGACTACATCGTCTTGCTTAGGATGGGCTTCGCCGCCAGCTGCTGCGGCATCGGCTCCGGCAGCACCAGGCGCACCGGCTGCTTGCTTGGCTTGCATGTCGGCATACATTTTTTCACCGAGCTTTTGTGCCGCAACCGACAACGACGCTGTTTTTGCATCGATGGAAGCCTTATCTTTGCCCTTCAAGGCTTCTTCCAGTTCCTTGATGGAGGCTTCAATCGCGTCTTTTTCACCTGCATCGAGCTTATCGCCGTATTCAGTCAGCGCCTTGCGAGTCGAATGGACCAGCGCGTCGCCCTGATTGTGCGTTTCAGCCATTTCACGCAAGCGCTTGTCTTCTTCGGCATTGGCTTCGGCATCACGCACCATTTTTTCAATTTCGGCTTCGTTCAAACCGGAATTGGCCTTGATCGTGACCTTGTTTTCCTTGCCGGTGGCCTTGTCCTTAGCGCCCACATGCAAGATACCGTTGGCATCAATGTCGAAAGTCACTTCGATTTGCGGTGTGCCGCGTGTCGATGGCGGGATGCCTTCCAGATTGAATTCGCCCAGGCCCTTGTTACCGGCAGCCATTTCGCGCTCACCCTGGAACACCTTGATGGTCACGGCAGGCTGATTGTCTTCTGCTGTCGAAAACACCTGGCTGAACTTGGTCGGGATGGTCGTATTCTTCTTGATCATCTTGGTCATGACGCCGCCCATGGTTTCGATACCCAGCGACAGTGGCGTCACGTCCAGCAGCAACAGATCCTTGCGGTCGCCCGACAAGACGGAACCCTGGATGGCCGCACCGACAGCGACTGCTTCATCGGGATTGACATCCTTGCGTGGATCTTTGCCGAAGAATTCCTTCACCTTTTCCTGCACCTTAGGCATGCGGGTCATGCCGCCGACCAGGATGATGTCGTCGATGTCGGAAACCTTGACGCCGGCGTCCTTGATCGCCATGCGGCATGGCTCGATGGTCTTGGCAATCAGTTCCTCGACCAGCGATTCCAGCTTGGCGCGGGTGATTTTCAAATTCAAATGGACCGGTGCGCCGTTGGCCATCGCGATGTACGGCTCATTGATTTCAGTTTGCTGCGACGACGACAGTTCGATCTTGGCGCGTTCGGCCGAAGCCTTGATGCGTTGCAGGGCAATGGCGTCCTTGCTCAGATCGAGGCCGTTGATCTTGTTGAACTCTTCGATGATGTAATCGATGATGCGTTGATCGAAATCCTCACCGCCGAGGAAGGTATCGCCGTTAGTGGACAACACTTCAAATTGCTTTTCGCCATCGACATCGGCAATTTCAATGATCGAGACGTCGAAGGTGCCGCCGCCCAGGTCATACACCGCAATCTTGCGATCGCCCTTGTCGGTCTTGTCCAGACCGAATGCCAGTGCGGCGGCAGTCGGTTCGTTGATGATGCGCTTGACGTCGAGTCCGGCGATACGGCCGGCATCCTTGGTCGCCTGACGCTGCGCGTCATTGAAGTAAGCCGGCACGGTGATGACCGCTTCAGTGACTTCTTCACCGAGGTAGTCTTCAGCGGTCTTTTTCATTTTGCGCAGCACTTCTGCCGCAATTTGTGGCGGCGCCAGTTTTTTGTCGCGCACGGCAATCCATGCATCGCCGTTGTCGGCCTTAGCGATCTGGTAAGGCATCAGCGAGATGTCTTTCTGGACTTCTTTTTCGTCGAACTTGCGACCGATCAGGCGCTTGGAAGCGTAAATCGTATTTTTTGGGTTGGTCACTGCCTGACGCTTGGCGGGTGCGCCGACCAGAACTTCGCCATCTTCCTGATAAGCGATGATCGAAGGGGTCGTACGTGCGCCTTCTGAATTTTCAATTACCTTAGGTTGTCCACCCTCCATGACTGCAACGCAAGAGTTGGTAGTACCCAGATCGATCCCGATGATTTTGCCCATGATTTTTTCCTTGAATGACTGTTAACGAGTTTTTGATGTTTTTAATATGTGTGGAAAACGGCCGTTTTCAAGCGATTCCTGCGTAAAATCTGGCAAAAATTACTATCTGCTCGATACCGCGGAACGCCCCAAACGTTCATGCGCTTTAGTCTTTACCCAGACCAAAGCGCTGATTGCTTTATTTGGCTTGCGCCACAGTAACCAGGGCCGGGCGCAACAGACGCTCGGAAATGGTGTAACCCTTTTGCAAGACGGCCACCACGGTATTGGCTTCCTGCTCGGCAGGAACTGCGGAAACGGCCTGATGCTTCATCGGATCGAGCTTGTCGCCGGGCTGCGGGCTGACTTCCAGCAATTTGTTCTTCTCGAACGCTGACACCAGCTGCTTGAGCGTCATTTCGACACCTTCCTTGAGCGATTCCACCGAAGGCGTTTCGACCTTCAGCGCCATTTCAAGGCTGTCCATGACCGACAGCAAGCTCTCGGCAAAACCTTCGACCGCAAATTTGTGGGCGCGGCTGATGTCTTCCTGAGCGCGTCGGCGGATATTTTCAGCTTCGGCCTTGGCGCGCAAATAGGCATCCTGCAATTCGGCGGCTTTCAGTTCAGCGGCACTCAACTGCTCCTGCAAGCCCGCCACGGAATGAGCGTCAGCAGCAACACCAGCATCCGCATCGGTGGCATTTTTTTGATTTTCCAATTCCTGCTCCATCTGTTTTCCTGGCTCTTGCATGCTGATTGATCTCCGAACTGTCAGTATTCATGGACATAAATGTCCGCTCAAGGCATCAACGTGAGGCTATCCCTTACGTTTTCAAGGGACATTCCCTTGAATATTCGCTGTTTCCCGCATTTCCGGCGGGAAATCCGGCTATTTTAGCAGCGCAGGTTGCGCCCCTACTCCGTTGCGCCATAGTGCCGCGCCTGTTGCAAGGAGATATCTGCCTGCTGTTGCCGCTGGTCGCTGGCAGCGGCGCTGTCGGCCAGCGGCCAGCCCTGCATGTGTTCCCCGGCAATCGTCAGCAGTCCGTCTATCCATTCCGGCGCATCGTTGAGGCAGGGGATAAAGTGAAATTCCTTGCCGCCCGCTTCCAGGAAGTCATGGCGGGCCTCGATAGAGATCTCTTCCAGCGTTTCCAGACAATCGCTGGTGAAACCGGGACACATCACATCAACACGGCCGATGCCCTCGCGCGCCAGTTTCATCAAACTGGGTGCGGTATAGGGTTGCAGCCATTCGGCTTTGCCGAAACGGGACTGGAAAGTCACCATATATTCTTGCGGCGTCAGTTCCAGCGCCTGGGCCAGCAGTCGCGCCGTCTTGTAGCATTCACAGTGATAAGGGTCTCCCAGCAAAAGCGTGCGCTTGGGCACGCCGTGGAAGCTCATGACCAGCTTGTCCGGCCGACCATGCTGCTCCCAGTGGGCCAGCACCGAATGGCGCAGCGCCTGAATATAGGCATCGCTATCGTGATAATGCTTGACCAGCCGCAGCTCCGGCATATTGCGCACGCTGGCGAAATGGGCGAATACGGCGTCGAAAATCGAGGCCGTCGTCGCAGCAGCGTATTGCGGATAGGCGGGCAGCACCAGAATGCGTTCGCAACCTTCTTCCTTGAGCTGCTGCAACACCGCTGGCACACCCGGATTGCCGTAACGCATCGCATAGGCCACCCGAACCCGGTACCCGCGCTCTTCGCACAAGCGTTGCAGCGCACTCGCCTGACGTTCGGTATGCACTTTCAGCGGCGAACCTTCGTTAGTCCAGATCGATGCGTACTTGGCAGCCGAGCGGGAAGAGCGGAACGGCAGGATGATGCCGTTCAGAATCAGCCACCAGAGCGCCCGGGGGATTTCCACCACCCGCGGATCGGACAGGAATTGTTTGAGATAACGCCGCACGTCACCGGTCGTCGGCGCGTCCGGCGTACCCAGATTCACCAGCAGGATGGCGGTTTGATCGATACGACCATGCACATGGGGGGGTTCTGCGCGAAAAGACATAATGTTCCTGGATTTGTGCGGGGATTGAATGAGTGCGACGCGCCTGCGTAGGGCGTTGTCAGGTGCGCTTAGGAGGCCAGCAATTCACGGGCGTGCTTGCGGGTGGTGGCGGTAATTTCCAGTCCGCCCAGCATGCGGGCAATTTCTTCCACCCGCGCTTTGGAATCGAGCGCATCGATATGCGATACCGTGCGTTCGCCCTCGCTGCGCTTGCTGACCTGAAAGTGGCGATTGGCCTGACTGGCGACTTGCGGCAAATGGGTCACGCACAAGACTTGCCGCTCCTGCCCCAGCCGTTTCAACAGCCGACCGACCACTTCCGCTACCGCTCCCCCGATGCCGCTATCGACTTCATCGAAAATCAGGGTCGGCGTGGCAGTAGCGCTGGAAGCGATGACGGAAATGGCCAAGGCAATCCGCGCCAGCTCACCGCCGGAGGCGACCTTGGCCAGCGGACGCGGGGCAACCCCGGCGTGACCGGCCACCAGAAATTCCACCTGATCGATGCCGTGGGCGCCCGGTTCGCCCGGCTCCAGCGAGATCGCGAATTTCCCGCCGACCATGCTCAGCTCCTGCATGGCCGCTGTCACGGCTGTGCCAAAAACCACTGCCGCCTTGGTACGCGCGACAGACAGCGTCTTCGCCAGCGCCAGATAGTTTTTCTTCAGTTGCGCTTCCTGCGCGCGCAGGGCTTCCAGATCGCTGGCGTCGGCCAGCGCCAGCCATTGCGCTTTCAATAGTTCGAATTGCTGCGCCAGTTGCTCGGGCTCGATACGCAAGCGACGCGCCGTAGCGTGCAGTACTTGCATCCGTCCTTCGACTGCCTGCAAGCGCTGCGGATCGAGTTCCACGCGGCCGAGGTAATCGTTGAGTGCATATACGGCTTCCTGCAATTGAATCCGCGCCGGTTCCAGTACTTCCAGCACCGGCTTGAGTCCGTCGTCGAGTTCGCTCAGCCGGCTCAGCTTCTGACTCAGCGCGGCGACGCGCGACAACAGCGGCGCTTCAGTCTCGGAAATTTCGTCCAGCGCCTGCTGCGCGCCCTCGATCAGACTAGCGGCGTGCGACAGGCGACTATGCTCGTTGCTGACCTCGACCCACTCGCCCGGTTGAGCGGCCAGCGTGCGCAATTCGCTCACTTGCCATTCCAGCCGTTCGCGCTCCAGCAGCATGCTTTTGGCGTCATTTTCGAATTCTTCGCGCTGCCGCGTCACGGTGCGCCAGGCTTTGTAGGAGGCCGCCAGGGTCCGGGTCTGTTCCAGCAAGCCCGCTTGACTATCGAGCAGCAAGCGTTGCGCATCCGTCTTGAGCAGCGACTGATGTGCGTGCTGACCGTGGATATCGACCAACAGCTCACCCAGTTCGCGCAATTGGGTTGCCGTAGCCGCCACGCCGTTAATGAAGGCACGGGAACGGCCGGCATTGTCGATCACTCGCCGCAGCAACACGCCGCCATCCTCATCGGCAAAATCATGGGCCTGCAACCAGTCGGCAGCGGCACCGGCAGCGCCGAAATCGGCAGTGATATCAGCGCGGGTCGCGCCTTCGCGCACCACGCTGGCGTCGCCGCGACCGCCCAGCGCCAGCGCCAAGGCATCGATCAGGATCGATTTACCGGCGCCGGTTTCGCCGGTCAGTACAGAAAAACCGGCGCTGAATTCCAGCTCAAGGGCATCGACGATGACGAAGTCACGAATGGCTAAGGTACGCAGCATGGGATCTACCATCACAAACAAAAATGAAAAAGGGGAGGCGGCGCAGGGGGCGTCGCCGATGACAGCGGCATAGTGTACGTCAGCGCTGCGTGCGCGTCAGGGACCGCCGCTTAGCGCAGATTCCCTTCGATGGAAGGGTATTCGTTCCAGTGTAGCTTCTGACGCAGGGTGTCGTAATAGCTCCAGCCTTGCGGATGCAGGAAAGTCACCGTGTGCGCCGAACGACGCACGGCAATCCGGTCGCCGAGTTGCAGGCTGGCAAACGATTGCATGTCGAAATTGACGCTGATGTCGCGGCCACCGGCAATTTCGATCACGATTTCGCTGCTGTCAGGCACGATGATCGGCCGGTTCGACAGTGAATGCGGCGCAATCGGCACCAGCGCGATGCCTTGCAGGCGCGGATGCAAAATCGGCCCGCCGCCCGATAAAGCATAGGCCGTGGAGCCGGTGGGCGTGGCCACAATCAAGCCATCGGAACGCTGGTTGTACATGAAGCGGCCATCGACGCTGACGGTCAGTTCGGCCATACCGGCTCCGCTGCCGCGCGACACGACAACATCGTTAAGCGCCAGCGCCTGGAAAATGCTGACACCGTCACGCAATACCGAGGCTTCCAGCAGCGTGCGGGATTCGGACTCGACCTTGCCTTCCAACATTTCGGCCAGCACCGGGATCATGCCTTCAAGGGGAATATCGGTCACGAAACCCAGCCGACCCAGGTTAATCCCGATCAGCGGTACCGAGTAAGGCGCAAGTTGGCGGGCAATACCGAGCATCGTACCGTCGCCGCCGACGACAATGGCAACATCCGCCAGATGGCCGATTTGCGCCGGAGTGGCGGCTTGAAGACCCGCACGCTGAACATGTTGCGCGGTATCGGTTTCAAATAAAACGGTATGGCCGCCTGCTTCCAGGAAATCGGCAATCTCGGTCAGCGATTGCCCGATACCAGCGGCAAGATATTTAGCAACGATGGCAACGGTTTGCGGCAACAGTGTCTCGGCGGGCAATTTAAGCGGCCACATGCGGACTCCATGAAAGAAGGTAGATGAAAGCGGTAGGTGAAATCAGATTGGAGGCAAGTACAACGGTGCGGCGATTAGACCATAGTTTGCGCGCTATCCCAACAGCGATATGCCGCCGCCTGCGATATGACCAGCCCGCCACGCAAAACTATTGCCGCCAGATAAAAATCTGGCATTGAAATGCCGCCGCCTGCGCGACGAATCGCGATTTATCCGCATTTGCTAACAGGCAATGCCATATTCCAGCTAGCACGGAACGCCCCTGATCGTTAGAATATGGCCATGCAACTTGATACCCGCGCACAAACCCTGCTCAAAGCTCTGATCGAGCGCTATATTGCCGATGGCCAACCCGTTGGATCGCGCGCGCTCTCCAAAATTTCGGGGCTGGAATTATCTCCGGCGACCATTCGCAACGTCATGGCCGATCTGGAGGACATGGGATTCGTCGCCAGCCCGCACACTTCGGCTGGGCGGGTACCCACACCGCGCGGCTACCGGATTTTTGTCGACACTTTGCTGACGGTGGGGGTCATCGATGAAAGCGCCCTCGAATCAAAGATGCAAACGCGCCCGGGCGACAACTCCCCGCAAAAGATCATTACCCATGCGGCTCAGGTGCTGTCGTCGCTGTCGCAATTCGCCGGCGTAGTGCTGACGCCGCGTCGCGAATCGGTATTTCGCCAGATCGAATTTCTGCGCCTCTCCGAAAAACGTATTTTGCTGGTCATCGTCAGTCCCAACGGCGATGTGCAAAACCGCCTGCTGCTGACCGACGCCGATTACACGCCCTCGCAGCTGGTACAGGCCGCCAATTACATCAATCAGCATTACGGCGGACTCAGCTTCGATGATGTCCGCGCTCGCCTGCAACATGAATTACGCCTGTTGCGCGACGATATGACGCGCCTGATGCAGGCAGCGGTCGAGGCCGGCAGCGATGCCATGATCGACGATGCCGACGACATGATCATTTCCGGCGAACGCAACCTGTTGAGCGTGGCCGACCTGTCGTCGAACATGACTTCGCTGCGCAAACTGTTTGATATGTTCGAACAGAAAACCGGTCTGATGCAGTTGCTTGACACTTCCAGCAAGGCCACCGGCGTGCAGATTTTCATCGGCGGCGATTCGCAACTGGTGCCGATGGACGACATGAGCATCGTCACCGCCGCCTATGAAGTCAACGGCAAGATCGTCGGAACGCTGGGAGTGATCGGGCCGACGCGCATGGCGTATGAGCGTGTGATTCCGATTGTGGAGATCACCGCCAAACTGCTATCGAATGCCTTGAGTCATCATTGAGTCATCACTGAGTCATCACTGAGGCGACTGCCTCTCTGTGCGGACTGCCGGTGCGCCTGTGCAAATCAAGGGGAGGGGGCGGGAGGGGATAACTACTTTTTCCGGCTCTTGCAATCGAGGCAATGCCCGTACAGCGCCAGCGCATGATCGACGATATCGAAGCCATGGTCCTGCGCAATCTGGATCTGGCGTTTTTCAATTTCTTCGTCATAAAATTCTTCGACCTTGCCGCATTCCAGGCACACCAGATGATCGTGGTGGCTGCCTTCGTTCAGTTCGAACACGGCCTTGCCGGTTTCGAAATGATTGCGCTGCAGGAGGCCTGCCTGCTCGAACTGCGTCAGTACCCGGTAGACAGTCGCCAGACCGACGTCAAGATTATCCCCCAGCAGAATTTTGTAGACGTCTTCGGCGCTCAGATGACGCACTTCGGTGTTTTGGAAAATTTCCAGGATTTTCAAGCGCGGCAGCGTCGCTTTGAGTCCGCTGGCCTTGAGTTCTGAGGGATTGTTAGGCATGTTTTGGTCGCGCTCCGGTTATCTGCTTTATGATATGTCTTTTACCCAAATTGCTCAATCACTGAGATTCTCATGCGCCTGCTGCCCTTCCCTCACGCCACCCGTACCGAAACCGTCCGCCGCACCTTGCGCCGCGCCGTCGCGCTGAGCGCGCTCTGCGCAGGCTTCGCCCTGCTCGCCGGCTGCGCATCGAAATCTGCCTCCGTGGCTGACGCCAGCAATGGCAACGGCGACGCCACCTCCAGCTTGCAAATCGTCAGAAACGGTAGCCTGTTCGGATTTCTGAAGCCGTATCGAGTCGATATTCAGCAAGGCAATTTCGTATCCCAAGAGATGGTCGCGCAGCTACGCCCTGGCATGTCGCGTGATCAGGTGCGCTTTGTAATGGGTACGCCCTTGCAGGTCGACCTGTTCCATGCCAACCGCTGGGATTACGATTTCCGGCTGGCCAAAGGCAATGGCGAACTGATCCAGAGCCGCATTACCGTTTTCTTTAAAGATGAATTGCTGGAACACTACGACGGCGGCACCAACCTGCCGACCGAAGCCGAATATCTGGCGCTGATCGCCGGCTCTCAGGCGGGTGCCGTACCAAGATCGCCTGAGCAACGGCCTGGATCCGGGCCCTCTTCCACGCCCGCACCGGTCGGGAAATAAAAGCATGAGTCAACTGAAAATCGCCGTGGCCGGCGCTTCCGGCCGCATGGGTCGCATGCTCATCGAAGCCATCCAGGAAGCCAGCGATACCGTGCTGACCGGCGCGCTGGACGTTCCCGGCTCATCAAGTCTGGGCAGCGATGCGGCCGCCTTTCTGGGCAGCCCGGCAGGCGTTCTCATCGAATCCGATCTGGCGCGTGGACTGCAAGGCGCGCAAATCCTGATCGACTTCACCCGTCCCGAAGGCACGCTGGAACACCTGCGCTACTGCGCCGAGCACGGCATCAAGATGGTCATCGGCACCACCGGTTTCGATCAGGCTGGCAAGGATGCCATCGCCGCTGCCGCACAAAAAACGGCCATCATGCTCTCGCCTAACATGAGCGTCGGCGTCAACGTCACGCTCAAGTTGCTGGAAATGGCCGCCAAAAGTTTCGCTGAAGGCTATGACATTGAAATCATCGAAGCCCATCATCGCCACAAGATTGATGCGCCCTCCGGCACAGCGCTGAAAATGGGCGAAGTAATTGCCGATGCGCTCGGCCGCAATCTTGACGACGTCGCCGTCTACGCCCGCGAAGGGATCACCGGCGCACGCGACCCCTCCTCCATCGGTTTCGCGGCCATCCGCGGCGGCGACATCGTGGGCGACCACACCGTGCTGTTTGCCGGCATCGGTGAACGCATAGAAATCTCGCACAAATCCTCCAGTCGGGTCACTTACGCACACGGCAGCCTGCGCGCCGCGCGTTTCCTGGCAGACAAATCCAGCGGCCTGTATGACATGCAGGACGTACTGAATCTGAAATAAGCGTCTAAATAACCGCCTGTCGCAGCACGGACAGCTCCTGACCGCCCGCGGCTTGCCCGGGCGTCGCCGTTTCATGGGCGACGAGCCAGTATAATGGCCGGTTTCCACACCACTTTCGCCTCATCCTCCATGCAAGATAAATATCTCCCCGCCGAAGTCGAACACCTCGCGCAGCAACACTGGACCGCCATCGACGCCTACAAGGCCGTCGAACACGCGCAAGACAAGAACGGCCAGCCGAAAAAGAAATTCTTCGCCTGCTCGATGCTGCCGTATCCGTCCGGCAAGCTGCACATGGGGCATGTGCGCAACTACACCATCAACGATGTGATGTATCGCTACATGCGCATGCGGGGTTATAACGTCCTCATGCCGATGGGCTGGGATGCCTTCGGCATGCCGGCGGAAAACGCCGCCATGGCCAACAACGTGCCACCCGCGCAATGGACCTACGCCAACATCGCGGCGATGAAAAAGCAAATGGAGTCCATGGGACTGGCCATCGACTGGTCGCGAGAAATGACCGCCTGCACGCCGGAATACTACCAATGGAACCAGTGGATGTTCCTGAAGATGCTCGAGCGCGGCATCATTTACAAAAAGACCGGCACCGTCAACTGGGATCCGATCGACAAGACCGTCCTGGCTAACGAACAAGTTATTGACGGTCGCGGCTGGCGCTCCGGCGCGCTGATCGAAAAGCGCGAAATCCCGATGTACTACGCCAAGATCACCGACTACGCCGAAGAATTGCTGGCGCACGTCGACAGCAAACTGCCCGGCTGGCCGGAGCGGGTACGTCTGATGCAAGCCAACTGGATCGGCAAATCGACCGGCGTGCGCTTCGCCTTCCCGCATGACATCCAAGAGGACGGCCAGGCCGTCGGCGACGGCAAATTGTGGGTATTCACCACCCGCGCCGATACCGTCATGGGCGTCACTTTTTGCGCCGTCGCACCAGAACATGCGCTGGCCACACTGGCCGCGCGCACCAATCCCGCACTGGCCGCCTTCATCGCCGAATGCAAAACCGGCAGCGTCATCGAAGCCGACATGGCGACGATGGAAAAGAAGGGTATGCCAACCGGTCTGTCCGTCACGCATCCACTGACCGGCCAGCAGGTCGCCGTCTGGGTCGGCAATTACGTCCTCATTACCTATGGCGACGGCGCAGTCATGGGCGTACCGGCGCACGACGAACGCGATTTCCTCTTCGCCAAGAAATACGACTTGCCGATCCGTCAGGTGGTCGATGTCCCCGGCAAAACCTATTCCACCGACGCCTGGCAGGAATGGTATGGCGACAAGGAAAACGGCCGCATCACCGCCTCCGGCAAATACGACGGCATGGATTATCCGACCGCCGTCGCTGCCATCGCCGCCGATCTGGCCGCGCTCAATCTCGGTGAAAAGAAGATTACCTACCGCCTGCGCGACTGGGGCATCTCGCGCCAGCGCTATTGGGGCACGCCTATCCCCATCATCCATTGCCAGGACTGCGGCGACGTCCCGGTGCCGGAAAAAGACCTGCCCGTGATTCTGCCGGAAGACTGCGTGCCTGATGGCAGCGGCAACCCGCTCAACAAGCATGAGCAATTCCTGCACGTCGACTGCCCACGCTGCGGCAAACCGGCGCGACGCGAAACCGACACCATGGACACCTTCGTCGATTCGTCCTGGTATTACATGCGCTACACCTCGCCCGGCAGCTCGCAGTCCATGGTCGATGCCCGCAACGATTACTGGATGCCGATGGATCAGTACATCGGCGGTATCGAACACGCCGTGCTGCATCTGCTGTACGCCCGCTTCTGGACCAAGGTCATGCGCGACTTCGGTCTGGTCAGTTTCGACGAGCCATTCACCAACCTGCTCACGCAAGGCATGGTGCTCAACGAAACCTATTACCGCGAAGAAAGCAACGGCAAAAAAATCTGGTTTAACCCGGCCGACATCGAACTGAGTTTCGACGACAAGGGCCGTCCGCTGACCGCGCTGCTGAAATCCGACGGCCAGCCAGTGCATATTGGCGGCACGGAGAAAATGTCGAAGTCGAAAAACAACGGCATCGACCCGCAAGCGCAAATCGACCAGTACGGTGCCGATACTGCCCGCCTGTTCACCATGTTTGCCTCGCCGCCGGAACAAACGCTGGAATGGTCGGGGGCCGGCGTCGAAGGCGCGCACCGCTTCCTGCGCCGGGTATGGGCGTTTTCCCACGCGCATGCCGCCCGCATCGCTGGCGCTGACGCGCTCGATCGCAGCAAACTGAACGACGCGCAAAAATCGCTGCGTCGCGACGTGCACCGCATCCTGCAACAAGCCGACCACGATTTGCAGCGCATCCAGTACAACACCGTGGTCTCCGCCACGATGAAAATGCTCAACACGCTGGAAGCCGCCAAACTGGACGACACCCCGGTATCGAACGCGTTGCTGGCGGAATCGCTGTCGATTTTCTTGCGCCTGCTCAATCCGATTGCGCCGCACATCACCCATGTGCTGTGGCAGGAACTCGGTTTCGGCCTGCGCTCCGGCGACCTGCTGGACGCCGACTGGCCGCAAGTTGACCCCTCCGCGCTGGAACAAAGCGAAATCGACATGATGATTCAGGTCAACGGTAAACTGCGCGGCAGCATCACCGTCGCCAGCAGCGCCGACAAAGCGGCCATTGAAGCAGCGGCGCTGGCCAGCGACTGCGTACTGAAATTTCTTAGCGGCCCGCCGAAGAAAGTCATCGTCGTCCCCGGCAAGCTGGTCAACATCGTCGTCTGAATCAGGAAAAGGCTGAACCCATGAAACACTGCTCATCACTCTTCGTAGCGCGGCGCTGGTGCCTGCTGCTGGTCGCTGCGCTCATGCTGAGCGCCTGTGGCTTCCACGTCCGCGGCAAAGCCAACCTGCCGTTCAAGTCGATCTACATGGGTTCGCCATTAACCTCCCCGCTGCTGGTGGAGCTCAAGCGCAACCTCGTTGCCAACGGCGTCGAAGTTGTTACTGAGCAAGCCGACGCCGAAGCCCGTCTGAGCGTCCTCTCCACCACCACCGAACAAAAAGTCCTGACGCTCAACTCGGATGGCCGTGTGCGCGAGTACGAACTGTTCCAGCGCTTCACCTTTACCGTCACGGAAAAATCAGGCGAGACCCTGCTCAAGCCGACGACCATCGTGCTCCGACGCACCATCACCTACGACCCGAATCAGGAACTGGCCAAACAGGCGGAAATCGTCCTGCTGTACCGCGACATGCAGTCCGACACCGTGCAACAGGTGCTGCGACGTCTGGCGAGCATCAAACCACCGGTCGAGGACGACACCCCGGCCGACAGCAGCATTCCGCACAACTGACATGCTACTGAAGCTGGACGCCCTGACCCCGCATCTGGCGAAAACGCTGGCGCCGCTGTACGTCATCGCCAGTGATGAGCATGTGCTGGCGATGGAAGCGGCCGACAAAATCCGTCAGCGCGCACGCGAAAGCGGATTTACCGAGCGCGAAGTGCTCACCGTGGACCGCAGCTTCAAATGGGGCGAACTGCTGGAAGCAAATCGCTCGCAATCCTTGTTCGGCGACAAGAAACTGATAGAACTGCGCATCCCCGGCGGCAAACCCGGCAAGGAAGGCGGCGCGGCTTTGCAGGACTATGCCGCCCATCTGAGCCCCGACAATCTGACCATCATTACCCTGCCCAAGCTCGACTGGGCCACGCAAAAAGCGGTCTGGGTCGCCAGCCTGCAACAGGCCAGCGTATTTCTCGACATCCCCATGGTCGAACGCGCCCAGTTACCGGCCTGGATAGGGGCGCGTATGGCGGCGCAGCAGCAAAGCGCCGAGCGCCAGTCACTCGACTTCATCGCAGACCGGGTCGAAGGCAATTTGCTGGCCGCGCATCAGGAAATCCAGAAACTGGGCTTGCTGCACGGGGCAGGAAAACTGAATTTCGAGCAAGTCCACGATGCCGTCCTCAACGTCGCCCGCTACGATGTCTTCAAGCTCAACGAAGCGATGCTGACCGGCGACATCCCCCGTCTGACCCGGATGATGGCCGGCCTCCAAGGCGAAGGCGAAGCACTGCCCCTGATCTTATGGGCGGTTGCTGAAGAAATCCGCACGCTGCTGAAGTTAAAATCCGGCATGGCGCAAGGCAAAGCCGTCGGCATCCTGCTCAAGGAATACCGGATCTGGGGCCCGCGAGAACGACTGATGGAACCGGCCTTGCGAAGGCTGACGCTGCCGGTCTTGCAACACGCCATGCAACAAGCGGCCCAGATAGACAAGATGATCAAGGGGCTGCGCGCCCCCGACTTTGCCGGTGACGCCTGGGATGCCCTGACCCAGTTAAGCCTGACCGTTGCCCGAGGAAAATAAGCGCGCCCGTCAAGCCCCTGCGCCGGATGGTACGATGCACCCTGTCCTTGCAGCGCGACCATACAGTACGACCATGCAGCACGACGATGCAGCACGACCTTAGGCAGCCCACCGCCAACCCTCGATAATGAAGAAACCCTGATGGACATCGAACACACCATGCTGGACATTGGCCGCCGCGCCCGCCTGGCCTCACGCGCCATGGCCAGGGCCGAGACCGCCACCAAGAACCATGCGCTGACGCTGCTCGCCGCCGCCATCCGGCTCAACGCCGATGCCCTGCGCGCCGCCAACCTGCAGGACATGAACGCCGCCCGCGCCGCCGGTCTGGCACCGGCGCTGCTCGACCGTCTGGCCCTGTCGGACGCCGCAATCGCCACCATGGCGCAAGGACTGGAACAAATCGTAGCCCTGCCCGATCCTATCGGCGAAATCTCGAACATGAAATACCGCCCGACCGGCATCCAGGTCGGCCAGATGCGGGTACCGCTGGGCGTCATCGGCATCATTTACGAAGCGCGTCCCAACGTCACGGTCGACGCCGCCGGCCTGTGCATCAAAAGCGGTAACGCCGCCATTCTGCGCGGCGGATCGGAAGCGCTGCATTGCAATCAGGCGCTGGCAAAACTGGTCAAGCAAGCGCTGGCCGACGCCGGCCTGCCGCAAGATGCGGTGCAAGTGATCGACACCACCGACCGCGCCGCCGTCGGTGCGCTCATCACCATGCCGCAGTACGTCGACATCATCGTGCCGCGCGGCGGCAAGGGCCTGATCGAACGCCTGATCCGGGAAGCCACGGTACCGATGATCAAGCATCTGGACGGTATCTGCCACGTCTACATCGACGACAAGGCCAACGCCGACCAGGCACTCGATATCGCCTTCAACGCCAAATGCCACCGCTACGGCACCTGCAACACCATGGAAACGCTGCTGATAGCGCGGGATATCGCTGCACGCATCCTGCCGCCGCTGGCAGCGCTGTACCAGACCAAGGAAGTCGAACTGCGCGGCGACGCCGAAGCCTGCGCCCTGCTGGCCGGCTACCCTTATCTGACAGCCGCCACCGACGCCGACTGGAGCACCGAATACCTGGCACCGATTCTGGCAATCAAGATCGTGGCCGATGTCAGCGAAGCGATTGAGCATATCAATACCTGGTCGTCACAGCATACCGATACCATCGTCACCGAAGATTATTCACGCGCCATGCGTTTCTTGCGCGAAGTGGACTCGGCATCGGTCATGGTCAACGCCTCGACCCGCTTCGCCGATGGCTTCGAATACGGACTGGGTGCCGAAGTCGGCATTTCGACCGACAAACTGCATGCGCGCGGACCGGTCGGACTGGAAGGACTGACTTCGCTCAAATACATCGTGCTTGGCCAGGGCCAAATTCGTCAGTAATTCGCCAGTAATTCACATCGCAACATGCTGCATCGGCACGGCAACCGCCGGCCGCACCTAGAAAGGAATCCCATGCTCTGGATTAAAGCGCTGCATATCGTATTCATCGTTTCCTGGTTCGCCGGTCTGTTTTACCTGCCGCGCATCTTCGTCAATCTGGCGCAGGAAAGCGAAGCCGTCGCCGCTGCCCGCCTGCTCGGCATGGCGCGCCGCTTATATCGATTCACCAGCATCCTGGCGGTGCCGGCCGTGCTGCTGGGTGTATGGCTGATGGTCGGCTACGGTATTGGCGTCGGCCCCGGTAACGGCTGGATGCACGCCAAGCTGGGACTGGTTGTGCTGACCATCGGTTATCACCACGCCTGCGGTTCGCTGCTGAAGAAATTTGAAATGGGCAAGAACCGTCGCAGTCATACCTGGTACCGCTGGTTCAATGAAGTCCCGGTCCTGCTGCTGCTCGCCATCGTGATTCTGGTCATCGTCAAACCTTTCTAAATTAATCAACATTCATAGGACTTCCGCAAAAAGTCGCTGGCTAGTCGCATTGCCGTAGACAGTGCAAAGGCACGGCAACAACGCCAGCGGCCTTTTGCGTCAGTCCTCGTTCAAATAAACTTGTTGTCCGGAGAGCACCATGAGCAAAATCTGTGAATATTATTTCGCGCCACACTCGCCTTTTGCCTATCTGGGCCATGCGCGTCTGGTCGAGATTGCCCGCGAAACCAACGCCAAAATCCAGCTCAAACCCTTCGATCTGAGCAAGGCTTTCGCCATCTCCGGCGGCCTGCCGCTAGCCAAGCGCGCTCCACAGCGGCAAGCCTACCGGCTCAAGGAACTGGCGCGCTGGAGTGCGTATCTGGGCCTGCCGCTGAATCTGCAACCGGCGTTTTTCCCGGTGCAAAGCGATCTGGCGGCGAAGCTGATTATCGCCACCCAACTCGCCCACGGCACCGACACCGCGCTGGCACTGACCGGCGCGATCATGGCCGGCATCTGGGCCGAAGAAAAGAATATTGCCGATCCCGATACCCTGGCCAGCTTCGCCAGCCGCTTCGATCTGGACGGCAAGAATCTGCTCAAGTCGGCCGAGACCGCCAGCGTGCAAACTGAATTTGATAGGTTCACCGATGAGGCGAATGCGGAAAATGTCTTCGGCGCGCCGTGGTATGTGGTCGATGGCGAAGGCTACTGGGGTCAGGACAGGCTCGATTTTGTTGCCCGCGCACTAGGTGCGACCGACAGCAAATAAGTAGAAACACAGCAGCGAATCAAGTAACAAGGGAATCTCTGGTTAAGCGCCGCGACATAGCTTAACCAGCGTTTCCTCAACAAGCAGGAACAAGCGCACCAAGTAAGTCAGGACTTACGCAACAGGCCCTTGGCTAGGCGCATTGCCGAAGTGGTACGGCAAGGCGATGCAACAATGCCAGCAGGCTTTTTCGTCAGTCCTATCAACAAACAAACCGCGCCATGAGGCGCGGCATCACTCACGGATAAAAGGTCCCCCGATGTCAGTCACTACACTCCCCTCTTCCACTACCAATTTTTCGTATTTCTGTCCCTGCCCGCGCGGACTGGAAATCGCCCTCGCCGAAGAAATCGCCGAGATCGCGCAACTGACCGCGCCGGCCGTCACCATCAAGGTGCATAACCAGGTACCGGGCGGCGTGCATTGCTCCGGCTTGCTCAGCGATAGCTATCGGATCAACCTTCACTCGCGCATCGCCAGCCGCGTCTTGCTGCGCATGGGCCACCGCGCCTACAAGAATGAAAACGACATCTACGATCTGGCGCTGGAACAGGAATGGGAAAACTGGTTCTCGGTCGAACATACCCTGCGGGTCGATGTCACGGCAGTCAAATCGCCGCTGCGCAGTCTGGAATTCACCACGCTGAAAATCAAGGATGCGATCTGCGACCGTTTCCGCGATCTGTTCCAGGTGCGGCCATCGGTCGATACCAAAAATCCCGACATGCGCGTCGTCGGTTTTCTCGACGCCCGCAACTTCACGCTCTACCTCGACACCTCAGGCGAAGCGCTGTTCAAACGTGGCTGGCGCGAAGAAACGGGCGAAGCGCCCTTGCGCGAGAATCTGGCCGCCGGTCTGCTGCGCACTTCCGGCTGGAAGCCCGGCATGGTGCTGTTCGACCCCATGTGCGGTTCCGGCACCATCCTGGCCGAAGCAGCGCAAATTCTGGCCGGCGTTCCACCCGGTGCGCGCCGCCATTTTGCGTTTGAGAAATTCCAGCAATTCCAGAGCGACGCCTGGGCCGCCATCAAGGGCAGCATCAAACCGCTGCCGATGTCGGACATCCCCACCATTTTCGGCAGCGATATTTCCGGCGACATGGTAGCCATGACGCGCCACAATCTGCGCTGCGCCGGCATCCTGTTCGACGTCCCGCTCAAGCAAATCGAAGCACAGGAAGTCAAGCCACCCAGCGATGTGCCGGGCATCATCCTGACCAACCCGCCTTACGGCGAGCGGATAGGCGTGCGCGGCGACGCAGCGCTGCCCAACGAAGAAGTATTCAATGCTTTTTTCAGCGCTTTCGGCGACACGCTCAAGCAACGTTTTTCAGGCTGGAACGTATTCCTGTTTTCCGGCGATCTGACGCTGCCCAAACTGCTGCGCCTGAAAGAAACCCGCAAAACCCCGTTTTTCAACGGCGCGCTGGAATGCCGTCTATTCCGCTTTGAAATGGTCGCCGGCTATAACCGTCGCGAAGCCGCAAAACCGAAAGAGTCTGCCGCTGAATAAGGGCGGATATAGAGTTTTTTAATGCAGTGGTAGAGAACGTCTCATCACTGCATCAAAGAATCTCAGAGCAAGCACAGCCCTGAGATTACTCAACACAGTGGTTTCCCCCTCCCCCAACGCACCGCACCGAAACCGCTGAGTAAGCGTAGCGAGCGGCGCAAGGTCAGGGTAAGAAGCGCAGCCGTACTTGGGTACGGTGAGCATCGCAGCCCTGAGATTCCACCGCGCAGTAGTTTCCCCTCCCCCAAACCTACCGCACCGAAACCGCTGAGTAAGCGTAGCGAGCGGCGCAAGGTCAGGGTAAGAAGCGCAGCCGTACTTGTTGAGTACGGTGAGCATCGCAGCCCTGAGATTGCGCCGCGCAGTAGTTTCCCCTCCCCCAAACCTACCTCACCGAAACCGCTGAGTAAGCGTAGCGAGCGGCGCAAGGTCAGGGTAAGAAGCGCAGCCGTACTTGAGTACGGTGAGCATCGCAGCCCTGAGATTGCGCCGCGCAGTAGTTTCCCTTCCCCCAACACACCGCACCGAAACCGCTGAGTAAGCGTAGCGAGCGACGCAAGGTCAGGGTAAGAAGCGCAGCCGTACTTGAGTACGGTGAGCATCGCAGCCCTGAGATTGCGCCGCGCAGTAGTTTCCTCTCCCCCAAACCTACCGCACCGAAACCGCTGAGTAAGCGTAGCGAGCGACGCAAGGTCAGGGCAAGAAGCGCAGCCGTACTTGAGTACGGTGAGCATCGCAGCCCTGAGATTGCGCCACGCAGTAGTTTCCCCTCCCCCAAACCTACCGCACCGAAACCGCTGAGTAAGCGTAGCGAGCGACGCAAGGTCAGGGCAAGAAGCGCAGCCGTACTTGTTGAGTACGGTGAGCATCGCAGCACTGAAATTCCACCGCGGAGCAGTTTTCTTCTTTCCCCACACACCGCACCGAAACCGCTGAGTAAGCGTAGCGAGCGACGCAAGGTCAGGGCAAGAAGCGCAGCCGTACTTGAGTACGGTGAGCATCGCAGCCCTGAGATTGCGCCGCGCAGTAGTTTCCCCTCCCCCAAACCTACCGCACCGAAACCGCTGAGTAAGCGTAGCGAGCGGCGCAAGGTCAGGGTAAGAAGCGCAGCCGTACTTGAGTACGGTGAGCATCGCAGCCCTGAGATTGCGCCGCGCAGTAGCTTAATCAGCGGTTTCAGTAGACGTCGCGACGGTAGCGCCCTACCTCGGTAAGGCGTTGCACTGTCTCCGCGCCCAGCACCTCGTCCATGACGTCGGCCACGCCGCTGGCCATGCCGGTGAGACTGCCGCAAATATAAATCGCTGCGCCCTCTGCCACCCAATGATGCAGTGTGGTCGCCGCCTGCCGCAGCTTGTCCTGGACATAGGCGGGATCTTCCGTGTGGCGCGAATACGCCAGATCCACGCGCTGCAACACGCCTTCGGCCTGCCAGCGTTCCAGCTCTTCGCGATAAAGTCCGTCATGCGCCTCGCTACGTTCACCGAATAGCAACCAGTTGCGATGATGACCGCGCCGCGCCCGCAATTTCAAATGGGCGCGCAAGCCTGCTATCCCTGTGCCGTTACCGATCAGGATCAAGGGTCTATCGTCCTCTGGCGGATGGAAGCTGCGATTGCGCCGGATGCTCAGGTCAATCGCTGCCCCGGGTGCATTCAAGGCTGTGAGCCAGCCGGAACCGACCGCATGTTTGCCATCGGCATTGCGCACCTGCCGTACAAGCAGCTCCAGCCGCCCGTCGGATGGCAACGAGGCAATTGAATAATCACGCGGTGCCAGCATCGGCAAGCGTTCTAGAAAATCCTGTGGGGTGATGCCGTTTAAGTCGCTGCGCTTGTTCTGTATTTGGTCTTGAATTTCACGCAGGCAGCGCGTTTCCAGCGCCTGCTGCAAACTGACTGGCTGCCCTTTGTCAGTCACTATGCTGTCGCCGTCCAGACCCAAACTATCCGCCACAGCGCGGCAAACTGCGGGATCATTGCGCACGGCAATTTGGGCAATATCGCCGGCCTCCCAGTCGGGAGCATTGACGGGGAGTTGCAGCCTCAGGTGGAATGCCGGTGCGCCGGGACTGCCGGGATTGAGATGATGCTGCTCCATCAGCCGCCACTGCGCGTATCGTGGCGCGCCCCAGCCGGCTGCTTCAACGCGTCCGCCAAGCACGGCCAGTTGCTGCTGCCAGTGCTGCAATGCGTGGGTATCGTAATTGTCGACTTCGATGCGTTCGAACAAAGCCTGCGCGCCCTGCTCCTTGAGCCATTGTTCCAGCGCATGACCGAAGGCGCAAAACTGCGGGTAGCTGCGGTCGCCCAGCGCCAGCACGGCATAGCGCAGATGCGACAGATCCGTTTGTTGGCGCAGCACGCCGCGCACAAATGCGGCTGCGCTATCGGGCGCATCGCCGTCGCCGGTGGTGCTGACGACAAACAGCATGCGCTGCGCGGCGCGCAGTTGCGACAGGTCGAGTGTCCCCAACGATACGACGCTGACGTCCAGATTCGCGCCGATCAGCGTTTCAGCCGATTGCCAGGCGAGCTGTTCGGCATAACCGGTTTGACTGGCAAAGACGATGACGGTCGCATCGGTCTTGCCTGCCGGTTTTTGTCTGTCGGGAAAATGATGCTGCGCACGTCGATGGCGTCGCCAGACCGTCAGGCAAAACAGGGCGTAGACCAGAACCACCGTTGATGCCGCCCATGTGTGACTCATTCCAGCATCGCCTGCATGGCCGGCGACAAACGCTCGGCAAACCCACTCTGCGCGCCCGGTTCTGTGAACACTGCTGCCAGTTGCAGACGTTGAGCCAGAACCATCCCGGCCTCAGTACCCAGCACCATCAAAGCGGTCGCCAGCGCGTCGGCCATCATGCATTCAGAATGCAGCACCGTCACCGCCGCCAGCCCGTGCGCAATCGGGTAACCGCTACGCGGATCAATGGTGTGTGAATAGCGTTTTCCATCAACTTCGAAATAGCGGAGGTAATCGCCCGAAGTCGCTATCGACAAACCATACAAAGCCGCGATGGCTGCGCCGGTCACCGAAGTATCGCTAGCCTGTATGTTTGCGGTATCCGGCGATGGTGGCTGCTCCAGCGCCACCCACCATGGCTGGCCGTCGGCTTTGAGACCTTGCCCGCGCAGCTCACCGCCGACCTCAACCAGATAACTCGCTATCTGCATGGACTGCAAATAACGGGCAACCTGATCGACGCCGTAACCCTTGGCAATGGACGATAAATCCAGCGCTATGCCGCCCGGCTGAAAAATGCGGCTTTGTGCGCGGTCGAGCTGGATGCGCTGCCATCCGGCGCGGCTGCGCAAGGCGGCAATTTCGTCGGCGTCCGGGACCTTGCTGCGGCTCGGCTCGGCCTGGCCGGGTGTGGATGGGCCAAACCCCCACCGATTGACCAAGGCGCCGATCGTGGGGTCGTATGCGCCGCCTGAGGCCTGCGCCACGCGCAGCGCGCAATCGACTACGGCGAACATGCCGGGCGGCGTTTGATGCCATTGCCCTGCCGTAGTCCGATTGAAGCAGCTCAGGTCGGAGTCCGGGTCCCAGTGACTCATTTGCGCGACGACTTCGTCGAGCTGTTGCTGTATGCCGGCATGGATGGTCTGTATGGCCAGCGCAGGGGGGAGCAGTAATTTGACCGACCAGCTCGTTCCCATCGTCAGGCCATGCAAATGCTGCAACACGCCGTGATCGGGCGCACGCGGTGGCGATGTCATTGCAGCAGGGATATACACTCGGTTCATCGTTATGGTCGCTTATTGCGGGAGTACTTCCAGTGTGACTGTATACGAAGCCCGACGCTCACTCGCGGGTTTGAAGGACGTTTTCTCATCCTTGACCGCCGCTTCCAGCGCATACATGCCGGCTTGCGGCCAGAGGAGACTGAATACGCCGTCCTGGCCGGTCACGGCACTGACGCTGATCGTCTTGTCACGATAGCGCTCTCCACCCAAGGTGGCAGTCACTGGTACCCCAGCGGCCGGTTTGCCGTCGAGCAGCAGGCGGAAGCTGGCTTTGTCGCCCGCCATCAGATCGTCAGGATGCGTGATGGCCGCCATTTCTAGTCCGGCGCCGGTCGTGGCGAGTACTTGTCGGCTGGGCTTGCCGGCGGTCACGAAAGTTTCCACCCGTCCCTGTAATTCAGTCACGACCAGCCCTTCGGCGTTGGCGGGAATCTCTTTGGCGAACGTGGCGGCATTGCCGCGCCAGTTTTTGGGCTGACCGTTGAGCTGGTAGCGTGCCCGCAGATCGTTGCTTGCCACTGCGATTTTATAGGTCCCCGGTTGCGCCAGCCGCACATCGAAACTGTTGCGATATTTGCTGCTGCTCCGGTTGTCCGGCTGGATGGCGGTACCGTCCGGTCCTTGTACCGTCAAGCCGTCAAGCCGCAAGGGGAAATGGTCAAAATCAAATAACTGGGTTGAGACTGCGGCATCGACGACAACCGACATATCCGCTCCGGAAAATACAGTTCCCGATGGCAGTAGCCAGCTGCGGTGCGCCTGCGCGGAAAACGGCAGACAGACGCTCAACATCAGCGCGGCACATTGCGCGATTAATTTCATGGTGTTTCCTTTTTTCAGATTGGATGGGCGCTGCACGCTCAGGGCTTGAGTTCCAGTGTGACCGCGCCCAATTCCAGGACGCCGCGTGCAGTCGTGCTTTGTGCGTTTTTCGGCGGCCATTGGAACGGCAATTTGACGATTTCATGCGTGCCGTTTTCGCGGGCGGATTCCACCAGTAACTGGTAATTCCCCGCAGGCAGTTTTTCCAGCGGCCCCTTGACTGAATTAAAGCTGAGCTGCTGCTCGCCTACCGTCCGCGTTGCGCCGCTGACGCCGTCAACCGGCATATGCACATCGCGCCCCGCCCGTCGCCACCATTGGCGCAGATCTTTCAGCCATTTTTCGCCGCCATTGTCTTTGTGTTTCACGTCATACCAGACCGCCAGCGTGGCAGGGACGGTCTGATCCGCCGCTTCGATCCAGACGGCGGTATAAGGACGGTGATATTCCGCCACATTGATTTTGGGTATGTCTATTTTTAAATTCAGTTCGCTGGCGGCAGCGCCGGTGACCATGCCGGTCAGCGCCAATGGCAGTAAACAATGGATGGAAATGCGCATGTTCTGTCCTCGCAATACAGATGGGTTAATGAATGAAGAGAATAACTAACAGCAGGGGTAGAACCAGTCCGAATGCCACCATGGGCCATGTTGCCGGCCGGTTGCCGCCGTGCAGTTGCAACAGGAATAATCCGGTTAGACAAAACACCAGACAAGCGCCGGCAAACAGGTCGATGAACCAGCTCCAGACGGAGCCGGTATTGCGCCCCTTGTGCAAGTCGTTGAAATAGGAAATCCAGCCGCGGTCGGTTGTTTCATATTCGACTTCACCGCTGGCTCTGTCTATGCGCAGCCAGGCGTCGCCGCCGGGACGCGGCAGTGCCAGATAAATTTCTTCAGGACTCCATTCGACGTTTTGACTATTCACGCGAATAGCGAAATCTTGCTCCAGCCAGACGCGCAAGTTGGCCGGCAGCGGGTCTTTATCAGCATGACCAGAGCGGGCGATTTCCTCGCGCAGTGGTGCAGGCAATTGCTCCTTGCGGTTTTCCACGCGCGCCTTTGATTCAATTTGCGTCGCATGATTCAGCGTGAAACCGGTGACTGCAAATAACAGCATCGCCAGCAGACACAGCGCGGAACTGATCCAGTGCCATTGATGCAAATGTCGAAGCCAAAAAGCGCGTCTTTGTTGTCCGCGAAGGTCGGGGGAAGTGGCGTGTGGCGTCATAAGAAATGGAATGGAATATCGCCAATATGCGACGGATGGGTGAAGACTATTCCACACTTGCCTCGCAAATGCAAATTATTCTCATTAAGATTTGTACCGTAGTTTATCTCACTGTATTCACCATATTTACCAAAATAGAGGCCGGAAATGTGGCAAATAGGAGACGCAACGGACAGACTCAATCAATTTCTATTTGATAATGATAATAGTTCTCATTATAATTAGTACAAATTCTATATCTATTTTTCAGTAGCCAGCATCACGGCAGATTCCGCCGTTCCAGCCAGCCAAATTTTCTGCCCGCTTCGGGCGGACTCACTTTTGGCGACTACCATGACCCGACTCACCCCTATTGCTGCTGCCCTCGTTACCCTGTTTGCCGCACCACTCCCGCTCTACGCACAAGTAGCTCCCCCCGCAACATCCGCCAACGGCAAACCCGTCGTGCTCGATGAAGTCGTGGTGCAGGGAAACCGCACTGACTTCAACAGCAACTCCGCCACCATCACCAAATTGCCAGCCGATCTGCATGACGTACCGCAATCGGTGGTCGTGATCAACAAAGCGCTGCTGCAATCGCAAGGAGCCACCTCGCTGGCCGATGCCCTGCGCAATGTTTCAGGCATCACGCTCGGTGGCGCAGAAGGCGGGCAAATCGGTAACAACATCAATCTGAACGGCTTCTCCGCCCGCACCGATATCTATATGGATGGTTTCCGCGATCGCGGCCAGTACTACCGCGACACCTTTGCCATCGACCAGGTGGAAGTATTGATGGGACCGTCATCGATGCTGTTCGGACGGGGATCAACCGGCGGCGTCATCAATCAGGTAACGAAAAAAGCCAACCTCAAGGAATCGGCAGAAGTCTCCACCTCAGCCACTACCAACAGCCTGTACCGCACCACGGCCGACTACAACCATGTGCTGTCCGACACCTCGGCAGTGCGGGTATCGGGCATGCTGCAAAGTGGCAATGCCAGCACCCGCGACCAGACCAAGGTGCAGGATGGCGGAATAGCGGCCTCCTACGCCTTCGGCATCGGCACCCCGACCGAAATCAACCTGTCCGCGCTGCTGCAACATAACCACGACATGCCCGACTACGGCCAGCCGCCGCTCAACGGCCATCCGGCCAATGTCGGCCGCGATACCGCCTACGGCCTCAACAGCGACCATACCGACCAGGACGTCGCCTCATTCAACGCCACCATCAAACACAAGATCACGCCCGATCTGATCGTGCGCAGCCAGACGCAGTTGAATTACGTCAAAACCAGCGCCGTCGAAACCGCGCCGCAAGGCATAGGCACGGTCTCCTCCAAAGGCTATACCGCCCTGGCCACTCCGGTCAGCAGCCTGCCGCTAAGCAGCCTCTCGGTACAAGCCCAGAGCCATGACCGCGACATCACCGATTACTCGATCTTCAACCAGACCGAGCTGGCCGCCAAATTCAACACCGGCAGCATCAAACATGATGTCATCCTCGGCGTAGAAGTTGGCCACGATGGCTACGACAATCAAAGTTATTACCGTAACGGCAGTTGTAACGGCGTACCTCTGAACGCCGCCGGCGCCACCACCGGCTATGTCGCTTGTACCTCGCTGTCGAATCCACAGTACAGCGCCGCCGACGCCAACGTGGCCAGCACCGCAGGCAACCGCGCCGGCGGTTCCGCCAACACATTGGCCGTCTATGCCAACGACACCGTGGCCCTGAACGATCAGTTTAAACTGGTCGGCGGTTTGCGCTATGACAAATACATCGCCAGCATCACCAACTCCATTGCCAGCAGCAGATCGCTCGGTTACGCCAATCAGACCGTCAACTTCACCAGCGTGCGGCTGGGCAGCATCTGGCAACCGACCGAAGCGCAGTCGTACTACCTTTCGTATGGCACCTCGTTCAATCCCTCCCTGGAACAACTGGTCGGCACCGTCGGCCAGCAGAATCTGGCGCCGGAAAAAAACCGTTCGTATGAATTAGGCGGGAAGTGGGATGTCGCGGAAAACCTGTCCCTGAACTCGGCAATATTCCAGATCCAGAAAGAAAACGCCCGCAGCCAGGTGGCCACCGGCGTATATGAAGTCAGCGGCGCGGTCAAGGTCAACGGCCTGCGTGGCGGCGCCACCGGACGCCTCACCAAGAACTGGCAAATTGCCTCCAGCTACACCTACCTCGATGCGCAGGTCACGGCTGCTTCCGCCACCGATGGCACGCTCGGCAAAGTCCCGGTCAACACGCCGAAACATACCCTGACCACCTGGAGTACCTACGACCTCACGCCAAACTGGCAAATTGGTGGCGGCCCCACTTATATGTCCGAACGGTTCGCTAACGCGACCAACACGGTACAGGTCGGCGGCTATACGCGCTGGGATGCCACCATCGCCTACCTGCAACCGAAATACGATATCCGCTTCAACCTGTTCAACCTGAGCAACAAAATGTATTACGACTCGCTGATCCAATCCGATGGCGGACGTTCAGTACCGGGCAGCGGACGCACGGCGATGCTCTCCCTCACCTACCGCATGTAAACCCGTACGAAAGAAACCGGCATGCTCGTTACCATCCCCAAAGTACTCGACACCCAGCAACTGCGCGCAATCCGGCAGTTGCTGGAGCATGCCGGCGAGGCCTGGATAGACGGCCGCATCACGGCCGGCTATCAAGGCGCGCCTGTCAAATGCAATCAACAGATTGATGAGTTTTCTGACCTGGCACTGCAATGCCAGCAGATCATCCTGACCGCGCTGGAACGCCACCCGCTATTCATCAGCGCCGCCCTGCCCAATATGGTCTATCCGCCGATGTTCAACCGCTACGGCGAACACATGTACTTCGGCGAACATGTCGACGGCAGCGTCCGCATCCACCCGCACGACGGCCGCAAACTCCGCACCGACATCTCCGCCACCCTCTTTCTGTCCGACCGCGACGCCTACGACGGCGGCGAGTTGGAAATCATCGACACCTACGGCACCCATTCCATCAAACTGGAAGCCGGCGATATGGTGGTCTACCCCGCCACCAGCCTGCATCAGGTAAGGCCCATCACACGCGGCGTGCGCACCGGTTGTTTTTTCTGGGTGCAAAGTCTGGTGCGCGACGATGCGCAACGCAGCATCTTGCACGAGATGGATACCGCAATCCAGACACTCAACCAGACGCAAGCCGACAGCCAGGCGCGCCGCAGTCTGATCGGCTGCTATCACAATCTGATGCGTCAATGGAGCGAAACCTGAAGTCCATCGAGACATCCATAGAAGCCTTTCTGACTAATCACAAATCGCCGATTTAAAAATCGGGGCGCATGACAAAACCCCACAAAAGTTGCCATTGGTAAATTATTATCATGCCAACTTTTTCTGTGTGGAACCCTCACGGGTCGCCTTCTTCCCTCATGTTTTACGTCCCACGATTTTTCCATTCGCAGCACGAGTCGCTTGCCGGACTGGACATTGAAGCGTCTGAAATCAGGATGGTGGAACTGTCGCGCAGCCATAACGGCATCGTGCATCTGGAATGCGCCGCCGCCGAACCGTTGCCACAGGGCGCCATCGTCGATCAGCGCATAAGCAATCCCGAACAAGTCGTCCTTGCACTCAAGCGGCTTTGGAAAACCAGCCGTACCCGCACCACTCGGGTCGCCATGGGACTACCGGCAAATGCCATCATCTCCCGCAAAATCCGATTGCCGGCAGGCCTCACAGAAGAGCATATGGAACTTCAGGTGGAAAACGAAGCGCATCGTTTTCTACCGTTCGGACCAGAAGAAATATGTCTGGACTTTGAGGTTTCCGCCGCGGCACCCGATGCGAACGGCGAATGCGAAATCAAACTGGCCGCAGCGCGCCGCGAACAGGTGGCCGAACGCACCGCACTCGCCCGGGCCGCCAACCTCGATGCCGTCATTGTCGATTGCGACTCCTACGCAGCACTCAACGCACTGATGCGTTTACCCGCCGCCATGCGGCAGCCCAAAGCAGAACGTCACCCAACAGTCCTACTGCAACTGGGATCACACAGCGCCCAGATACTGCTGCTGCAAGGGGAAAGCATCCTGCACGAACGCGAACTGGAAATCAGCAGCGCGCACTTAACCCGGCAGCTGATGGAACGCTACGGCTACCTGCACCACGAAGCCCGGCTGGGACAAACAACCAACGTACTGCCGGACGACTACGAAAATGCGCTGCTGCAACCCTTCATCGCACTGGCCGCACGCGAAGTCAGGCAAGCGCTGCAACTCTGCGAAAACGCCACCGGTAGCCAATCCATCCAGCGCATTTTTCTCGCCGGAGAAACAGCTACTCTGCCCGGGATGGCCACCGCCATGAGCGACAGCTGCGGCATCCCCGCCGCCCTCGTCGATCCCTTTGAAGGAATGCTCACCCGCTCTTCCACCGTCATCCCCGCAGCCCATGAGCAAGCCAGCGCTTATCTGGTAGCGTGCGGCCTGGCACTGCGTCGCTTCGACTGATGCGCCAGCTCAATCTCCTCCCGCATCGCGCCTGGCAGAGACAGCGGCGTACACGCGATTTTTATCGCCTGCTTATCGCCACACTGAGCATCGCACTATCGCTGGTATTGCTTGCGTACTTCCTGCATGCACAGCAGCAAGAAAAAATGAACGCACGCGCACAACTGCTGGGCCATCACACGCAAGCGCTGAAACAAAAAATTAAGGCCCTCACCGCACAGCAGACCGAACTCGAACGCATGGAGCTGCGCCTGACCGCGCTGGAACGCCTGCAACAGCAGCGCCAGCAGACAACAAGGCTGCTGCACGACATCGCCGCCCTGATCCCTCCGCGCATCGTGCTGCAATCGATACGGCAACAAGCGCAGCGTGTCACGCTGAACGGTTATGCCGACTCCAGCGAACCGGTTGCACGCCTGATGCAGCAATTGCGCGATGCGCCCAATCTGGGCCGCCCCGCATTGCAGGAATTACTCCACAACCCGGCACCGGGTGGTACAGCCTCAGGCAATACACCATCAAGCAGCACAGCATCAGACAGTACGACAGCCGAACAGACCGGCGTCGATTTCAGAATCGAACTCGAACTCACGCCCTTGTCAGAAACGTCGGCAGCGCCCCCTGCCGATCACTCCGTACGGACAACAAGGCATCTTCATCCGGCAAGAGGGACATGAATAAACTGATCAGCAGCCTTCCGGCCTTGAAAGAGCATTTCCTGGAATATGGCAGCACGCTCCGGCATCCTCCTGGACAGTGGCCACTGCGGTGGCGCGCTGCATGTCTGAGCGTGCTGTTCATCTTGTTGTTGGCTGGCGGCTGGGTACTGCTCATCCTGCCGCAAGGCGAAGCACTGCAAGCAGCCAGCATGCGTGAACTCGCCATGAAAGAAGACTACCGCAGCAAGTTGCAGCAAGCCGTCAATCTGAACGCCGCCACGACGCAACGCAAACTCAGCATCGGCACTCGCATGCAAACGCTGGACGCCCAGTTGCCGCAAGAGACCACAAGCGACACGCTGCTCTCCGAACTGACCCGGCTGGGAGCCACACATGGCTTGCGCTTCGAGAAATTCAAACCGGGCGCAACCGCCCTCCGTGAACACTATGCCGAATTGCCTCTCGCCATCGTCGCGTCCGGCAGCTATAAGGGCATCAGCGACTTCCTCGCCGATGTCGCCGCCATGTCTCACCTCGTCACGCTGTCCGAGCTGCATGTGCAGGCGCGACCACAAAACGGCGACCTTCTGCTAGAGGCAAACGCCACCGCCTATCGCCGCCTCGACTCCGAGATTACGCAAGCAAAAGGAAAGCAATGAAGCAAAGCAGGCTGCATTCAGGGGGGCAATACGGCGCATGGAGCGCGCTGTTACTAGTCGTACTGGGAGGTTGCCACAGCGGCACCGTAGAACCAGACACCATCGCGGATGTGCAGCAATGGATCAATACGGTACAAACATCGGTCAAGGCCGCACCAGTCGCCGTGCCAGCAAGGTCCTCGCCGGCATCACAAATTGCCTCCCTAGCCGGATCAACCGCAATGGGCATCGGCAATCCCGATCCCTTTAATCCCACCAACGTGTCACCCGCCTTCCGGCGCGGGGAAAGTACCGCACACGAACCTGCCCCCTCATCCGGCAACAATATCGCCGCCACGCCGACACAACGGATACGTATGGTCGGCACACTGGAACAAACCGGCGTTCGCTACGCATTACTGCAAATCGGCCCGCTGCTCCAGCGCGTGGCGGTGGGTGAAACCATCGCTGACGGGCGCTACCGGGTGCAACGCATCAGCGCGATAGCCGTTGAACTGGAAGAACCCGGCGAGACCGGACGACGCACTCGTCTGGAGCTGGCGGGTATGGGGACAACGCCATGAAAATGACTGCCCACTTCCGACGCGCCGCCCGCAAAACCAGCCGCAAGCTCCTTGCGCCGTCGCTCCTATTGACGATCTTGTTCAGCCCCTTGCCCGGCCAGACGACACCCACGCTGGCTCCCGACACCTCCTCCTCCCGGCAAGACAAGCGGCTATCCCTGAATTTCCAACATATCGAGGTGCGCGCCGTCCTGCAATTGCTCGCCGATTTCACCGGACTCAATATCGTCGCCAGCGACAGCGTCACCGGCAACCTGACACTCACTCTGCGCAACGTCACCTGGGAACAGGTGCTGGACGTGGTGCTGCAGGCCAAGGGACTCGACATGCGCCGCAGCGGAGAAGTCATCTGGGTGGCGTCAAAAGAAGAATTGCTGCGCAAGGAAAGACAACTACTGGAACAAGCGGTGCAGGCGGGCGATCTGGAACCGCTGCAATCCGAAGTATTTCAACTGAACTATCAAAAAGCAGAAACTTTCCGCAAGGTCTTCGCCACGTATGACGACAGCGGTGCCACTGCTCCGGGCGCAACTGGAACAACTGGCACAGCGAGCGCGACGAGTACCGCCTCTCCGGTGCGCGGTTTGCTGTCGCGGCGCGGCAGTGCGGTCGTCGACACCCGCACCAACCAGTTTTTCGTCACCGACACCGCCGCCGTACTGGCCCGCATCCGCAAGCTGCTGGCGCGGGTGGACGTCGCCTCGCGGCAAGTATTGATCGAAGCGCGGATCGTCGAAGCCGACGACACCTTCAGCCGCAACCTGGGAGTCAGAATCGGCTTTACCACCACCCATCCCGATGCACTGGCCGCCACACTCTCCGCCAGCGGAAATCCGGGAACAGGACACAAGGCCGCCGGTGCATCCCCGCAGTCGCCCTCCCCGTCACCAGCGATCGATTTTCCGGCAGCCGCCCTCGGCGGTTCCCGTCCAGCCCATTTTGCGGTCACCCTATTCAACGCCGCCGCCAACCGCTTCATCAACCTGGAACTATCGGCGCTGGAAGCCGACGGCAAGGGACGCATACTCTCCAGCCCGCGCGTGGTCACCGCCGACCAGCAAAGCGCGCTCATCGAACAAGGGGAAGAAATCCCTTACCAACAGGCAACCACCAGCGGCGCAACATCGGTGGCATTCAAACGCGCCAACCTGAAACTCGAAGTCACGCCGCAAATCACGCCGGACGGCAACGTCATCCTCAGCGTCGACGTCAACAAAGACAGCCGCGGTGCGATGACGCCGGGCGGTCTGGCGATCAATACCAAGCATGTCAAAACACTGGTGCAGGTAGAAAACGGCGGCACGCTGGTCATCGGCGGCATCTATACGCAAACCGAATCGGCACAGACCAATAAAGTCCCTTTACTGGGCGATATCCCCTTGCTGGGCGCGCTGTTCCGCAATAGCGCACGGGTCAATGACAAGACCGAGTTACTGATTTTCCTGACGCCCAGCATCGTGCCGGATCGCGCCGGCTTGCAACATAGCCAGGCAGCGCAGGAGCAGGCAGAACCTCCAACGCAAACCGGGCCAGAATCCAACCCCTAAGCGCGCCAGAGGAAAAAACCGGATATTTCTGCGATAGCCCCGCAACAAACGGTAAAATCGATCCTTCGGCTGGCATCGATTTACATTGCCCGTCATACCGGCTCCGCGCCGGACGGGAGAATGTCCTCTTTGCCGCACCCCTTTGACGCTTTGACGCTGCACACATTCTTCTCATATGAACGGAAACATTTTCCTGGTCGGTCTGATGGGCACCGGCAAGACCACTATTGGCCGCGCCCTGGCTCGCAAGCTGAACAAGCGCTTCATCGATACCGACCACGAAATCGAAGCGCGTACCGGTGCGTCGATTCCTGTCATTTTCGAAATCGAAGGCGAAGCCAGTTTTCGTCGGCGCGAAGCGGAAATCATCCGCGAACTCAGCGCTGAACACGACATCGTGCTGGCCACCGGCGGCGGCGCCATTTTGCTGCCGGAAAATCGCGCCTATCTGAAATCGCGTGGCACGGTGATTTACTTGCGCGCCAGCATCAATCAGATCCTGCAACGCACCTCACGCGATCAGAGCCGGCCGCTGCTGCAAACGGCCGATCCGCGCAAGAAACTGGAAGAACTGTCGCGTGAACGCGAACCCTATTACCGCGAAGTGGCAGACGTCGTCATCGAAACAGGACGCCCCAACCTGCACTTCCTGTTGCACTCCATCATCAACCAACTGCCTCCGGGCAGCGCGGCGCTCGCCGCCACAACCTATACTCCTTTCACCGCCATGGCCGACACCCCCTCTTTCATCACGCTACCGGTCAGTCTGGGCGAACGCAGCTATCCCATCTCCATCGGCCACGGACTGCTGGACGACCGCGAACTGTTCGCTGCCAGCATCGCCGGCACGCGCACCGTCATCGTCACCAACGACCTGGTCGCGCCGCTTTACCTGGAACGCCTGACTGCCACGCTGACCGCTGCCGGAAAGCAAGTCAGCGCCATCGTCCTGCCCGACGGTGAGGAATACAAGAACTGGTCCAGCCTGATGATCATTTTCGACCGTCTGCTGGCCGACAAATGCGACCGCAAGACCACCCTCATCGCCCTTGGCGGCGGCGTCATCGGCGACCTCACCGGCTATGCCGCCGCCTCCTATATGCGCGGCGTACCGTTCGTGCAAGTGCCAACCACGCTGCTGGCGCAAGTCGATTCCTCGGTGGGCGGCAAAACCGGCATCAACCATCCGCTGGGCAAAAACATGATTGGCGCGTTCTACCAGCCGCAAGCCGTCATCGCCGACACCGCCACCCTGCAAACACTGCCGGCGCGCGAACTGGCCGCCGGACTGGCCGAAGTTATCAAACACGGCGCGATCATCGACGCCCCCTTCTTCGACTGGATCGAAGCCCATATTGACCAACTCAATGCCAAAGACCCGGCAGCACTGGCGCAAGCCATCCGTCGCTCGTGCGAGATCAAGGCGGAAGTCGTGCGTCAGGACGAGCGCGAAGGCGGCTTGCGTGCCGTCCTCAACTTCGGCCACACCTTCGGCCACGCCATCGAATCGGGCCTCGGCTACGGCGTCTGGCTGCATGGCGAAGCGGTCGGTTGCGGCATGGTGATGGCAGCAGACATGTCACACCGGCTAGGCTATCTCTCCGAAGCGAGCAGCCTCCGCGTGCGCACACTGGTCGCAGCAGCCGGATTGCCAGTGACAGCACCCGACCTCGGCGCGACCACATGGCTGGAATGGATGCGGGTCGACAAGAAAAACGAGGATGGCAAAATCAAATTCATCCTGATCAAACCACTAGGCACGCCCCTGATCACGGACGTGCCGCAAGAAGTGCTGCTGGCGACCCTGGCGCACTGCACCGGGAAAACCCCATGAAAAACGAAGAAGCGCCGTCACCGCTGGCCCTCTACGCCGCACGCGCCGCGCATTCGCCGGGTCGCCGTTTCAGCGAAGCGCCACCCTCAACACGCAGCGAATTTCAGCGCGACCGCGACCGCATCATCCACTCGGCCGCCTTCCGTCGGCTCGAATACAAGACCCAGGTTTTCGTCAACCATGAAGGCGACCTGTTCCGCACCCGTCTTACGCACAGCATCGAAGTCGCGCAGATCGCCCGCTCCGCCGCGCGCAATCTGCATCTCAACGAAGATCTGGTGGAAGCCATTTCGCTGGCGCACGACCTCGGTCACACACCCTTCGGCCACGCCGGGCAAGACGCGCTCAATGACCGTATGCAGCCCTATGGCGGCTTCGAGCACAATCTGCAAAGCCTGCGTCTGGTCGATACGCTGGAACAGCACTACGGCGCTTTCGACGGTCTCAATCTGATGTTCGAAACCCGCGAAGGCATACTCAAGCATTGCTCGGCGGCCAACGCCCGCCAGCTCGGCGACATTGGCCAGCGCTTTCTCGACCGCCTGCAACCGTCGCTGGAAGCGCAGCTAGCCAATCTGTCCGATGAAATCGCCTATAACAACCACGATGTGGACGACGGTTTGCGCTCCGGCCTGCTGAGTACCGAGCAATTGATGGAGGTCGATTTCTACGCCCGTCATGCGCATCAGGTGGCCGCCGTCTATCCCGGCATCGGCGGCCGCCGCGCCATCAATGAAACCGTGCGCCGCATGATCAATGCGCTGGTGACCGACCTGATCGACACCTCGCAAGCACGTATCACCGACGCCGCGCCGCAATCGCTGGACGATGTGCGCCATGCGCCACCGCTGATCGCTTTTTCCGACGAGATGGCCACGCAGGCCGCGCTGCTCAAGCGTTTTCTGCACGAAAACCTGTACCGCCATTACCAGGTCAACCGCATGACCAGCAAGGCGCGGCGCATCGTGACCGACCTGTTCGATGCCTTCATGGCAGAACCACAACTGCTGCCGCCGGATTACCAGCTTGCCGCAGCAATCAGTGGCAGCAGCGACACAACCGCAAACAACTCACGGCAGGCACGCCATATCGCCGACTACATCGCCGGCATGACCGACCGCTACGCCATTCGCGAGCATCGTCGTCTGTTCCAGATCGACGAACTGTAAACAGGGGCGCGGCAAAGCTGCCGCCGGGCAATGTCGCGGACGGAACGGGAATCCGCTAAGCTAAGGCAATGTGAGCAGCATCCGCTTAGGGCGTGTTGACGACTAAAGCTTTGCCCACAGCAGCCGATAACAAGAAACGTAAAGAAAATGTAAAGAACTGCAGCCAACGTCCCCTCCCCCACTCCAGAAGGAGCACATCATGAGCATCGGCGCCATCACCACGCCCTCCACCACCGTCCCCGCCAATGCGGCCACGGCAACGACGGCATCAACGGACACGACTTCCGGCACAGCAACTACGACGGATGCTTCCGCCGCAGCAAATGGCACGAGCACCGCAACGGACGCCAGCACTGCCGGAACCGCCGCACCGCAGCCACTCACAGTCGCCTCGTCCAACGCCCAGCTGAACGCCTCCATCATTGTTGCCACACTGGATGTCAAACTCACCGCACAAAGCGAACCGCTGAATCTGCTCTACAAGACCGCCGTGGAAAATCTGAATGCGGTACTGAAGCCAACCCAAGGCGATCAGGCGATCCAGAAAGCATCGACCGATGACAACTCCCCTGCGGCCACCGCCGGTCGCATCGTCAGCTTCGTCACCAATGCCTTCGCGCAGTACAGCCAGATGCATCCGGATCAGACGTCAGCGGACTCGGCCCAAAAATTCATGGCCCTTATCCAGCCCGGTATCGAGGCAGGGTTCAAGGAAGGTCGGGATATTCTGAAGGGATTGAATGTGCTCAATGGCGACATCGCCAGCAATGTCGACAAGACTTACTCTCTGGTACAACAGGGCCTTGCCGCCTTTGTCGCCGCACAAAATGTGGCGGGTAGCGGAACGGCAACTGCTGGCAGCAGTACCGCAGATACCTCAGGAGCATCCGCAGCGTCGGCAGCGTCCGAGACGACGGTGACGACCAGCACCACGTCCATCTCACTGAGTACCAGTACGACCAGCACGACCAGCATCAACACCACCGCCTGAAGCCGTAAGCCCCAGGCGGCAGCACAGCATCAGCACAAAGTCAGGACTTGAGCTTGGCGAACGCCGCCGCCATCGCACTATTGCCATCCGACTGCGACTGGCGCGGCTGCTGCTGTTGATGCTGCGCCATGCGGCGTGAATCGTTGCGATCAGCGCGCTGCTCGGGCTTGGCCCCCGGCACCGGCGCGGAGTCGCTCAGACGCATGGTCAGCGCAATGCGCTTGCGCTTCTCATCGATTTCCAGCACTTTCACTTTGACCACCTGTCCGGCCTTGACCACGGAATGCGGGTCTTTGACGAAGGTATTCGACAAGGCCGAGATATGCACCAGTCCATCCTGATGCACGCCGATGTCAACAAACGCGCCGAAAGCGGCGACGTTAGTCACCACCCCTTCCAGAATCATGTCGGGACGCAGATCACGGATTTCCTCGACGCCTTCCTTGAACGTGGCAGTGCTGAATTCAGGACGCGGATCGCGCCCCGGTTTTTCCAGTTCTTTCAGAATGTCGGTGATGGTCGGCACACCGAAACGCTCATCCGCATATTTCGCTGGATTCAGCGCCTTGAGCAAACCGGCGTCGCCGATCACGCTTTTCACATCCTTCTTGATATCATCGAGAATCTTTTGCACCAGCGGATACGATTCGGGATGCACGGCGGAAGCGTCGAGCGGATTGTCGCCATTCATCACGCGCAAAAATCCGGCGGCTTGCTCAAAGGTTTTATCGCCCAGACGCGGCACGGCGCGCAACGCGGCGCGTGAGGCAAACATTCCCTGCATGTCGCGATACGTCACGATGCTTTGCGCCACACCCGCGCTCAAACCAGAAACCCGCGCCAGCAAAGGCGCAGAAGCCGTATTCACATCAACGCCGACAGCATTAACGCAATCCTCCACCACAGCGTCGAGCGAACGCGCCAGTTGCGACTGACCGACATCATGCTGATACTGGCCGACGCCAATCGACTTAGGGTCGATCTTCACCAGCTCCGCCAGCGGGTCTTGCAAACGACGTGCAATCGACACCGCACCGCGAATCGACACGTCCATGTCCGGCAATTCACGCGAAGCGAATTCGGAAGCCGAATACACCGAAGCACCGGCTTCAGACACAACGATCTTAATCAGCTTCAACTCAGGACGCATCTTGATCAAATCCAGCGCCAGCTTGTCGGTTTCACGCGAAGCCGTGCCATTGCCAATCGAAATCAGCGAGACCGCATGTTTCTGCGCCAGTTGCGCCAAGGTATGCAGTGAGCCATCCCAATCGTTACGCGGCTGATGCGGATAGATAGTGGCGGTATCGACCACCTTGCCGGTGGCATCCACAATCGCCACCTTGACGCCGGTGCGCAGTCCGGGATCGAGCCCCATGGTCGCGCGCGGACCGGCTGGCGCAGCCAGCAGCAGCGCTTTCAGATTCAAGGCAAACACATTGATTGCCTCGGCTTCGGAACGTTCGCGCAACGCGGTGGTGAGTTCGGTTTCCAGATGCATGAAAATTTTCACGCGCCACGACCAGCGCACTGTGTCGCTCAGCCACTTGTCAGCCGGACGACCCTGATTGACCACCTTGAAGCGCGATGCAATGCGCGCTTCGCAAGGATTGTGCGGCGCATCCCACTTCGGCTTTTCTTCTTCGGTGTCCAGACGCAAGACCACATTCAGCATTTCTTCACGGCGACCGCGAAACAGCGCCAGCGCACGGTGCGAAGGGATGGTGCCTATGGTTTCGGAGTAATCGAAATAATCGGCGAATTTCTCACCCGCATCTTCCTTGCCCGCTACCACTTTAGATTCGACCACCGCATGTTCCGTCAGGTAAGTACGCAGACTTTGCAGCAGCGCGGCGTCTTCAGCGAAACGCTCCATCAGAATCTGGCGTGCGCCATCGAGTGCGGCCTTGGTATCGGCCACGCCGGGATTATCGCCGCTGTCGGTGGTGAACGCTGGCTTCAAGTACAGCGCAGCTTCTTCTTCGGGATTTTTTTGCGGATCGTTGAGCAGCGCATCGGCCAGCTCGGTCAGCCCGGCTTCGGCGGCGATCTGGGCTTTGGTACGGCGCTTGAGTTTGTACGGCAGATACAAATCTTCAAGCCGGGTTTTGTCTTCGGCATGCACGATGGCATCGAGCAATACGGGGGTCATCTTGCCCTGTTCTTCGATGGCGGCGATGATCGCGCCACGTCGGTCTTCCAGTTCGCGCAGGTAGCGCAAACGCTCTTCCAGCAGGCGCAGCTGAATATCATCGAGACCGCCGGTGGCCTCTTTACGGTAACGGGCAATAAAAGGAACCGTTGCGCCCTCATCCAGCAAGGCAATGGCAGCAGCCACTTGCGCCGGTTTGGCGACCAGTTCCAGGGCGAGGCGTTGTTCTATCGAAGGCAGCATGGGAGAGTCTCATCCATTCAAAATCAAGCGTTGGATGATACGCAATTCAGCGGCCTAGCGCCAATCTTGAGGCGCAGGAAACGAAAATACCTGTTAATCCTCACTAAAAATGACTATCAGACCGGCGTGCCGCCGGATCCTTCGATACGCCCTGCGGGCGACTCAGGACGAACGGTTGGAGATCATTTGCACAGAGGGCAATTTATTCCGACCTGAAAAAATGTGCGTACCTACGGCCCAATACAAGCGGCGCATACCTCACTTGACCAACGGTTGGAGATCATTTGCACAGAGGACAATTTATTCCAACCCGAGAAAATGTGCGTACCTACGACTCAATACAAGCGGCGCATACCTCACTTGACCAACGGTTGGAGATCATTTGCACAGAGGACAATTTATTCCAACCTGAGAAAATGTGCGTACCTACGGCCCAATACAAGCGGCGCATACCTCACTTGTTACAACCGGCGAATGCACATACGTCAATTTATTACGATCAGAGAAATTACCCCACCACACCACACACCGTTCGTCCTGAGTAGGGGTGCAGCCCCGTATCGAAGGATCCGGCGGCACGCCGGTCCGCACTCACAAACCACTCCCATCCACAGCCAATCCCCTGCCAGCGGCAATATCCACGATAATCTTGCTTCCTTCTTTTTTCCTTCATGGTGTCCTGATGTCCATCCGCTTAATCGTCGGCCTCGGCAATCCCGGCCCCGACTACGAACAAACCCGCCACAACGCGGGTTTCTGGCTGGTCGATCAATTAACGCGCCAGGCTCTGGCGCGCGAAACCCGTTTCAATGGACTGGCGGGCAAGGTGCGCATTGCGGGAGAGGAAGTGTGGCTGCTACAGCCGCAGACCTTCATGAATCGTTCCGGACAATCCGTCGGCGCGCTGGCGCGGTTTTACAAGATCGCACCGGAAGAAGTGCTGGTCGTGCATGACGAACTGGATCTGGCTCCCGGCGTGGCGCGCCTCAAGCAAGGCGGTTCTTCGGGGGGACATAATGGCTTGAAAGACATCACCGCCGCGCTAGGCACGCAGGATTACTGGCGCTTGCGGATAGGCATCGGTCATCCGCGTGTGCTGGGATTGCAGCAGGATGTGGCCGATTTTGTGCTACACCGGCCGCGCAAAGAAGAACAGATAGCGATCGATGAAGCCATCGCCTGCGGCGTAGAGATCGTGCCGATGTTGTGCGAAGGGAAATTTGACGCCGCCGTGATGCGCCTGCATACAGCGGCAAAATAAAACCTGCGCGATTCGGCAGGTTTTATTTCCACAACTTATTTCAACCGCTGATTCTGACAACTCATTTCAGAAACTTAGTTCAGCAACTTATTTCACTGTAGACAATTTTTGCTCTAATCCCTTGGCATCAATCGCGCCGGGAATGCGTGTGCCGTCGGCAAAGAAGATCGTCGGCGTGCCGGTGATTTTCAGCTTCTGACCCAGCGCCAGCACTTTTTCGTGAGGCGCAACGCAGCCTGCTGCGGCAGCCGGCGGTGCCTTGCCGTCCGACATCACTTCCGACCATGCCTTGGCAGGATTGGACGAACACCAGACATTGCGCGATTTCTCAATCGAATCCGGCGACAGAATGTTGTACTGGAAACTATAGATCGTGATGTTATCGACGTCCTCCAGCGACTTGTGGAAGCGCTTGCAATACATGCAATTCGGATCTTCAAAAACCGCAATCACGCGCTTGCCGTTGCCCTTGACGATCTTGATCGCCTGATCCAGCGGCAGGTCGGAGAACTTGACCTTGGTAATAGCTTCCACCCGCTCCTTGGTGAAATCGCGGTAGCTCTGTGCATCGACCACGCGGCCGATAAACAGGTAGCGGGCGTTGACGTCGGTATAAATCACGTCGCCATCAATCTGCACTTCATACAGCCCGGAATACGGCGTTTTCAACACGGATTGCACCTGAGCGCCTTTGCCCAGGCGCGGTTCGATCAGTTTCTTGATATTGGCTTCTGTCGTCTGTGCCGCCGCCAACGTCGTTGCAAAAAAGCAAGCCAACCCGAACAGGGTGGAAATAATTTTCATGGAAAGTCCCTCAAAAGAATGCCGCTATTTTACCTGCCCAGCGCATGCGCCATCAGGCGCTGCTTTAAACCGGGCAAACGGTCGACCAGATGCATGCCGGCGTTGCGCAATAAGCGCAGAGGTTCGATATCGTTCTCGAACAAACGCGCCAGACCGTCGGTGGTCAGCTGCATCAGCAGAATTTCTTCCTTGCGTGCGCGAGCGTAGCGGCGCAGCAAACGGGCATCACCGCAATCGCGTGCGCCTTCACGCGCACCAAGAATGGCGATCAACGCCGCCGCATCGCCAAACCCCAGGTTCATGCCGTGGCCTGCCATCGGATGCACCACATGCGCGGCATCGCCGATCAGCGCCACGCGCGGCGCGACGATGGCGTGCGGCTTGATCAGCGTCAGCGGAAACGCCCGCGCTGTTTCTGGCGGCAGCGGTGTCAGCCGACCCAGTCTTTCACCCGCGAACGGAGCCAGCTGCTCCGCCAGTTCTTGCACCGTACCGGCCATCAGCGTCTCTGCCAGTGCCAGCGGCGCAGACCAGACCAGCGACACGCGCCGACCCGCCAGCGGCAACAAGGCCACAATCCCTTGCTCTGCCGTAAACCATTGCTGCGCCACGCCCTGATGCGCGTGTTCGCAGTCGAAATTGCAGACCACCGCACGCTGTCCGTACGAACGGTAATCGAGTCCGATATCGCACTGCCCGCGCACCCAGGACTGCCCGCCATCGGCACCGACGACCAGTTCCGCGGACAGCGTCACGCCACTATCGAGCTGCAATTGCGCGCCCGCATCGGTGACCGTCAGTTGCACGGCATTGCCGGCGATACGTTCTATATTAGGTGCGAACTGCAAGGCGGCATCGAGTGCGCGGTGCAGATTAGCATCCTCGACAATCCAGGCCAGCGCGCCGACCCGTGCCGTGTAGGCATCGAAAGACAGACGCGCGGCGGCAGGAGTGGTATCACCCTTGACCACCATTTCTTCGACGGCTGCCACGCGGCTGGCATCGAGCGCATCCCACACCTTGATGGAAGACAGCAAATCGCGCGCACCCTGATTGAGCGCATAGACCCGCGCATCCCACTCTTCAAGCTGCGCGGCGGGGCGATTGCGCTTGGGCGTGAGTAGTACCACCGGCACGCCAGCCTGCGCCAGCCCCAGCGCAGCCGTCTTACCGATCACACCGTCGCCGACGATCACGACTTGCTTGCGTTGTTGAGAAAGCGCCGATGCGGCGGAAAGAGACGAGGGGGAGGTAGAAATGGGCTGATTCATGGACTCATTATAGCGATTCATGAAAACAAATTAACGGAAGGCTTTGCCTATTGAAAATGTTTTGCTATAATTCGGCGCTTGGCCTGGTAGCTCAGTCGGTAGAGCAGAGGATTGAAAATCCTTGTGTCGGTGGTTCGATTCCGCCCCGGGCCACCAAGAATGCATGTAAGTTAAAAAAACGCCAGCCTCTTCAGGTTGGCGTTTTTTATTTTGTCAGTGCCTGTCAGTGCCAAATGAGCGCTATCAGACCACTACCAAGGGCACATCTGACTAGCTCTCAAAACGCGATCCTGGGGCTGCTTCCTGTGAGTTACATGGTCTTTCAGTTTTTTACAGCATCGCTTCTAATTTAAGAACGTGCTTTTGAAGCACTAAATTTTTAGCAGCACCATCCATCCCATAATGAATTTCCCGATGACATGCTGGACAAATAGCGCCTACATAGCGCGGGTGATCCGGTCCGCCATCCGAAATCCGGGTTGTGTGATGCGGTTCCAAATAAGGAGTCCCATTTGAACGTATGAATGGGGCCGGCTTCATACATGCTTCACAAATTCCTGCGGCTCGCATCAGTACATAATCTTTTACCGCTTTGCTTCGCTTGTAAAGCGTACGTAACGCTGATTGCGGCGTTGCTCCTTCTGACGCTGATGCCGCGTCAATCGCTAGATTTCTTGCTTCAGTGAGGTCCTTCGGAATTGGCGATTCAGCGACGCCATCTATAGATTCAGCTATTTCAATAAGTGCTGCATTTTCTACTGGAATTAGTTGAAATATTATTAACTGACGCTGCGCTCCGCTTTTATCATGGCCTTGCTCAAAGCGATGGCTGGCGTACACGAATTCACCCGCATATTTTTGCCCCTTACTTTTCCCCATTGATCGGAAAAGATGTAGCGCTCGCCCGCGCTGACTATGCTCAAGAATCGCGCGATTGCCCCGAGTAAAAACCATGTCACCGTCTTGCCCCTCTCCAGTATAAGAAAAGACGTTTCCTAAATACTCATCAAATTCATCGCCATCGTTATAGCCATATTTTTCACCGCTATCCCCGGAAAATAAAAAAATGGCATCAACTACATTAGACGGTGCTATCCCACTTTGTGAACTTCCGCCAAACTGATGATGGATATCTTTTTTTCGATCGTATCGCTTTCCAATTTGGAAACGCGCAATAACTTTTTCATTTGAAATTTGCACTGGGCCATTTTTTATTTGAGTATTATTCTGACCATGACTTTAATCATGATTTATTTTTTTATTGATAACTACAGATCAATTTATAACACGCGACCCACCCACTTTATCGCACTTTGACAAAACGTCTCTAATAACGGCAATGTATTGTCAGGAGCCGTTTGGACTTTGAGGCGAACGCCTATTCCCAGTACGTAGCGGTTATCTCAATTTGACGGCATATTAAACGGCAAGCGAGTGTCTAGCAGATTCGTGGCGAGTCACTCTGACCCGCCTGCCAACGCTGCCCAATAGCCGCATCGGTGAATTACTGCCGCATCACTGGATATCGGCCGACTTTTCTTTGCCATCATCAGTAGCTCAATTCCAAACCGAGCTTCTTGGCAAGGAGGAAGGTGACGAACAACAGGCCCAGGAGCAATAGCACGAAGACCGCGACCGCCTTGCCGCCCGCGAGTAGCAACGCACGCGGCCGCAGCTTCGCCCCCGTCTCCATCTTCTCTTTATCGTAATGCCACTTGATGGCAAAGAACATGCCCGTGCCGAACACGATAAGCTTGAACATAAGTAAAACTATAGGGATCCAATCGATCATTTTGCGTATTTCCAGGTTATTACTTTTGACACTATCTATCGTGAGGATCACGACCTCAAAACGCTGCTTCACCAGCTTCATTTTTTGTTAACACCATCCCCTCAGGCATCCTGCTTGAATCTTTCATTGCATCTGCCTATGAAATAACAATAGCATCCAGCGGGGTAATTTGCCGAATGCAGATGAGCGAGGAGCAAACGTCAGCGACTGCCATGCAAGGATGTTGTTGCTGCACGCCCTAAGGCATACTACTTAAAAGCAATTCCCATACATTAGGACAAAATGTCCCAGCCGAAAACCATGCAAGATGAAAATTTGCCAATCTGGTTGCCGCGATTGGCCGCGCACGGCGAGCCACGTTTTTTGCAGATTGCGGATGCATTGCAGAAGGCGGTCGTAGAAGGATCGCTGAAACCGGGTGACCGTCTACCACCGCAGCGCCAGTTGGCAGCACAGCTGGACGTCGACCTGACGACGATCACGCGCGCCTACGACGAAGCCAGACGCCGCAATTTGCTGGAGGGCCGTGGCGCTCGAGGCACTTATGTCGCGGCGCCGAAAGTCGAATTGACCTCGATCCTCGACCTGAGCATGAATACCCCGCCACCGCCGGATGGCGTGGACTTCGACGACATGTTGCAACAAGGTTTATCTCAAGTACTGATGAGGGCAGACAATGAATTGCTGATGACTTACCACTTGGCCGGGGGAAGCGACTCCGACCGCAAGGCTGGCGCCAAATGGCTAGAACCGATGTTTGGGTATGTGGATTTTCGCCAGCTTGTTGTCTGTCCCGGTGCGCAAGCGGCGATCGCCGCATTGATCCTTGCGCTGACGGAGCCTGGCGATGTCATTCTGGCAGAACCGATGAGTTATCCCGGCTTGCGTACCGCAGCGACCCAATTCGGCCGGCACATCATTGCGGTAGAAGCAGACGAGCACGGAATGGTGCCTGAGTTGCTTGAAGAAGCGTGCCGCCAGCACAAGCCTGTGCTGGTCTACCTCAATCCGACATTACAGAACCCGACCGCCATCACCATTCCAGAACACCGACGCAAGAAGCTCGCCAGCATCGCGAAGCGCTGCAATGTACGCATCGTCGAGGACGATCCCTACTGGCTCCTTGCCGATGCCCCGCCACCACCTATTGCCGCGTCTGCTCCAGAACAGGTGTACTACATCTCAACCCTGTCGAAATGCCTGACCCCCGGCCTGCGTATCGCCTTCGTGCTCATACGCGACCCGCGCGAACGCGAACGCTTCCTGGTCGCGCTAAGATCATTTGCGCTGATGGTCGCCCCTCTGACGGCCGCACTGGCCACTCAATGGATCCTCGATGGTTCAGCTGACAGATTGATGAAAGGCGTACGCAAGGAGGCGCGCCTGCGTCACTGGATGGCCAGGGATATTCTGGCAGGCCGCTACAGCGGCAGCGGAGACGGCCTGCATGTGTGGCTCGAGTTGCCGGCGTATTGGAACTCCGCACAGCTTGCGCGTGCAGCCGACAGCGAGGGCATCGCAGTCACGCCGGCGGCGGCATTCGCCACTGGCAGCGGATCAGTGAATGCAATTCGGATCTCTTTGGGTAGCATCAAGGACCGTGGACGCTTACATGCGGGTCTTCAACGGCTGTCTGATCTGCTTGCGCAGCGGCCCGAGTCGTTCAGCGCGGCTGTAGTTTAACCGTCAAGGAAACACGGTGCCTCATCCGGGCGTTATCTCAATGCGGTCGCACATTGGTTTGCTGCCTCGGTGTTGATTCTCAGTGTTTGTTTATCATGAGATCGCGTGCGAAAGTGAACCGACTGAAAGAAAGCTACCTTAGCGTCCACCCTTCGGACAGCAATGGCAGCGACACGCGAATTAAAGAAGCGACAATGCGCGAACTGCCGCTTCGTTAACAATCATCCTGCAGCACTTGAAAAATCCATTGTCGGATTGAGCCTTATGGGTTCTGACCACAGCTTGGTCGTCAGCCATGATGGCATTGCGAAAATCGAGATCGTTAGCTCCGAACCGCTTCCCCCTCCCGCAAAACCTCCACCATCTCCGCCTCCGTAAACACCCGCGAACGCGTATGGAAGGCCTTGCCTTCCGGCCCTTCCAGCGAGAAAGTACCACCGCTTCCTTCAATCACGTCGATGATCAGTTGCGTGTGCTTCCAGTATTCATACTGAGCGCGGCCGATGTAGAACGGGCAGCCGCCGATGTCGCCCAGATAGACGTCACCGGCGCCCATCGTGATCTCACCGGGCAAATAACAATTGGCGGCGCTGTTGTCGCAGCATCCGCCCGATTGATGGAACATCATGTCGCCGTGTTTTTGTTTCAGGAAGGCCACCAGTTCCAGCGCGGCCGGCGTGGCAATGACTTTATCGACCATGTTCATCTCCCTGTAATTATTAGGTCATTCTGCAAGCAGGCATTCAAGCAAGAAAGGGGACGGTTGCCCGTCCCCTCCCGGAGTTTGCTGCTACTTATTCTGCACTTGTTTCATAAAAACTGTCGACTTAGAAAAAGCCCAGTTTTTTCTCGCTGTAGCTGACCAGCAGATTTTTAGTTTGCTGATAATGATCGAGCATGACCTTGTGCGTTTCGCGGCCGATGCCGGATTCCTTGTAGCCGCCGAACGCTGCATGCGCCGGATAGGCGTGGTAGCAGTTAGTCCACACGCGCCCTGCCTTGATGGCGCGACCCATGCGATAAGCGACATTGCCGTTGCGGCTCCAGACGCCTGCGCCCAGTCCGTACAGCGTGTCGTTGGCGATGGCCAGCGCTTCTGCTTCATCCTTGAAGGTGGTGACGGCCAGCACGGGTCCAAAAATCTCTTCCTGGAAAATGCGCATCTTGTTGTGGCCCTTGAACAGGGTCGGTTGAACGTAATAGCCGCCTGCCAGCTCGCCTTCCAGATGCGCTTGTGCGCCGCCGATCAGCAGTTCTGCGCCTTCCTGCTTGCCCAGATCGAGGTAAGACAGAATCTTGGTCAGCTGTTCTTTGGAGGCCTGCGCGCCCATCATGGTGTCGGTATCCAGCGGGTTGCCTTGCTTGATGGCGGCAACGCGCTTGAGCACACGCTCCATGAACTTGTCGTAGATCGACTCCTGGATCAGCGCACGCGTCGGGCTGGTGCACACTTCGCCCTGATTGAAAGCAAACAACACCAGTCCTTCGATGGCTTTGTCGAGGAAGCTGTCGTCCTTGTCCATGATGTCGGCGAAGAACACGTTCGGCGATTTACCACCCAGTTCCAGCGTGGCCGGAATCAGGTTGTTGGCGGCAGCTTGTGCGATTACGCGGCCAGTGGTGGTCGATCCGGTGAAAGCAATCTTGGCGATACGCTTGCTGGTCGCCAGCGGCAAACCGGCTTCGCGACCGTAACCGTTGACGATGTTGATCAAGCCCGGCGGCAGCAGATCGGCAATCAGTTCCATCATGATCAGAATGCTGATCGGTGTCGATTCCGCTGGTTTGAGCACCACGCAATTACCCGCACCGATTGCGGGTGCCAGTTTCCAGGTCGCCATCAGGATAGGGAAATTCCAGGGAATGATCTGTCCGACCACGCCCAGCGGTTCATGAAAATGATAGGCCACGGTATCGCCGTCGATATCGCTGAGCGCACCTTCTTGCGCGCGCACGCAGCCGGCAAAGTAACGGAAGTGATCGATGGCCAGCGGGATATCGGCATTCAGTGTTTCGCGGATAGGCTTGCCGTTGTCCACGGTTTCGACATAAGCCAGTAATTCCAGATTGGCTTCGAGGCGATCTGCGATCTTGAGCAGCACGTTGGCGCGGTCGGCAGGAGAGGTGCGGCCCCATGCATCGGCAGCGGCATGAGCAGCGTCCAGCGCCAGCTCTACATCTTCCGCAGTCGAACGTGCGGCCTTGGTGAACACTTTGCCGCTGGTGGGCGTGATGACATCAAAGTATTGTCCCTTCACCGGAGCAACCCATGCGCCGCCGATGAAATTATTGTATTGCGCTTTAAAAACGATTTTGGCGCCAGCGGTGCCGGGGGATGCGTAGAGCATGTGTGTCTCCTTGGGTGCGGATTATTGGAATAGTTAGCTTGCGGACATAACTGCTATCAAATCTCATGCCAAACAGAGTGATTGTCGTCATGTCGTTGATTCCATGCATTATTTCCCGACACCAAGGCGTTGATGCGCGTCCATGCGGGAATGGTGGAACGATCCGGATTGCAACAACTGTCCCAAAAAGTGACAGTTGAACCGGTCTCGATGGCAAAGGCATTGCGCTGGCGCGCTAAGTCTTTCTATACTGGCCAGACACATGCAGGAAGCGCTGAGCCAAGGTCACGCACCGCCACCCTCAGGATTAAAGCAGAACAAAGCCCGCCCTGAAATTGCACCGCATCATCCCCTTGTCAGCGGCTCCTGTATAACAAATGGTAAAACCATGACCCGCCGAGGAGACACCGTGCGACATTCCAATTCTGCGCTGAGCTTACGCCATGCGCGGCAACATCTGATCGATCATGGCAACACACCCGCAGGAGCGATCAGCGACCGTCTGGCCCGTTCCTGGGAGCGCAGCGTAGCAGCAGGCGTGTTGCCGGTCGGACGCTTGCCTGCGGCCGAACATTCCAGCGACGGCGAACTGCGGCAGGTGCTGGCGCGTAATCACGAATTGCTAGCCCACTCACGGCCGGTAATGGAATATCTGTTCGAGCAAGTCCGGCATAGCGTGGTCGTACTGGCCGACAACCGCGGCACCCTCATGCATACGATGGGGGATGCTCACTTCCTGAATAAATCGGAACGCATCGCATTGACGACCGGCGCATCGTGGCACGAAGAGCGACGCGGCACCAATGCCATCGGCACCGCACTGGCCGAAGAATCTGCCATTGAAATCCACGGTTCCGAACACTTCCTGGAACGCAACGGCTTCCTGACCTGCGCCGCCGCACCCATCATGTCCTCCTGCGGCAAGCTGATCGGCATTCTGGATATTTCGGGCGAGCAGCACAGCGGGCATCCGCACACGCTGGGACTGGTCAATACCGCCGCGCGCATGATCGAAAACCGCTTGCTGATCGCCACTTGCCGCCGCCACATACGATTGCATTTGCACGCACACGCTGAAGGCATAGGCACCGTGGCCGAAGGCATCGTGGCGCTGTCGGACGATGGCTGGATCATCGGCGCTAACCGCATTGGCCTGTCGCTACTGCACCTGACTACACCGCAAATCGGCGCCGCGCAATTGACCAACATCATGGACCTGCGTCTGGACGACCTGCTGGCGCGACACCAACGCAGACCGAATCAGCCCATGCCGGTTCATCTGCATGACGGCACGCTGCTGTTCATCCAGGTTCAAACCGACAACACGGTGTCGGCACTGGCGGGTGCCAGATCAACACTGACCGAACCCTCGACCGATGCGCTGGCCGCGCTCGACAGCGGCGACCTGCGCTGGCGCGGTGCCACCGACAAAGCGCGGCGCATTCTGGATAAGGCTATCCCGTTGCTGATTCAGGGCGAATCCGGCGTTGGCAAAGAGTATTTTGCGCGCGCTTCACACGACAGCAGCCAACGACGCAATGGCCCGTTCGTGGCGATCAATTGCGCCGCCATTCCTGAAAATCTGATTGAAGCTGAACTGTTCGGCTATGCACCGGGTGCTTTCACCGGTGCAAAAAAAGAAGGCAGTCCCGGCCGCTTGCGGGAAGCGCATGGCGGCACGCTGTTTCTCGATGAAATCGGCGACATGCCGCTGCACATGCAAACGCGGCTATTGCGCGTATTACAGGAACGCAGCGTGACGCCGCTGGGCGGCAGTGGCAGTGTGCCGGTGGATTTTGCGCTGGTCTGCGCGACCCACTGCAAACTCAGGGAAGAAGCCGACAAAGGCACTTTCCGCAGCGATTTGTATTACCGCATCAATGGTCTGACGGTACACCTTCCAGCCTTGCGCGAGCGCAGCGATTTCCGTGAACTGACAGCAAAACTGCTCGCCAGCCTGCACCCTGATCGTGAGTTGCAACTTGCTCCTGCAGTTTTGGAAAAAATGCGCGCACATCCCTGGCCGGGCAACCTGCGCCAGTTATCCAGCGTGTTGCGCACCGCCTGCGCCATGCTCGACCCCGACGAAGATTGTATCGATTGGCGACATCTGCCGGATGACATTGCGGAAGAATTGACGGCCGTGCCAAGAGCCGCATCGGCAGCTACGCAAGATGCTCCGCAAAATCTGAAGGAGCTCTCGTACATCGCCATCCAGCAAGTATTGGAGAGCAGCCGTGGCAACATCTCACTGGCGGCGCGCACGCTGGGCATCAGCCGGCAAACGCTGTACCGAAAAATGCAGGCTTAAACAAAGGCGCTACTGATGTGCTACTGATGCACTACTGATGCACTACTGATGCACTACTGATGCGCGTCGCACAGACTGCCAGCGACGCGCATCAGCATCAGACTTGGCGCTCGACGTAAATCCCTTTTCGCTTTTGCAGCGCAATCAGCTCATGGACATTGAACTTCGGCGGACTCGATACGTGTCGTTCATAGATTGGCGGTATGGATTTTTTTACTGCTGCATAGATGCCACCGGACTGGTCGGAAAAACGCAATACGCGCGGCTCCGGCTCGACAAAAACTCCTCTCGATTTTTGCGCCGATTTCAATTCATCCAACAACGGCAGAGAAATGCTGCTGCCCTGCGCCGGATGCGCAACTTCCCACGCGCGCACCGCGACGACGGCCACAGTCAGCGGCAGGCACTTGGACGCACTGAAATCGACAGGCAACTCCAATGCGCTTTCTTGCGACTCTGCACGCTCACTCCGTTTTTTCAACACGGCCTCAAGCTCGGTCAGGTGATCGGACGCCAGCTTGCGTTCGGCTAATTTGGGACGGAGTCGCGTAGCCGTATCTGCGTGACATGCCGCCAGCGAAGGCTGACGTGACGCAGTCAGAGATGAAACAGGAATGGCAACAAAAGCCAGAACGGGGACTGGCAGAACAACCAGCGCAGGAAGCGGGCGCAAGGGAAGAAACCGGCGAGGCGGGGATGTTTTTTGTGCTGCCGGCGGAGGAGGAGGTGGTGGTGGCGGAGGTAATGGCGGTGAAGGTCGCCGTGGCTCCATCGATTTTGGTCGCAAGGGCGTTCGACTTTTCCCTGGCTGAACTGACGCACGCACGCCCGTCGCGCCGAGATTGACAGTGACACGATGGGCCGCAAGCGATCGCCTTGGCGCAATCCGCGCATCGTTGGCCACAGCGGTGAGAAGATCCAATGTCGTGCGCGAAGCGTGCGACGACGGCGAAGCGACATCACCATTGCGCGCTTCGTGGAATCGGGCGCGAAAACAACTGCCAGGCAAAACGCATTTCAATGTGCGTTGAATAAAATTTTTAAACGTAACGGAAGAACTTCCCGGATTACTGGTCGGGTGAAGTGGATTCATGATTTTGTCTCCTATTGCATGGGAATTGTGCTGATTGCTATTGAGTTATCACGCGTGTATCGATGCACCATTGATGGGTTCCGGCTGGTTGGGACGGATGACTGAGGCCAACAAATGACGCCAACGGATGAAGCCGGTAAATGATACCCGCTGACCACAACAAAGCAATCAGCATGTGACGCATTCGTCTATCATGCAGAACGGGCATGTGGCTCTTCACAACAGGACTTACGCAAAAAGCCGCTGGCTAGGCCGTGTTGCCGCAGGCAGTGCAATTAGCACGATCAGGCAATGCAACAACGCCAGCGGCCTTTTGCGTAAGTCCCATATAAAATTCTTAATGGAAGGACATGGCATGGCTTACGATTTGTCCGGCATGCTGGTGATCGGCATTTCCTCGCGCGCATTGTTCGATCTGGAACATGAGAATGCCATCTTCGACAACGAAGGCGTGGCGGCCTATGCGGCCTACCAGCGTGAACATGAAAACGTCGCCCTGAAACCGGGCACGGCCTTTCCGCTGGTCAAGGCGCTGCTCAAACTGAACACGCTGATCCCCGGCAGGCAACTAGTGGAAGTCGTGATTATTTCGCGCAATTCGCCCGACACCGGCTTGCGCGCCTTCAATTCCATCGAATCGTACAAGCTTGGCATCAGCCGCGCCGCGTTTACCGGCGGCGAAGCAATCGCCCGCTATTTGCAGGCGTTTAAAGTAGATCTGTTTCTGTCGCGTGATGAAAGCGACGTGCAGGACGCGGTCAATGGCGGCGTTGCTGCTGCACGACTTTACACCGCACCCACCAATTACATTGCGCCGGAAGACCAGATCCGCATTGCCTTCGATGGCGACGCGGTGCTGTTCTCAAAAGAGTCGGAAAATATCTACGTAGAAAAAGGACTGGATGCTTTTGAACGCCACGAAAATCGCCACCGCAACAAGGCAATGAAACAAGGTCCCTTTGCCAAACTGCTGCTGTCGTTATCAGCCATCCAAAAACAATTCACGCCGGAAAACTGCCCGGTGCGCATCGCCATCGTCACCGCCCGCAATAGCCCCTCCCATGCCCGCGTGATCAAAACCTTACGTACCTGGAACGTCACCGTCGATGAAGCATTTTTCCTCGGCGGCCTGACCAAATCGGATGTGCTGCATGCTTTCGGCGCGCACATGTTTTTCGACGATCAGGACGGCCATGTGCAACTGGCCTCGGCCTTAGTCCCCTCCGGTCGGGTACCGTACGAAGGCGGCGATCTGGCCGCTAAACCGGCACGCCGTAACGCGACCACAAAATAAAATTTATTCCCACTTCTATTACCTCAACGCCCGCAAGGAAACGCATGTCCACCACGCTCTCCCCCTCCCTGCAACGCTTCATCGAAGGCATGCCGAAAATCGAATTGCATCTGCATATCGAAGGCACGCTGGAGCCGGAATTGATGTTCGCGCTGGCTCAACGCAATCAAGTCGCCCTGCCTTACGCTTCGGTAGAAGCACTGCGCGCCGCCTACGCTTTCGACAGCCTGCAATCCTTCCTCGACCTGTATTACGCGGGTGCGGCCGTGCTGCTGACCGAACAGGATTTTTACGATATGACCGCTGCCTACATCGCCCGCGCCCGCGCCGACAAGGTGTGCCGCAGCGAAATTTTTTTCGATCCGCAAACCCATACCGAGCGCGGCGTTCCGATAGCAACGGTGTTTGCCGGCATCGCCCGCGCGCTGCGCGAAGCGCGTGAGCAACATGGTTTCGGCAGCGCGATGATCATGTCTTTCCTGCGCCATCTGCCCGAGGAAGACGCCTTCGCCACGCTGGAAGCGGCCTTGCCGCTGCGCGAGCAATACCGCGATCTGTGGACAGGCATAGGACTGGACTCGGCCGAACGCGGCAATCCCCCTGAGAAATTCGCCCGCGTGTTTGCGCGCTGCAAGGAGCTCGATTTCCGGCTGGTGGCGCACGCGGGTGAAGAGGGTCCGGCGCAATACGTCCGTGATGCGCTTGATCTGTTGCAGGTGGAACGTATCGACCACGGCGTGCGCAGCGAAGAAGATCCGGCACTGATGGCACGGCTGGCGCAGCATGCCATTCCGCTGACGGTCTGTCCTTTATCGAATCTGAAATTGTGCGTGGTGGCCGATATGCGCCAGCACAATCTGGCGCGCTTACTGGAAGCGGGTCTGGCAGTGACGGTCAACTCCGACGACCCGGCGTATTTTGGCGGCTACATGAATGCCAATTTTCTGGCAGTGGCCGAGGCACTGACGCTCAAGCGCGAACAGATCGTGACGCTGGCGCGCAATGCCATTGCGGCCAGTTTTGTTGATGCAGAAGAACGAGGGAAATTGTCGGCAGAACTGGATGCCTACTGCCTTGCGCAGACGGCGTAATTCATTTGCTTAAGTAGGAGGCGCAGTAGGAGGAGCGGTAGGTGGTGCGGCTGGGAGAGACCAGCACCACCATACTGCCCTTTATAACGGCAGCATCAGCTAAAACGCCGCACCGCATCCAGCGCCAGTCCGGCGCCGATGCTGCCAAACAGATCGCCTTCCACCTGCCGCGCCTGCGGCACCACGGCGGCAATGCGCTGCCGCAGCAAAGACACACCACTGGAACCACCAGTAAAAAACACAGAATCAATCTGATCGGCTGCTACACCGGCGTCGCTCAGCAAGCGCACGACGGTGTTTTCCACATTCGAAATCAGTGGCGCGATGCTGGTGTGAAACTGCTCTCGGCTCAGATGAATCATTTCCGGCGGCGTCAGGCGATCCAGCGATAGCTGAGCGGTCGGGGAATCGGAAAGCACAATCTTCCCGGCCTCCACCTGCAAGGCCAGCCAGTGACCGGCACGTTGTTCGACCAGATCAATCAGACGCGCAAACTTGTCGCGCTCGCGCACTTCGCGGTAGACGTCTTTTAACTGCTCCGCCGCTTTGCGGGTGTAGGCCAGATTGATCGTGTGCCAGGTGGCGAGATTAAAGTACGGCGCGGACGGTACTTCCGTGCCGTTGAGCAGCAAGCCGCCCAGTCCCAGTCCCGGCATGACAGCGGCCAGACTCAGGTATTTATCGAAATCAGTACCGCCGATATGCACCCCGCCGGTAGCCAGAATATCGCTGCGCCGATCGGCCTTGCGCGCGCGCGCGGGCGACAAACGCACCAGCGAAAAGTCGGAGGTGCCACCGCCGATATCGACGATCAGCGCCAGTTCTTCACGGTCAATGGTGGATTCGTAATCGAAGGCGGCGGCAATCGGTTCGTATTGGAAAGCAATGTCGGTGAAACCGGCCGACAGCGCGATTTCGGCCAGCGTGTCCTGCGCCTGTTTATCGGCAGCGGCGTTATCGTCGATAAAAAATACCGGGCGTCCGAACACGGCTTGCGTGAATTCGCGACCAGCAGCCTGTTCGGCACGGCGCTTGAGTTCGCCGATGAATTTTCCTAGCAAGTCGCGGAACGGCAGGGCTTGTCCGCCGACTTCGGTCTGGCCGTCGATGAGCCCCGAACCGAGCAGACTTTTCAGAGACCGCATGAGACGGCCTTCGTAGCCGGCGAGGTATTCGGTCAGCGCGGCGCGGCCGTAACTGAACTGCTCTTCGTCGGCGTTGTAAAACACCACGGAGGGAATCGTGGATTTGCCGTCTTCCAGCGGCAGCAGGGCGTGTTGCCCCGGCCGTTGCCAGCCGACGGTGGAATTGGAAGTGCCAAAATCGACGCCGCAAGCATGAGCCATTGCTATCTTTCAGACTGGACAACGCGCAATGATAACGGAACATCGTAGCGCACGGGTTTTCACCTGAAAACCGGTGTTGCAGCTTATACAAGTACCTTGCTGTGCCATCCTGAACACCACAGCGATTGTCGCGTGTCGCGGCAATAGTGTGTTTGCGCCAGACCGGCTTACAGCCGGATCCTTCGATACGGAGCGATGCTCCTACTCAGGACGAACGGTAGAAAATATGGTCGGGTGGCGGGTGGCGGGTGGCGGATGTCGGGTGTCGGGTGTCGGGTGGCGGGTGGCGGGTGGCGGGTGGCGGGTGGCGGGTGACGGGTGTCAGGTGTCAGGTGTCGGGTGGCGGGTGGCGGGTGGCGGGTATCGGGTATCGGGTATCGGGTATCGGGTATCGGGTATCGGGTATCGGGTATCGGGTATCGGGTATCGGGTATCGGGCATCGGGCATCGGGCATCGGGCATCGGGCATCGGGCATCGGGCATCGGGCATCGGGCATCGGGCATCGGGCATCGGGCATCGGGCATCGGGCATCGGGCATCGGGCATCGGGCATCGGGCATCGGGCATCGGGCATCGGGCATCGGGCATCGGGCATCGGGCATCGGGCATCGGGCATCGGGCATCGGGCATCGGGCATCGGGCATCGGGCATCGGGCATCGGGCATCGGGCATCGGGTGGCGGGTGGCGGGTGGCGGGTGTCGGGTGTCGGGTGTCGGGTGTCGGGTGTCGGGTGTCGGGTGTCGGGTGGCGGGTGGCGGGTGGCGGGTGGCGGGTGGCGGGTGGCGGGTGGCGGGTGGCGGGTGGCGGGTGGCGGGTGGCGGGTGGCGGGTGGCGGGTGTCGGGTGACGGGTGACGGGTGACGGGTGACGGGTGACGGGTGACGGGTGACGGGTGACGGGTGGCGGGTGGCGGGTGGCGGGTGGCGGGTGACGGGTGGTAGGTTGAGGCGGTAGATGGCAGCACTCATTTCCCGTTCGTCCTGAGTAGGGACGTAGTCCCGTATCGAAGGATCCGGCTGCAAGCCGGTCGGACAACACCCCCACCTGCCGGCCCGGGTTTAAAGCGACGCCCACAAGTATCACCTCCCCCGAAAAAAGCGCCCCTTACTCTCCTTTTGCCCCTGCCTCATACCACTCGCCCAGCACGCGTCGGTCTTCATCGCTAAGATGGGTCAGGTTGCCCAGCGGCATGCTTTTTTGCACCACCACCTGCTGATAAATCATTTGCGCATGCTGCAATATCGCCGCCTTGTCTTCCAGCACCACACCCTTGCCCGGCACCGGCATCATGCTCGGTTTGGCGGCATGGCATTGCAGGCAGTGACCGGCAATGATGGCTTGCACCGTGGCGAAGCTGACTTCCCCCTGCGCCGGAGCCGCCGTCGCAGCAGGTGGTTGCGGGGCAATCCAGACCGCTACCGCGACCAGCACCACCACGGCCGCAATCGGATACCCCGGTTTGAAGATGCCCTTATGGCGCAACACAAAAAACTGCCGCACCAGCACACCCGCCAGCATGATCGCCAGCAGCACCACCCAGTTATGCGGCGCGGCGTAAGTCATGCTGTAGTGGTTCGACAGCATCGCAAACAGCACCGGCAGGGTGAAATACGTGTTGTGCACACTGCGCTGCTTGCCGCGCTTGCCGTGGATAGGGTCGGGCGCATTGCCGGCACGCATGGAAGCCACCATTTTGCGTTGCCCGGGAATGATCCAGAAAAACACATTGCCGCTCATGATGGTGGCCAGCGTCGCGCCCATCAACAGGAATGCAGCGCGACCGGCGAACAGATGGCATGCCAGCCAGGCACCGGCCGCCACCAGCACTACCAGCAACACGCCGACGATCCTATCGCCGTGCCTGCGGTCGCCGAACACGCGGCATACGGCGTCATACAGCAGCCATCCGGCCGCCAGAAACCCCAGCGCAGCAGCAACTGCGGTCGAGGCCGCCATCGGCATGACGCCGGGATCGACCAGAAAGGTCTTGGCATTGAACAAATACAGCACGGAAAACAAGGCAAAGCCCGATAACCAGGTGCTATAGGCTTCCCAGAAAAACCAGTGCAGATGCGCCGGCAGCTTCTTCGGTGCCAGCAGATATTTCTGCGGATTGTAAAAACCGCCGCCATGCACCGCCCACAATTCACCGCCCACGCCCTTGGCTTTCAAGGCAGGGTCTTCCGGCGGCAGCAAACTATTGTCGAGCCAGACGAAGTAAAACGATGAGCCGATCCAGGCGATTGCCGTGATCACATGCAACCAGCGCAACAGCAAATTCAACCAATCGAAAATATAGGCTTCCAGCATTTCTTTCTCTCCCCAGCGTGGCGGCGCGTGCCGCTCAACAATTTTTGGTCAAAACCACAACAATAGTTAAGAACCTCTGACTAAATTACTGCGCAATGCAATCCCAGACATCCTTTAATAACAAATTTCCAGCATTATTGTCGACAATATTTTATTTTTAATTCACAATTTGCCATCCAATTCTTCTCACTCCTCTTATCTCTATGTCCCGCATCCCTGTCCCCGAAGAAAAATCACCTAAGTCCAGCGTCACGGAAGAGCACATGTATCAGGACGTCTACGACGCCATCATGGAACACCGTTTGCCGCCCGGGACCAAACTGACAGAGCAGGTCTTGTGCCAGATCTACAGTACCGCGCGCCACACGGTGCGCAAAGTGCTCACGCGCCTTTCCACCGAAGGTCTGGTCGACCTGGAAGCCAATCGCGGCGCGTTCATTGCCAGCCCTTCCAGCCAGGAAGCGAAAGACATGTTTGAGATGCGCAACATTCTGGAACATGCGGCGCTGGCCAAAGTCGCCAGCCATGCCGGCACCCGACAACTGGCGGCGCTGCGCAAGCTGGTCAACGAAGAACGCGCAGCGCATCAGCGCGGCGACCGCCCGACGTGGATACGACTGTCGGCGCGCTTCCATCTGGAACTGGCGATGCTGACCGACAACGCGCTGCTGGTCGACGCCCTGCATCGGCTGGTATCGCGCACCACCCTGCTGATCGCCAACATCGACGCGCCCGGACAAAACGCCTGCTCCTTCGACGAACACGACGACGTTCTCAGCGCGCTGGAAAAAGGCGACCTCGCACAAGCCCAGCATCACATGGCACACCATTTGCAGCATTGTGAAGAACGCGTACAGCCGGAAGCCAGCGAAGGCTTCGACCTGCGCAATGTCCTGGGGAAATCCATATCGTGAATGCCAAACTGCCTGAGCCTTATCCGCGTGAGCCTTATCCGCGTGACCCTTATCCGCGTGACCTGATCGGCTACGGTCGCCGTCCACCGCATGCGCGCTGGCCGCGCAGCGCCCGCATCGCGGTGCAGTTCGTCCTCAATTACGAAGAAGGCGGCGAAAGCAATGTGCTGCACGGCGACGCCGGTTCCGAACAGTTTTTGTCGGACATCATCGGCGCGGCCTCCTACCCGGCGCGGCACATGTCGCTGGAATCGCTGTACGAATACGGATCGCGGGCGGGCGTCTGGCGCATCCTGCGCGAATTTGAAAAACGCAACCTGCCGCTAACCGTCTTCGGCGTTGCCATGGCCTTGCAGCGTCATCCCGATTTAGCGCAAGCCTGCGGCGAACTCGGCCATGAAATCGCCTGCCACGGCTGGCGTTGGCTGCATTATCAGGAAGTCGATATCGACACCGAGCGCGAACACATGCGCATCGGCGTGGAAACTCTGCGCCAACTGACCGGCACCGCGCCGCTCGGCTGGTACACCGGACGCGATTCGCCGCACACCCGGCAGCTACTGGTCGAACACGGCGGCTTCATTTACGACTCCGATTATTACGGCGACGACCTGCCGCTCTGGACCGAAGTGCAGCTCAGTGATGGTAGCCGCCATCCGCATCTGATCGTGCCCTATGCGCTCGACAGCAACGACATGCGCTTCGCTTCACCGCAGGGCTTCAATACCGCCGACCATTTTTATGCGTATCTGAAAGACAGCTTTGATGTGCTGTACGAGGAAGGCGATCCGCAAGGTCTGAACGCGCCGAAGATGTTGTCGGTCGGCATGCATTGCCGCTTGCTGGGCCGGCCGGGACGCTTCCGTGCCTTGCAGCGCTTTCTGGATTATCTGGAAACCAAGGAGCATGTCTGGATTTGCCGCCGCATCGATATCGCCCGCCACTGGCATGCCTACCATCCCTATCGGCCGGACGGCATTTAGCGAGTTCTGATTCCATTACCGCTCGCCGCAAAACGGTGCAACTGCCCGATTGCGGTGAAGGCGCTCACCAACTTGTTGCGCATTGGCTGCCGCATTGTTGACGATCTGAGTATTTCTTCGCGCACAACGTAAGGCATGCCAAGTGGCATAGTGCTTGCGTCTATCCGACTTTCCCTCTCCGCCAAAAGGCAAGCAGATGAACGCCCCTATTGCTGACCAGCAAACGCCCGCCTTTACCGTTCCCCTGATCGATATCACCCCGTTCCAGCATGGCGACGCGGCACAAAAGCAAGCCGTCGCCGCGCAGATCGACTGCGCCGCACGCGAAGTCGGCTTCATGCAGATTACCGGCCACGGCATTCCAGATAGCGCAATCGTCGGCTTGCAGAGCGCCATTGATGGATTTTTCAGTTTGCCGGCGCAGCAAAAACTGGCCTGGCAACCGCCCTCGGTGGATATTAATCGCGGCTACAACGGCCCGCTCAGCGAACGTCTCAGCTACAGTCTGGGCGTCACCTCGCCGGCCGATCTGTTTGAAGCCTTCAACGTCGGCACTCAGGCATCCGCCTTTCCCGCATTGAAGCTGTCGGCGCGTGACTATCCCGCCAATATCTGGCCTGATCAGCCCCCCGCCTTCCAACAACAGGTACAGAACTGGTTCGACCATGCCGGCGCACTGGCGCACCGGCTCACACGGATTTTCGCGGTCGCGCTGGATTTGCCCGAAACCTACTTCATCGACTACACCGACCATTCCGTCGACATGCTGCGCATCAATCATTACCAGATGCCGGCGGCCGATCAGCGGCTGGAAGCGGGACAAATGGGCATGGGTGCGCATACCGATTACGGCATCGTGACCATCCTGTGGGCCGACAGGGTCACGCCCGGATTGCAGATTCTCGATAGCGGCGGCACATGGCACGACGTCACCCCCGCGCCCGGTGCATTGCTGATTAATCTGGGAGACATGCTGGCGCGCTGGACCAACGACCGCTGGCGCTCGACCATGCACCGCGTGCTGGCGCCGGTGGATGCCGCAGGCCGCATGGTGCGCCGCCGTTCAGCCGCCTACTTCCATGACGGCAACGCCGATGCGCTGATCTCCTGCCTGCCCGGTTGTACCGACGACACGCATCCGCCGCTGTATGCGCCGGTGACGGTGGCCGAACATCTGACGGCCAAGCTGGAAGGTTCGCGCGGACTGGCGCTTAACCCCGATGCGGTGCGTGAAGCCGCGCGGCTGAAGACTAGTCAGTCCGAACCTGAAGACTGAAAACCGCACCCTCGATTCGCCCATTTTCCGACCGGCTTGCAGCCGGATCCTTCGATACGCCCTGCGGGCTACTCAGGACGAACGGGAGGAGAGTCATAGCGAGCAGGAAAAGAATCATGGGCAGGTATTAATATCCCGCAAACAAGATTCCAACCTGCGTAGAAATACACAGACCCCTCGCCTTCTACTCGCGCACGGCACCACAACCCGCTCATCCTCTACTAGCGCACTACTACCCCACCCCAGACCGTTCATCCTCTACTAGCGCACTTACTACCCCACCCCAGACCGTTCGTCCCCTACTAGCGCACTACTACCCCGCCCCAAACCGTTCGTCCTCTACTAGCGCACTACTACCCCGCCCCAGACCGTTCATCCTCTACTTGCGCACTTCCTACGCCACCCCAGACCGTTCGTCCTCTACTAGCGCACTACTACCCCGCCCCAAACCGTTCATCCTCTACTAGCGCACTACTACCCCGCCCCAGACCGTTCGTCCCCTACTAGCGCACTACTACCCCGCCCCAGACCGTTCGTCCTGAGTAGCCCGCAGGGCGTATCGAAGGATCCGGCGATAGCCGGTCGAACCGCCCTCCTCACTCACGCATCAGGATGGAAACTCTTCCCTAACGACGCCGGTTGATTGAGCATGATGGTTTTCGGATCGCGGCAAATAATCACCAGCACCACAATCGTCGCCACATACGGCAGCATCGACAGCAATTCGGTCGGCACCGCCAACCCGAAACCCTGGGCATAAAGTTGCAGCACCGTCACGCCGCCGAACAGGTATGCCCCCATGACCACGCGCAAGGGTTTCCAGGTGCCGAACACCACCAGCGCCAGCGCGATCCAGCCTTTGCCGGCGGTCATGCCTTCGACCCACATCGGGGTTTGCACAATCGATAAATAAGCGCCGGCAACACCGGCCATGGCACCGCCGAACATCACGGCCAGATAACGAATCACAATAGGCGGATGACCAATCGCATGCGCCACTGCCGGCGACTCACCGACCGCGCGCAGCTTCAAACCGGCATGGCTTCTGTTAAGAAAATAGTGAATGCCGACAAACGCTGCCAGCGATAAATACACCATGATGTCGTAGCGAAACAGCAGCGGCCCCAGCACCGGAATATCAGACAACACCGGCAGATGAATGCCCTTCAGTCCCGACAAGGGCGTACCCGCCAGATCGTGTCCGACGAAGGCCGACAGGCCGATGCCGAACAGCGTCAGCGCCAGTCCGCTGGCGACCTGATTGGCTTGCAGCGTCAGCACCAGCACGCCGAAAATCAGCGACATCGCCATCCCGGCGAAAGCGGCCGCCACAAAACCGACGGCGGCATTGTCACTGGCCAGCGCAGCGGCGAATCCGGCCACGGCACCGATGAGCATCATGCCCTCAATGCCCAGATTGAGGACGCCGGCTTTTTCCACCACCGTTTCACCGAGCGCAGCGTAAATCAAGGGGGTGGCAGCCACGACGGTGCTGGCAATGACGGGCAGGAGGGCGCTCATACGCTTTCTTTCATGGCGGTGACTGGAGCAGCAAGCGGGGCATCCGGCGCAGTGGAACGCGTGGGCGGCGTGCTGCGCTTGAGACGGAAATGAATGAACAGGTCCGCTGCCAGCAAATAAAACAGCAGCAAGCCCTGAAACAAACCAGTGATCGCGGAAGGCAGCGCCAGCTGCATTTGCGCTGACTCGCCGCCCAGATACAACAAGGACATCAGCAAGCCGCCGAGGACAATGCCGACCGGATGCAGACGTCCCATCCAGGCCACGATAATCGCGGCGAAACCATAGCCGGGCGAAATCTGCGCCTGCAACTGCCCGATAGGCCCGGCCACTTCACAGATCCCGGCCAGACCGGCAGTCGCGCCGCTGATGAGCAGGGCGATCCAGATATTGCGCTTCTCGGAAAAACCGGCATAGGCCGCAGCGGCAGGAGCCAGTCCCGCCACCTGCATACGAAAACCGGCAAAGGTTTTACCCGAAAAAAACCAGGATGCCGCCGCCAACAGCAAGGCCAGCACAAAGCCCCAGGTGGTGCGGGTGCCTTCGATCAGAATCGGTATCAGCTGCGCATCACCGAAGGCCTTCGATTGCGGAAAATTAAAGCCCTGCGGATCGCGCCACGGCCCATGCACCAGCAGCGACAGCACCAGCTGCGCCACATAGACCAGCATCAGCGTCACCAGAATTTCACTGGTGTTGAAACGCGTGCGCAAGAACGCCGGAATCGCCGCCCACAACATGCCGCCCAGCACCGCCGCTAACAACATCAGTGGCAAGCCCCATGCGGCCGTCGAATCGCCCAGCCACAAAGCCACGCCGCCACCGGCCAAGGCACCCATCGTGAGCTGACCTTCCGCGCCGATATTCCAGACGTTGGCGCGAAAACCCAGCGCCAGCCCGAGCGCGCACAGAATCAGCGGCGTTGCCTTGAGCAGCAATTCGCCCATGCCGTACATGGTGGCAATGGGTTTGACGAAGAACACATAAAACGCCTGCGACGGGTCTTTGCCGAGGATAAGGAAAATGATAATGCCGGTGGCAAACATCGCTGCTGCGGCGATCAGCGGCGAGGTAATGCGCATGATGGCGGAGGGGACCGGGCGTCGTTCGAGCTTAGACAATTGGCTGCTCCTGATTCGTGGGGAGGGAGGCTGTGGGAGCGGTAGTTGCGTTTGGAGCGGCGTCGTCGAACTTGCCGCTCATCCAGATGCCGATCTGACTGATGCTGGTGTCGGCCAGTCGCACCGGCGGCGAGAGTCTGCCTTCGGCCAGCACGCAAATGCGGTCGCTGAGGATGAACAATTCATCCAGCTCTTCCGAAATCACCAGCAAGGCCACGCCCTGATCGCGCAAATCGATCAGGGCTTGCCGGATTAACTGCGCGGCACCAACATCGACCCCCCATGTTGGCTGGGCGACGATCATGACCTTGGGGTGCAGCATGGTTTCGCGGCCGACAATAAATTTTTGCAGATTACCGCCGGACAGGCTGGAGGCCAGCGCATCTTCGCCGCCGCACTTGACCTTGAAGCGACGAATCGCTTCGGCGGCAAAACTGCGCTTGACCGCACCGCGCACCAAACCATGCCGCACCATGCCTTCGTGCGAGCCGGTCAGCAGGGCATTGTCGGACAGGCTCATGGCCGGCACTGCGCCGCGTCCGAGCCGCTCTTCCGGCACAAAACTCAGGCCCAGCTTGCGGCGTTGTGCGGCCCCCAGCTTACCCGCTTGCTGCCCCATCAATTCCACCATCGCCAGCGACGGCGACAGCGTTTCGCCCGATAGCGCGGCGAGCAATTCTTTTTGTCCGTTGCCGGACACACCGGCGATGCCGACGATTTCGCCGCTGCGCACCGACAGGTGGATATCTTTGAGCGTCGTGCCGAAGGGGTCCGGCGTGACCAGCGATAAACCCTGCAAGGCCAGTCTGACTTCGGCCGGTTCGCGTGGCGTTAAATGACAGGCGCTCAGTTCGCCGCCGATCATCATTTCGGCCAGGCTGGCGTTGGTTTCGTTTTTCGGGATGGCGCTGCCGCTGACACGACCGCCGCGCAAGACTGTGGCGTTATCGCACAGGGCGCGGATTTCATCGAGCTTGTGACTGATATACAAAATGCTGCAACCTTCGCTGGCGAGCTGGCGCAGCGTCTCGAACAGTTGCAAGACTGCCGGCGGCGTCAGCACCGAGGTGGGTTCATCCATGATGAGCAGCTTGGGTTCCTGCAGCAGACAGCGCACGATTTCGACGCGCTGCCGTTCGCCCACCGACATGCTATGCACCAGCCGGGCGGGGTCGATCGGCAGGCCGTATTTTTCTGATACGGCGCGGATGCGTGCTGCCAGCGTGGCAGGCGGCATTTGCACGTCCAGCGCCAGCGCAATGTTTTCCGCCACGGTCAGCGTTTCGAACAGAGAGAAGTGCTGGAACACCATGCCTATGCCGAGTCGCCGCGCCTGCGCCGGGGTGCTGATGTTCTGGTAGCGCCCCTCCCACAGCACGCTGCCGGCATCGGGCCGGGTCACGCCGTAGATGATTTTCATCAGCGTGCTTTTGCCGGCGCCGTTTTCACCGAGCACGGCGTGGATTTCTCCGGCCCGCACTGTCAGGTCGATATGGTCGTTGGCAACGACCGTCGGGTAAGTCTTGGTAATGCCGGTCAGCGTGAGTCGCGCTGGGGCAAGGATAGTTTCAGTCATGCACGCACCTGTCTGGTTTGATTGTTCTGAAAACGCAATTGTTATGCCAGCAATCCGGTCGCACGCAAAACGAGTCTGCGCCGGCCAGTTGCTTATAGTACCTGCTGACTGTGTTTATTCACCCAGGAAAAAAGATGCTTCCAGCCCCTGATGGGACTCCCCCTGCCTCTTACTGCGGGAATGCCGCCAACATTTTGCGGCAATCACCAACAACATACGCAACAAAAAATACACGCATTTACAACAATAGTTAAATTAAATTGAAAACAATCTATCCAATCAGAATCATTTTTCCGCTCGGCAACACAAGATAATGCACCGATAAGGCGCAAATCCGGCTAACAGCATCCGTTTCAGCGCTTGACGCACCGCAAGCGACCATTTATTGTCGCTTCACCCACCCCGGCTACCCTGCCGCCAGTTGGCACAGCAATTGCTAACAATCCTTTTGCGGAATTGGAGGCAATTTTTCAGGACCCAGGTTCTGCCAAAGAAATCTCCAGGAAGCTTTTGGCAAGTGCAGCAAACGGGGCAGTGCAAGGTCAGCACTGACCGGAAGATGAATAAATTAATAAAAAATAGCCACAGGGAGCGGCGCTGTTGATGCCGTAAGTTGTACTTACTTAGATCGGGGAAAGTCATGAAGAAGAAGTTTTCGGCAAGTGCATTCAAATTCGGCGTGAGCCTGTTCGCCGCCGGTGTCATACTGGCTGCCGCCACACCTGCCAGCGCAGAGGAATGGAGCGACACCTCCATCGGCTATCGTTACGGCACCAAATTTGCAGAGCCGTTCAACGGGAACGACATCAGCAAGAACATCATCAATTTCACCCATGTCGGCGGCTATAAATACGGTACCAACTTCATCAACCTCGATCTGTTGCAGTCAGACAATAAAGACCCGGCTGCCAGCAGCGGCGGCGCGCAGGAAGCCTATCTGGTTTATCGCAACACGGTCGACTTTGGCAAAGTCTTTGGCACCGATCTGAAATACGGCTATATCCGCAGCTACGGCGCGACCGTCGGTTTCGACTGGAATACCAAAAACGATACCGGTTACTCATCTAAAAAACGGATGCTGGTTTTTGGCCCGACGCTGATGCTGGACGTCCCCGGCTTTCTCAATACCAGCCTGCTGATGCTCAGCGAAAGTAACCAGCCGGTCGGCGTCTCCAGCCGCTATACCTACCGTTTGCATCCTATGCTGGACGTGGCCTGGGGCATTCCTCTGGGTGACACCAAGTTTGCCTTTGAAGGTTATTTCGATTACATCGGCGCCAAAGGCCAGAATGAATTCGGCGGCGGCACAGCTCCTGAAACGCATTTCGACGGCAAGCTCATGTATGACCTGAGTTCGCTGGTCAACGCTGGCAAGAATACCTTCCGCCTTGGTGTTGAGTATGAATACTGGCGCAACAAGTTCGGCAATCTGGCCAGCGTCAAAGGCTCACTGGCAAAAACACCGATGGTTCGCGCCGAATACCACTTCTAAGCGCTATCATCGTCGTCTTCGCCCGGCACACCTGCGGGCATTGTTCCTCAAGTAATGCAAAGAACTGGTGAGCAAGTACGACGAGCGGCGCAATCTTCCCCACCCGGATTGCGCCGCCCGGCAACTTAATCAGTGCTTCCTTCTTCAATGTTTGGCATTTATCGGAGTCCCTATGTTGCGTCTACGTCCCACACTGGCAGCCCTGGCAGCAGGAGCCGGACTGATGTTCGCCGTCCTGCCTGTCGCGCAGGCCGCCGATCCTTTAAAAGTTGCGTTTGTCTATCTCGGCCCCATCGGCGATGGCGGCTGGACCTTCCAGCATGACCAGGGTCGTCTGGCCATCGAAAAAGAATTCGGCAGCAAGATCAAAGTGACCTATGTCGAAAACGTGCCTGAAACCGCCGATGCAGAACGCGTCATTCGTCAGCTCGCGGTCGATGGCAATCAACTGATTTTCACTACCTCGTTCGGCTACATGGATGCCACGGCCAAAGTCGCCAAGGCGTTCCCGAAGGTGCATTTTGAACACGCCACTGGTTACAAGACCGGTCCCAACATGGCGACTTATCAAACCCGTTTCTACGAAGGCGCTTATCTGCTGGGCGTCGTCGCCGGGAAGATGACCAAGAGCAACACACTGGGCTTCGTCGGTTCCTTCCCGATACCGGAAGTGGTGCGCAATCTGAATGCCTATACCTTGGGCGCGCAAAGCGTCAATCCCAAGATCAAGACCAAGGTCATCTGGGTTAACACCTGGTACGACCCGGGCAAGGAACGTCAGGCCGCTGAAACGCTGGTCGCGCAAGGTGCCGACATGCTGGCGCAAAATACCGACTCGCCCGCCGTCGTTCAGGTTGCTCAGGAAAAAGGCGTGTACGCCTTCGGCTGGGATACCGACATGGCGAAATACGGCCCTAAAGCGCATTTGACGGCCAATACCGAAAACTGGGGTGTGTATTACAGCCAGGAAGTCAAACGCGAACTGGCCGGCACCTGGAAATCCGGCGCAACGCTGTGGGGCATCAAGGAAAATCTGGTGACCTTGTCGGCGCTGAACCCGTCTGTTCCGGCCGATGTCGCCAAATTGTTCGCCGAGAAAAAGAAAGCCATCGTTGACGGTACGCTGATGCCTTTCGGTGGCCCGCTGAAAGACAATGCGGGCATCACCAAAGTCGTCGCCGGCAGTGTCTTGCCGATCGGCGAGATGATGAGTTTCAACTGGCTGGTGCAGGGCGTGGAAGGTAGCCTGCCGAAGTAAATCTGAAGCAAAGCGGCAGTGATTTCGTAGTAAATTCGCAGTCAGTTTTCGATCAGGGCCCGGCATGTTGTCGGGCCTTTTTTTGTCCGCGCGAAGCGGAGGCAAACAGGACGAAGCTCGCGAGCGGCGCAGATTAAGCGCCACTTGCGTACGCGTCAGACCTCACACTGCCGCCAACTCTCCTTCTTGCCCCTCGCCTGACGGTATAATGCAGCTTCAACAGCTGGCGCATTGTCTTCCGCGCCACTTCCCGAACTCTTGTAATGTCTGCCGGTCCATTCCGGCTTTTTTTCTGTGCCCATGCAAAAACACCGTTCCCCTATCGAAATTAAAATTGCAACTGTCGTTGCCGTTGCCGCGCTGCTGCACGCCACTGACCCGGCCGAGCTGAAACTGGCGCTCGACAAGCTGACCGGCGGCAGCGCCGATTTTTTCGAAGATGAATTTGCGATATTCGATATTGGCGCACTGGAATCCGACGCCGCTATTGACTGGGCGGAACTGACGGCCCTGTTCAAACGCTATCGTTTGCATGCCGTCGCCGTGCGCAACGCTGCGCCGCAACGGCATGCGGCCATCGTGGCCGCCGGACTGAGCATTGATACGGTTTCCACTCCAGCACCTGCCGCGCCTAAGGCCGCTGCCCCGGTAGCGGCACCCGTTGCTCCCGCAGCGGCTGCGCCCAGCGGCGCCGCCATGATCATCGACACCCCGGTGCGCGCCGGTACGCGCATCTACGCGCGCGGCGTCGACCTGATCGTTATGGCGGCCGTCAACAATGGCGCGGAAATCATTGCCGATGGCAACATTCACGTCTACGCGCCACTGCGCGGACGGGCATTAGCCGGTGCCAGCGGCAATACCGAAGCCCGCATTTTCTGTTCCCGCATGGAAGCCGAGCTGGTGTCCATCGCCGGCGTGTACCGCACCTTCGATAACGGCGTCCCGGCCGAACTGGCGGGGCAACGGGTGCAGGTGCGACTGGTTGGCGAACGCATAGACGTCTTACCGTTACCCGCAGCCTGACCGCAGCAACAATCTGACATAGCAACAATCTGAATTGATTTCTTAAGGAGTTTTTTGTGGCAAAAATTATTGTTGTGACATCAGGCAAAGGCGGCGTAGGCAAGACCACGTCCAGCGCCAGCTTTGCCAGCGGTCTGGCCATGCGCGGCCATAAAACCGTGGTTATCGACTTCGATGTCGGCCTGCGCAATCTGGATCTGATCATGGGCTGCGAACGCCGCGTCGTGTATGACCTGATCAATGTGGTCAACAAGGAAGCCACGCTGAATCAGGCGCTGATCAAAGACAAACACTGCGACAACCTGTTCATCCTGCCCGCCTCGCAAACACGCGACAAGGACGCTCTGTCCGAAGAAGGCGTCGAACGGGTGCTCGACGATCTGCGCGCCATGGACTTCGAATACATCATTTGCGATTCTCCCGCCGGCATCGAACACGGTGCAGTGATGGCACTGACCTTCGCCGACGAAGCCATCGTCGTGACCAATCCCGAAGTATCGTCGGTGCGCGATTCCGACCGCATCCTCGGCATCATTCAAGCCAAATCGCGACGCGCGCTCAACGGCGGCGAACCGGTCAAGGAACATTTGCTGATCACGCGCTACTCGCCAAAACGGGTCGAGGCCGGTGAAATGCTGTCTTATACCGACGTGCAGGAAATTCTGCGCATCCCGCTGATCGGCATCATCCCTGAATCGGAATCGGTGCTGCATGCCTCGAACCAAGGCAATCCGGCGATCCACATGAAGGACACCGATGTCTCGCTGGCCTATCAGGATCTGGTGTCGCGCTTTCTCGGTGAAGAAGTCGAACTGCGCTTTACCTCCTACGAAAAGCCGGGCTTGCTCCAACGCTTTTTTGGAGGGAAATAAGCATGGCCCTGCTCTCCTTCCTGTTCCCCCCAAAAACCAAAACTGCCAGCGCCGCCAAAGAGCGCCTGCAGATCATCATTGCCCGCGAACGCGGCGGTCGTCAGGGTCAGGGATATGATTTCCTGCCGGCACTGCACAAGGAACTGATCGAGGTGATTTCCAAATACACCAAGGTCAGCGCCGACGACATCAAGATTTCGCTGGACCGACAGGGCAACCTGGAAGTGCTCGACGTCAACGTGGTGCTGCCCGACGTCGATTGAATGTTCAATGGCGACTGCCGCTATACGCGGCAAGTGCCATCCATCTGCGACATGACTCTGCACGCATCATCGCGGCAAGCACCCGGGGCCATCTCTCCACGTCACGAATGCTGCCACAAACGCCGCTATGAACGTCGCCATGAATTCCCTCAGTAATTCTGTCAGTAATTCCGTCAGTAGTTTCGTCAGCAGTTTCGTCATTAATCTCGCGCTCCTTGATGACGACCCGCAACGCAGCGACCAGCTCCTGCACATGCTGGAAGGTCGCCGCTGTCGCCACTACACCAGCGGTGCGGGCTTGCTGCAACAACTGCAACAAGATGCGCCTTCGCTGCTGATCGTCGCCCTGCCCGCACTCACGGCACGACGCGACGCTCTGCTGCGCTGGAGTCGTGCGGCCTCGATTCCCGTCTTATTGATCGCCGAACGCGGGCATAGCGAAGCGTTGCTAGCGGCGCTGGAAGCCGGTGCCGACGATTTCGTGATCGCACCGTTGCGCCGCCATGCGCTGCTGCTGCGAATTGATATCCTGCTGCGCCGCGCCTATCCGCAGCAAAGCCTGCCGCAGCAGGAAAGTTTCGGCATCTTCCGTTTTATGTGGCCGGGCGCAAGCCTGACCCGTAACGGCGTGCCGGTAGTCGTGACGCAAAAAGAGTTCGATCTGGCGCTGCTGCTGTTTCGCCATCTGGACCGTCCTCTGTCACGCGCCTTCATTCTGGAAAACCTGTGGCCGGGTGAGGGTGAGGATCAACCCTCCTCACGCACGCTGGACACCCATATGTCGCGCGTGCGCACCAAACTGGAATTGCAGCCGCACCACGGTTTCCGCCTGATGCCGGTGTATGGCTACGGCTACCGCCTGGAGAGAATAGACCCCACAGAAACTGGGACAAGTACGTCGGCAGTATAATGAAGTCTGACTTTGCGCTGGATTTCCCTCACATGCACCTGCTTGCCGTTGGCCTCAACCACACTACCGCGCCTGTTTCTCTGCGCGAAAAAGTGGCGTTTCCGCTCGACTCTCTCGGTCAGGCGGTCGCGGCAGCGCGCTCCTGGTTCGGAGAAACCGAAGGCGCGCCCAGCGAAGCGGCCATCTTGTCCACCTGCAACCGTACCGAACTGTATGCCGCCGGTGCTTTGTCAGGAGTAGACGAAGCGATCGACAAGACCGCGCATTTCCTCGCCGATTACCACCGCCTTCCCTACGCCGAACTGCGTCCCTTCCTGTACGCCTTGCCGCAAGACAATGCCGTGCGTCATGCCTTCCGCGTCGCCTCCGGCCTCGATTCCATGGTGCTGGGCGAACCGCAAATACTGGGGCAGATGAAAGATGCCGTGCGCCATGCGGAAGCTGTCGGCGGACTCGGGACCTACCTGCATCAAATGTTCCAGCGCACGTTTGCCGTCGCCAAGGAAGTGCGCACCACGACCGACATCGGCGCGCACAGCGTATCGATGGCCGCCGCCGCCGTACGCTTGTCACAACGCATCTTCGATACCCTGACCGGACAGCATGTGCTGTTCATCGGCGCAGGGGAAATGATAGAACTGTGCGCCACCCATTTCGCCGCGCAAAACCCCAAATCACTGACCGTCGCCAACCGCACGCTGGCACGCGGCGAAACGCTGGCGCACCGTTTTAGCGGCACCGCCATCTGTCTGGCCGACCTGCCATCGCAACTGGCAAAATTCGATATCGTCATCTCCTGCACCGCTTCCTCACTGCCCATCATCGGTCTGGGACTGGTCGAACGGGCCGTGAAAGAACGCCGCCGCAAACCGATTTTCATGGTCGATCTGGCCGTACCGCGCGATATCGAAGAAGAAGTCGGTCGCCTTGACGACGTGTTTCTGTACACCGTCGACGATCTGGGCGCCGTGGTGCAAACCGGCATGGAAAACCGGCAGGCGGCCGTATCACAGGCAGAAACCATCATCGAAACCCGGGTGCAGTCCTTCATGCATTGGATCGACAATCGCGCTGTCGTGCCGGTGATTCAGGAACTGCATGAAACCGGCGAACATCTGCGTACTGCCGAGCTGGAACGCGCCCGAAAAATGCTGGCGCGCGGCGACGACGTGGATGCCGTGCTGGAAGCCCTGTCCAAGGGACTGACGGCCAAATTTCTGCATGGCTCGCAGCAAGCGCTGCACCATGCGCAAGGCGACGAACGCGCACGTCTGGCGACGCTGTTGCCGCAACTATTCCGCACCCGGCGTTAGCTCCCTGCTTCCCGCTCCTTACCCCGCCCGCTACTGACCGGGGCGGCGCTGCCGCAGTCCCTTCCGATTTCCCCGATTCCCCCGACTCCCCTTTTTCCAGAGATACCCCATGAAGCCTTCCATGCTTTCCAAACTCGACCAGCTCGCCCAGCGCCAGCAAGAGCTAGGCCAGTTACTGATGCAGGAAAACGCGACCGCCAACATGGACACCTACCGCAAGCAGACACGCGAACATGCCGAGCTGGAGCCGCTCGTCGTGCTATACGACAGCTACACTCAGGCCAGTGACGACGTTGACACCGCCCAGCAATTGCTGAGCGATCCCGAGATGAAAGAATTCGCGCTCGAAGAAATCGCCGAAGCCAAAGCACGCATGGAAGCGCTGGAAGGCGAACTGCAAACCATGCTGCTGCCGAAAGACCCCAACGACGAGCGCAATATTTTTCTGGAAATCCGTGCCGGCACCGGCGGCGACGAATCGGCACTGTTCGCCGGCGACCTGCTGCGCATGTACACCCGCTTCGCCGAACGCAATCGCTGGCAGGTCGAGATGGTCTCGGCCTCCGATTCCGATGTCGGCGGTTACAAGGAAGTGATCGTGCGCATTGCCGGTTTCGGCGCATATTCCCGACTCAAATTCGAATCCGGCGGACATCGCGTGCAGCGCGTCCCGGCCACCGAAACGCAGGGCCGCATTCACACCTCCGCTTGCACGGTAGCGGTCATGCCGGAAGCCGATGAAGTCGAAGACGTCAGCATCAATCCGGCCGATATCCGCATCGACACTTACCGTGCTTCAGGCGCGGGCGGGCAACATATCAACAAGACCGATTCCGCCGTGCGCATCACCCATCTGCCGACCGGCATCGTGGTGGAGTGCCAAGATGATCGCAGTCAGCACAAGAACAAGGCTTCCGCATTGAAGGTGCTGGCGGCGCGTATCAAAGATGTCCAGTTGCGCGAGCAACAATCGAAAGAAGCCGCCACCCGCAAGTCGCTGATCGGCTCGGGCGACCGCAGCGAACGCATCCGTACCTACAATTTCCCGCAGGGCCGGATGACCGACCATCGCATCAATCTGACGCTGTACAAGCTCGACTTCATCATGGATGGCGACCTGGCCGATCTGACCAATGCGCTCATCACCGAGCACCAGGCGGAACTGCTGGCTGCGTTGGGTGATGAGGGCTAATTCGGTTTTTTAGCGGGAGCAGCGAGTACTCACCACCAGACCGGCTTGCAGCCGGATCCTTCGATACGGAGCGATGCTCCTACTCAGGACGAACGGGAGTGAGGCAGTTAGGGAAAAGATGCAGACGCCATTTTGTCAGGTTGGAATACCCATATCCTGGCGTTCAGGTTGGAATATCCAGATACCGTTCGCTTCGATACGGAGCGATGCTCCTGCTCAGGACAAACGGGGAGTGGGACAGTTAGGGGGAAGATGCGGACGCCATTTTGTCGAGTTGGAATACCCATATCCTGGCGTTCAGGCTGGAATATCCAGATACCGTTCGCTTCGATACGGAGCGATGCCCCTGCTCAGGACGAACGGGGAGTGGGACAGTTAGGGGGACGATGCAGGCGCCATTTTGTCGGGTTGGAATACCCATATCCTGGCGTTCAGGTTGGAATATCCAGATACCGTTCGCTTCGATACGGAGCGATGCCCCTGCTCAGGACGAATGGGGAGTGGGACAGTTAGGGGGAAGATGCAGACGCCATTTTGTCGGGTTGGAATACCCATATCCTGGCGTTCAGGTTGGAATATCCAGATACCGTTCGCTTCGATACGGAGCGATGCCCTTGCTCAGGACGAATGGGGAGTGGGACAGTTAGGGGGAAGATGCAGACGCCATTTTGTCGGGTTGGAATACCCAGATCCTGGCGTTCAGGCTGGAATATCCAGATACCGTTCGCTTCGATACGGAGCGATGCCCCTGCTCAGGACGAATGGGGAGTGGGACAGTTAGGGGGAAGATGCAGACGCCATTTTGTCGGGTTGGAATACCCATATCCTGGCGTTCAGGTTGGAATATCCAGATACCGTTCGTCCTGAGTAGGGATGAAATCCCGTATCGAAGGATCCGGCTGCAAGCCGGTCAAACTGCGCAGCCTGCACCGCCTGACATACAATACGAGCCAGTCAATATTCCGTCGCATCACCATTGTCCAGGAGCATGCATGAAACCGAGAACAACCATGAAACCTGCCCTGCTACTGACCGCCCTGCTGTGCATCCTGTGCCTGTGCGCTGCGCTGTATTTGCAAATCGTTGAAGAAATGGCTCCCTGCCCGCTGTGCATTATCCAGCGCTATATTTACGCCCTGATCGCCATCCTCTGCCTGCTCGGCGCTTTTCTGCCGACGGGCGTTGCGCGCGTCGCTGGCAATCTGGCCGGGCTGCTGGCACTGGGCGGTGTCGGCGCGGCAGGCTGGCATATCTGGGTCAAGGCGCATCCGGGCACTACCTGCGGCGTCGATCCATTGGAAACACCGCTCAATCAATTGCCCACTGCCAAATTATTCCCGGCTCTGTTTCAGGTCGATGGCTTGTGCACGACCGACTATGGAACGACCCTGGGCTTGTCGGTGCCGCAATGGTCGCTGCTCGGTTTCGTTCTGGTCTCCATCGTCTTGCTGGTTGCGCTGGCGCGTCAGCGCTAAGTCGGCCGGGCCATGGCTGACGAATCCCTGCCGGATAATTTGAACAATGCGCGGGCAAACACGCCGATCAACAGCGGCGAACAAAGTCTCACCGCACTGCTGCAAGCTGTGCCACTCATACCGTTGGAAAAACGCATCCTGGCCAGCCATGTGCTGGGCTGGACGCGTATCCAACTCATCACCCGCTCGGAAGAGCTGATCGCCGCTGCCGATGCAGAACAGCTTTCTGCCCTCTTCCAGCGTCGCCTCGCAGGTGAACCCATCGCCTATCTGGTTGGTCAGCGTGAATTTTACGGACTCGATTTTGAAGTCACGCCAGCGGTGCTGATTCCGCGCCCCGATACCGAATTGCTGGTGGAACTGGCACTGACGCATCTGCCCCCTGCCGGCAAGTTGCTCGACATGGGTACCGGCTCCGGCGCGATTGCGGTGGCCATTGCGCATACCCGTCCCGATGCGCAAATCAGCGCGCTCGATGCCAGCGCAACGGCGCTGGAAGTGGCCGCCCGCAACGCCGCACGCCATTTAACTGCGCCCGCCAAGGGCATCGATTTCCTGCTCAGCAACTGGTACGACGCCTTAGGCGAGCGCTGCTTCGACATCATCGTTTCCAACCCGCCGTATATCGCCGCCGACGACCATCACCTGCAACAGGGCGATTTGCGATTCGAGCCGCTCACCGCGCTGACCGATCACGGCGACGGCTTGTCTGCCTTGCGCATCCTCATCGACGGCGCGCCAGCACATCTGGCCGCTCATGGCTGGCTGCTGCTGGAACATGGCTACGACCAGTCGGCTGCTGTGCGCGCCTTGCTCAGCGACGCCGCCTGGACCGAAGTGCAAAGCTGGTGCGATCTGGCCGGTATCGAACGCGTCACTGGTGGCCGACGGCCGACGTAAACATTTCTTCTTTTGACTCTCATCATGACGACGATTGCCAACATGCAACACCTCCTCGAATTCATGATGCAAAGCATCGTGCTGGAACAGCAAAGCGACATCGACGCTGCGCTGGCCTGCATGGACCGGGCGCTGATTCTCGACCCCGTATTTCTGCCGGCGCTCATGCGCCGCGGCACGCTGCTGCAAAACGCGCAGCGCCACGAAGAAGCCATCGATTGCTTTGATCTGGCCATGCGCTACAGCCCGCAACTGGAGCAAGCCCGGCAGCTGCGCGACGCCGCCCTCGATCTCGCGCTGGCGCACGCCGAACAACAACTTGCCGATACCCCCGACAGCATGGATGCCCGCGCCCATCGCGCCGCCATCCTGACAAGAATGGAACGCCACGCCGCTGCGCTGGCCGATTACGACGCCGTGCTGGCCGCGCTGCCGGAGAACGCCGAAGCACGCAACCGGCGCGCCAATCTGCTGCTGGCAATGGATCAACCTGAACGCGCCCTGGCCGAATACGACGCCGTTCTCGCCGCGCTGCCGGATCAGGTGGCAGTCATGTTCAACCGCGCCAATACCCTGCAAAAAATGCAAAGGCTGGACGAAGCAGTGGCCGCTTATCAGCAAGTGCTGGCCTTGCGTCCGCATTTTGCCGAAGCCAAACTGGAACAGGCACAGTGCCTGCTGCTCGCCGGCGATTACGCGCGTGGCTGGCAGCAGCACGAAGCCCGCTGGCAGACGGCACAACTGGAAGCGCACCACTTGCCGAGCAAAGCGCCGCAGTGGCTGGGCGACTACCCGCTCGCCGGCCAGCGTCTGCTGCTGTGGGCAGAACAAGGTCTCGGCGATACCCTGCAGTTCGTACGCTATGTCGCTCTGGCGGCGCAATTGGCGCAGCAAGCCAATCCGCCCGGGCAGGTGCTGCTGCGCGTGCCTGCGCCGCTGCTGACCTTGCTGCAACCGTTGCAGGCTGAATACGGGATCGTGGTCAGCGCCAATGCGGCCGTGCTGCCGGAACACGATCTGCATTGCTCGCTGATGAGCCTGCCCTTGGCGCTGGCCGACACGCAAAATACCATCCCTGCATCCTCCGCTTACCTGCACGCCGATACGATGCTGAGCGCCGCGTGGCGCGAGCGTTTGCCAATAGAAAATAGCAATAGTTTGCGCATCGGCCTGGCATGGGCCGGGAGGCAATACGGCCCGGTTAACCGCAGCCGCGATCTGCCGCTGGAGCGCTGGAACGCCATCGTGCCAGCGGCAATGCAAGCAATGACTGGCTCGGGGAATTCTTCGCTTCCGATTTTTTACAGCCTGCAAAAAGACATTCCGGCCAGCGAATTGGCATTAGCCGAAACCATGCCCGACTTTGCCTTACTGGGATCAGATTTACAGGATTTTGCAGATACCGCCGCACTGATCGACAACCTCGATCTGGTCATCAGCGTCGATACTGCCGTGGCGCATCTGGCGGCCGCGCTTGGCAAACCCGTATGGCTGCTGCTGCGTCATTCCAGCGAATGGCGCTGGCTGCTGGAACGCAATGATTCGCCGTGGTATCCGTCGATGCGCATTTTCCGGCAAGCGACGCCGGGCGACTGGGATAGTGTGTTGCGGGAAGTGGCGCGGGAGCTCTACACACTGCGCCGATAACGGCATCTCGCCACTGGACATTTTGACAAAAAAAACCGCGGCCCTTTTTTGAGGACAGCGGTTTTTTACATGACAGCAATTACTTTATGCCGCGTGCGAGATGCCATCGTCCGGCTGTGCCGCTGCCGGATTATCAAACCCCGCCAGCAAACGGGCCTGCTTTTCCAGAGCGGCTTCCAGATGGCGTTCCTTGACATGGCCGTAACCACGAATACCTTCCGGGATGCTGGCAATCTCCACTGCCTGCACCAGATTGAAGGCCGTCAGGCGCGGCAATAGTGCCGAGATTGTTTCACGGTACGCGTCGATCAGCGCCCGCTCCTGCTTGCGTTCCCGCGTATGGCCAAACGGATCGAACACACTGCCGCGTAAAAAGCGCAAGCGTGCCAACACGCGAAATGCCTGCATGGCCCAGGAACCGAATTCCTTCTTGATCAGATGGCCGTTGGCGTCATGCCGGGAAAACAGCGGTGGCGCGAGGTGGAAACGCAGTTTGTAATTGCCTTCAAACATGGCGGCTATCTTGCGCGTGAAAGCACCGTCGGTATAAAGACGCGCCACTTCATATTCATCTTTATAAGCCATCAGTTTGAAGAGGTAGGTGGCAACCGCCGTACTCAGCCTTGGCGGACGAATACCCGGCAAGACCGCTTCCGCTGCTTCTACGCTGGCAACAAAGCTGCGATATTGTTCGGCGTAAGCGGCGTTCTGATAAGCGCTGAGGAAGGCAACGCGGGTAGCGATTTGCTGCGCCAGCGGCGGCGTCCGTTTGAAGGCAATCACTTGTGCGCGGGCGCCATTGCGTTGCGCCAGTTGCGCCACGGAAGCGGGATCGTGCGCGGCGCTGCGGCCCCAGGCGAATGCCAACTGATTGAATTCGACCGACAAGGCATTCAATTCAATCGCTTTCAGAATGGCGCCTTCGGACAAGGGCACCCAGCCCTTTTGAAAGGCATAACCCAGCATGAACATATTGGTGGCAATGGCATCCCCCAATAGCGCACCGGCGATATGACCGGCGTCGATCAGCTCGACCCGTTCCGCACCGCAGGCAGCGCGGATGTCGCGTTCGGCGGCCTGACCGGGGAATTGCCAGTCGGGATTGCGCACGAAGGCGGCCGTCGGCGTGGCGGTGCTGTTGATGACGGCATGTGTGCGGCCTTCGCCCATGCGCGAGAGTGCGTCGCGGGCCGCGGTGACAATCACGTCGCAACCGATCACCAGATCGGCCGCACCAGTACCGACACGGGTGGAATGCAAGGCTTCCGCTTGTTCCGCTATTCGTACGTGGGACAAGACCGGACCGCCTTTTTGCGCCAGACCACTCATATCCAGCACGGAGCAGGCTTTGCCTTCCAGATGCGCGGCCATCGCCAGTATCTGCCCGATGGTGACGACGCCGGTGCCGCCGATGCCGGTCACAATAATGCCGTAAGGCGTATCAAGCGGAGGCAGTAGCGGCTGCGGCAATGCGCCGGGGCCTTCCGCTGTTGCTGCTGCGGCATTAGGCAAGGCAACGCGGGCGGGCTTTTTCAGCTTGCCGCCTTCGACCGTAACGAAGCTCGGGCAAAAACCGGTGACGCAGGAATAGTCCTTGTTGCAGGAGGATTGATTGATCTGGCGCTTGCGGCCGAATTCGGTTTCCAGCGGCTCCACCGACAAGCAGTTGGACTGCACGCTGCAATCGCCGCAGCCTTCGCACACGGCTTCATTGATCACGGCGCGCTTGGCCAGATCGGGATAGGTGCCACGTTTGCGGCGGCGACGTTTTTCCGAAGCGCAAGTCTGGTCGTAAATCATGGCGGAGGCACCGGTGAGGATGCGCAGTTCGCGCTGTACGGCGTCGAGTTCGCTGCGGTGCCGGATGGTCACGCCGGGTGCCCACGGCGTATCGGCAGCATATTTGTCCGGCTCATCGGTGACGACGATGATGGGCGTGACGCCCTCTGCCGCGAGTTGCCGCGAAATCATCGCCGGATCGAGCGGGCCGTCGACCGTCTGGCCGCCGGTCATGGCGACAGCATCGTTGTACAGAATTTTGTAGGTAATGTTGACCTTCGCCGCGACGGAGGCGCGAATCGCCAGCAAGCCGGAATGGAAGTAAGTGCCGTCGCCGAGATTGGCAAAGACATGCGCTTCGCTGGTGAACGGCGACTGGCCAACCCAAGTGACGCCTTCGCCGCCCATGTGGGTGAAGGTGGACGATTCACGGTCCATCCAGGTCACCATATAGTGACAGCCGATACCGGCCAGTCCGCGGCTGCCTTCCGGCAGTTTGGTCGAGGTATTGTGCGGACAGCCGGAACAGAAATGCGGAATCCTGTCCTTGGCGGGATCGGCCTTGGTGACGATGTTGAGCGTGGCTTCCTTCGCTTCCAGATAGGCAATACGGGCCTTGACGCGTTGCTCGATAGGATGACCGGCGAAGTAGCGCGAAATGCGCGCAGCGATAGCGCGAGCGATCTGCGCCGGATTCAGTTCGTAGGTGGCGGGCAGCAGCCAGTGACCGTGGCCTTCGCGGTGCGAACCGCTCCACTCGCCGGTGTCGTCGAACTTGCCGACCACACGCGGACGGGCTCCATCAGGCAGGTTGTAGAGTTCTTCCTTGATCTGGTATTCGAGAATCTGGCGCTTTTCTTCCACCACCAGAATTTCTTCCAGCCCTTCTGCAAAGCGATGCACGCCTTCGGCTTCCAGCGGCCAGGTCATGCCGATTTTGTAGAGCCGGATACCGATGTCGGCGGCGACGGTTTCATCAATACCGAGGTCTTCCAGCGCTTGCCGGGTGTCGAGATAGGACTTGCCGGCGGTCACGATGCCGATGCGCGCACGCGGACTGTCCCAGATTATCTGATTGAGGCCGTTGACGCGGGCGTAGGCGAGGGCGGCGTACCACTTGTACTGATTCATCCGTACTTCTTGTTCCAGCACGCTGTCGGGCAGGCGGATGTTGAGGCCGCTGGCGGGCAGTTCGAAATCGTCAGGCAGCACGATCTTGACGCGGTCGCGGTCGATGTCCACCGACATGCCCGATTCGACGATATCGGTCACGCATTTCATCGCCACCCACAAACCGGTATAGCGACTCATGGCCCAGCCATGCAGGCCGTAGTCGAGGTATTCCTGCACCGAAGAGGGATAAAGCACGGGAATGCCGCAGGCCTTGAGGATGTGTTCGCTCTGATGCGCCGTGGTCGAGGACTTGGCGGCATGGTCGTCGCCGGCCACCACCAGCACGCCGCCATGCTGCGAAGTGCCGACCATGTTGGCGTGTTTGAACACATCGCCGCAGCGATCAACGCCGGGGCCCTTGCCGTACCACAAGGAAAAAACGCCGTCGTATTGCGCACCGGGAAACAGATTGACTTGCTGCGTACCCCAGACGCTGGTGGCAGCAAGATCTTCATTGATGCCGGGGGTGAATTTGACGTGGTGGGCGTCGAGATATTTGCTGGCTTTTTCAGCCGTCATATCGACCGTGCCTAGCGGGGAACCGCGATAGCCAGTGATAAAGCCAGCGGTATTGAGGCCGGCGTGCTGGTCGCGCTTACGCTGCAACATGGTCAGGCGAATCAGTGCCTGAGTGCCGGTCATGAACACCCGGCCAGTTTGGCGTCGGTATTTATCGTCGAGGGTAATATCGTCCAGCAACTGTCGTTGACTGGAAGTCAGGGGTGCGTTCATGCGGTCTCCGTGCCAAAAAGGATGTTTTTGGTAATGCACTGTCGGGAGAGCCTGCGGAAATAGAAACCTGAACAGACTCCCAGTGCGTCGAAACGCTAGCGCCTCGTGAGCGCCGCGTTATCTACAATTTATGCGCCAGACACTATCACAAGCACCGTCTGCTTACTATGCGCGGCGCAATACATGACAGGATGGACAAAGCGGCAAGAGAGGGCCGAAAACACATTGTGTAAGCGCTGTAACAACGCGTAACTGCTTTAGGAAGGTAAGGGAAAAAGGCGCTTAATAGGCACATGCAGGCAGTTGTCACGGACACCACGTCCCCTGTGCGAGAGAACGCGCACAACGGCAATGGCCTCCACCTCTCTCCTCCCCTCTAGTGTTGAATTACATCACTAGCTTTGCGAATCCTGCGCTGCAGGGTTCGCTTTTTTTTGCGCGGAAATAAGGAATTGATAATGCAATCTATGCCGACTGAGCATCGTCAGATGATTGCCGAAGCGGCAGGTTGATTTCCTCTACCAGCAAGCTCGATGCCGCCAGCGGCGGCTGACTCTGCAAGGCCGCGTAGAGCGGAGTGAAATCGGACGCAGTGTCGTTAAATAACTGCTGGAAATCGCGAATCACGAAATAGGTTTCCTGATAGGCATCAATGCGATACAGGGTGCGCATGACGCGCTCGACATCGAAGGCAATGCGGCGCGGTTGCGGACTGTTCAGGCAATGGATAATTTCCCCGCCGGAAGACAGGATGCCGGCACCATAGGCGCGCAATCCCTGAGGACTGTCGATCAGGCCGAATTCGATGGTGTACCAATACAAGCGGGCCAGCATGCCGAGACCATCCAACTTCATCGCCTTCAGACCACCCTTGCCGTATTCCTGCAAATGGTCAGCAAAAATCGGATCGAACAATAAGGGGACATGCCCGAAAAAATCATGGAACACATCCGGCTCGACGATGTAATCGAATTCTTCCGGCTCGCGCAGCCAGACAGTGACCGGAAAACGGCGATGCGCAAGATGCTCAAAAAAAGTCTGATCCGGCACCAACCCCGGCACCGCGACCAGCCGCCAGCCGGTGGTTTTGAACAGCGTGTCGCTAATGCCTTCGAACTGCGGAATGCCCTGACTGACATCCAGACGGCCTAAGCTTTCCAGAAACACATCGCAGGCGCGTCCCGGAATCAGTTTGGCCTGACGTTCGTAAAGACGCCGCCACAGCGCGTGCTGTTCGGGCGTGTAAGCAGCCCAGTCCTGCGCGACTACGTAATCTTTGTCGGCCAGTCGATAATCTCCGCGCAGGCTGCCGCTGTCGGATTTGGCGGCGACACTGTCGAAAAAATCTTCAGTTGAAACGGAGTTATTTGAAACAGAATTAGTCATGAGAACCTATGAGCGCCTGAAAAAAAATAACGGGAATGCTTGCAGGTGCTTAACTTGCCGCTCGCTATTTGCGTCGGCCGGTACCAGTCAGCCGGGCAACGGCGCGCAACAACAACCTCAGGTTACTCTTGAACGTGTAATCGAGCATGGCGGCCTGCTCTGCCAGCGCTTCCTGCATGACGCTGCTGGCATCGGCCGGGAGAATTTTGAGATAGGCGTCGGACTCGCCGTAGTCGCGATGTATTTCCATCCCGGCTTTGCGGGCGATGTGCAGCATCACTTTGTTCGACGACAGGCAATGCATGTACAGCGTGTCGATATCGGCGTTACGGCAACGCATAGAGGCGCGCTGAAACAGGCGGCTGCCGACGCCGAGTCCGCGCGCAGAGGCGTCGACCGACACGCCGAATTCTGCCACCCGCGCCTTGAGCGTGGCCCCGGCAATCGCTGATTTTTCACTCGGCGCGAAGGTCAGATGGCCTACTCCCATCAGCCGCAAGCGGCTGTTATACACACCGAATACCGTATCGCGTTCGAAATTAATTCCTTCAACGTAACGCGTAATCGATTCATCCGACAAATGGCTGCCGAAGCGCAGCAAGCGGTCGCTCGGTTCCAGCGCGAGAAAATGCTTGAGCAGCCGACTGCGCGCGCCAGGAGACAATTCTTTGACCCAGATGCGTGGTTGACGCAACTCACGGATCAGCGCGACCGTGGTTTTTCGGATGCGTTGCGCCAGTGCGCGGACTCGACGAGGCAGTTTCACGCGGCGCCCCCGTTAGCAGAGTTAAGCAGCCATGCATCGACCGCATTAATGCGCGCCGCCTGTACAGCTTGGGCAATCTGCTGTGGCCGATCTTGCAAGGCGGCCGCTACCACACCGCTATCGACCTGCCGCGCCACCTGTAAAGCCTGCTCCAGATACCCTGCCGGTGGGAATGGCGCATCGTTGAGACAAGCTGCGGCGCGCAGCATGTCCAGAAATCGCTGCGACTTGCGAAAGGCGTCGCAGCGCATCAGCAGCGCGACGATGCCGGTTGCCGGCAAGTTCAGCGCCTGCGCAACCTGCTCCTGTTCTCGCATGAGCATGAGCGCCAGATCGCGGCTATCGTTAGGCACCTTGATGCGAGCGCATACGGCTTCCACTTGCTTTGTGCCGCTGACCAACTGTGGCCCATGCCGTCCTAGTCCACGCATCAGCGCAGCGAAACGGATCGACAAATCGCAGGCTTGCTGCGCCGTCCGATCGACGATTTGCATAGTGTGCTGACCAGCATTGATACAGTCAGCATGGGAGGCATTTTGTGTTGCGTGCCACAAAGTATCAAGCTCCGGCAAAATGCGCGCCAGCGCGCCGCAGGCGCGCAGCACCTCGAACATGCGCGATGGCTGCTGCTCCATTAATCCGCGCGCGAGTTCCTGCCAGACGCGCTCCGGCACCAGCGCATCGACTTCACCCGCTGCGACCATCTCTTGCATAAGCACATTGGTAGCGGGAAAGACCTTGAATGCGGGAAAGCGCGCGGCGAAACGGGCAACGCGCAAAATGCGCACCGGATCTTCTGCAAAAGAGGGAGAGACGTGACGAAACAGCTTGTCTTGCAAATCGCGCAGGCCGCCGTAAGGGTCGATCAGACTGCCGTCCGTAGCGCGGGCGATAGCATTGACGGTCAAATCGCGTCGGGCCAGATCCTGTTCCAGCGTGACGTCGGCGGCGGCATGGAAGGCGAAGCCTTTGTAACCGGGTGCCGTCTTGCGTTCGGTGCGCGCCAGCGCGTATTCCTCATGCGTGCGCGGGTGCAGAAACACAGGGAAGTCCTTGCCGACAGGTCGAAATCCCTGCGCCAGCATGACTTCCGGCGTGGCACCGACGACCACGTAATCGCGATCCTTGACCGGCAAGCCCAGCAATTCATCGCGCACCGCGCCGCCTACCGTGTAGATCTCCATGGCTTCCATTACGCTGCGCTGCTCAGATGCGCGGTTGATGTGGCATGGCGGTCTGCATGCAGACCGTCAGGCAGCATTGAGGGTTTCGGTCTCTGCCTGCGCATCGGCAATCCAGTGCGCCACTGCCGGATGGGCGGCAACGCGATCGGCATAGGCTTGCAGCGCCGGTGCCAGCGATACGCCGTAGGTGCGGAAGCGCATCACGACCGGCGCATAAAACGCATCGGCAATCGAAAAATCGCCAAACAAAAATTGATGATGGCCAAACTCGGCCAGGCAGTCTTCCCATATTTCGCAGATGCGGCCGATATCGCCCTGTGCTTCAGGTGTGCGGCCTTGTCCCGGATAACTGGCGCGGATATCCATCGGCATTGCGCTGCGCAGCCCGGTAAAACCGGAATGCATTTCGGCGCAGACGCTGCGTGCTACTGCCCGCGCTGTGCTGTCACGCGGCCACAGTCCCAGATCGGGAAACTGTTCGGCCAGATATTCGCAAATCGCCAGCGAATCGCCGATCGGTGCTTCCGCTGTCAGCAGGATGGGGACGCGACCGGCAGCCGAATAGCGGGCGATGTGTTCCGCCGTATCAGGCTGGCGCAACAGGATGCGGATTTCCTGAAAGGGGATGGCAAACGCATTGAGCAAGACCCAGGGCCGCATCGACCACGATGAGTAATTCTTGTTGCCGATGACCAGTTTAAAACCGGTTTTTTTGGCCTTGGCCCAGGTTTGCGATACCAGGGAATCGAGTTCAGTAGTTTGCATGGCAGGCCTGACGTAGGGTTATGGCAGATCGCTTTCAGCGAAATTTTTCGGCGTGATTTTACCGAGTCGGGCTTTGAGCGATTGGGGGCCATTGTCGAACAGCACCGAATAATAAATGGTGTTGGACATGACATTTTTCACATAGCCGCGGGTTTCGCTGAAAGGGATGGTCTCGGCGAAAATCGCGCCCTCGACCGGCCGCGTCAGGGAAGCGCGCCAGGTGCGCGAACGTCCGGGGCCAGCGTTGTAAGCGGCGGTGGCCAGCACTTCGGAACCGTCCAGATCGTTCTGCACCATGCTCAGGTAGCTGGTGCCGAGCAGCAGGTTGGTGTTGATGTCGTTGATCTGGCCTTGTCCGAACTCGGTCAGGCCGATCTTGCGGGCGACGAACTTGGCGGTAGCCGGCATGATTTGCATCAGACCCGAAGCACCTACCTGCGAGCGGGCGTTCTTAATAAACCGGGACTCCTGCCGGATCAGGCCATAGACCCAGGCGGTGTCGAGCGACAGCGGCCGCGTGTTGGCGTTCATCATTTCCAGATGCGGCGCAGGGAAGCGCTGGGTGAAATCGATTTCCTGTCGGGTGCGGTCGGAAGTGCTGACCATGCGGTCGAGCACATCGCTTTGACGCGCAAACTCTGCCGCTGCCAGCAACTGCCGGTCGTTCATTTTGCGCAATTCCCAGTTCCACTCGCGGATGCCTTCGTAGCGCAAATTGAGATCGTAGAATTTCAGCGCGCGCTTGAAGCCGGCGTTTTGCGCCATCAGTGCGATATCGCCCGGAGTCGATGGGGTCGGCCCTGCGGGCAAGGTGATTTTTTGCCCCAGTTCTTCGAGCGCCAGTTGGCCGTAAAAACCGTACCCGGAAGCGATCGACTGGAATTGCTGCTGCGCGGCTTCCTTCTTGCCTTCGTGGCGATAGGCGCGGCCCAGCCAGTATGTCCAGGCGCTATCGCTGCGCAAGGCCTGCGGCATGGCTTCGATGGTGGATCTGACCAGCGCCCAGTCACCGGCGCGCAAACTGCTGCGCACTTTCCATTGATACGCTTCGTAGGACAGGGGCGCGCTGTCAGTCTTGCGCCAGTAATCGATGACTTCCGGAGCCAGTTTGAATGCCGCCGGCATCGCTATCTGCGCCCAGCCTTGCGCCATTTCAGCAGGCGTCAGGCGAGCGCTGGCGCCGGTCAGAAAAGTGGCTGCCAGCGGCGCGCTGCTTTTGGCAGCCTGACCTAAAGCGATCAAAAATAATTCATGGCTGGCGCGATCCGCACCCGGGCCGCGTGCCAGCGTCAGCGCTGGCTTGTCGATGACTTGCTGAAATGCGGCCGCGCTTGTCTCGGTAGAAACCAACATGCGTTTGGCCACGGCGGCATTGCCGCTTTCGACGGCCTGTCGGATTTGCACCCACAAGTCGTTGTCGGTGAACTGGCGGTTTTGCATCAGCGCCGCAATCAGGCTGGTGCAACCCTGTCCGTAATCTTTGGGAGCAGTCAATAAGGCACGCGCTTCGTCGGCGACATTGGCGCCTTTCATGGCGCGCGAAGTCAGGGCAAAGCATTTGAGCTGGGTGTCGTCATTAAGTACGAACAAGGGATACTGCTCGTCAAATGTACTCCACATGCCGGCCTTGCCCAGCTCGATCAGCCAGTCGTTGCGCAGCCGGTCGGCGATGGCGCTGCCATCGTAGCGGGTCAGGTACTCGCGGATTTCGCTTTCGGGGGCGACCAGATTGCGGATGCGGGGCTTGATTTTGTAGTAAGCGACATAGGAAGGGATGACATAATCACCCAGACGCGCCGCCAGATTGGCCGCGCCGAGTTGGTCGTCGGAACGCGCTGCGGTGCGCAAGGCGAGAAACTGATCGTCCTGCGCGCTATTGGCTGGCAAGCTTTCCGCCTGTGCCAGTCCGGAAGCGAGCCATGCAGTGGCACCAAAACACGCCACACTGAGCAGACCCCTGATATATTTTTTGACACGCATTATTCGACAACCTTAGACATATGACGACACCAAGGATAGCACGCGAGGGCAGTGATCCGGCTACGGTCGGAACGTCCGATGTCGTGCAGCAAAAGTCGCTTGTGCGCGCTGCTTTGCTGGCGCATCGGCGTGCGCTTGGCGCGGAGGAAAAAGCCGAGGCGGCAGAGAGCATCGGCACGCAACTGCTGGAATGGCTGGAGACCCATCCAACCGCGCTGTTGGGCGTGTACTGGCCCATCCGGGGCGAGCCCGATCTGCGTCACACCTACGAGTTATTCGCCAGCCGCGGCATCGCGCTGGCGCTGCCGGTGGTCATCGCTAACGATCTACCGCTGGAGTTTCGCCGCTGGCAACCGGGGGATGCCTTGCTGAAAGATAGCTTCGGCGTGCCGGTACCCGCCCACACTGCGTTAGTGATGCCGACAACGCTGCTGATTCCCTGCGTCGGATTCAATGCGGCGCGCATCCGTATGGGCTATGGCGGCGGCTTTTACGACCGCACATTGGCGCAACCGCAAGCGCCGGAGAGCATAGGCGTTGCCTACGTCGATACGCTGGCCGATTTTCAGGGCGAAGCGCACGATGTCGCGCTGGATCGGATACTGACTGAAACCGGCTGGTACTAAGCCTGTTTCCTCTTTACGCCGAAACCAGCCGGTTCCAGATGGCCTGCGTGGCCGTGGGTTGGTTGAGCGTATAGAAATGCAGACCGGGTGCGCCGCCCTTTAAAAGACGCTCGCATAAGCCGGTCACCACATCGAGACCGAAAGCGCGAATCGAATCGGCGTCGTCTCCGTAGCTGGCCAGCTTCAGGCGGATCCAGCGTGGAATTTCCGTGCCGCACATGTCGGAAAAGCGCGTCAGCTGCGAGTAATTGGTGATCGGCATGATGCCGGCGATGATCGGCACATCCACACCCAGTTTGCGGGCATTGTCGACGAAGGCAAAATAGGCGTCGGCATTGTAGAAGTACTGGGTGATCGCGCCAGTCGCGCCGGCTTTGACCTTGCGCGCGAATTGCTGCACGTCGTCTTGCGGCGATTTGGCTTGCGGGTGCATTTCCGGATAGGCGCCGACTTCGATATGGAACCAGTCGCCGGTTTCGGCGCGGATGAATTCGACCAGTTCGTTGGCGTAATGGAATTCGCCGGAAGCCGGGTCCATCGCGCCGTAGCCGCTGGGCAAATCGCCGCGCAAAGCCACCAGACGCTTGATGCCGTGGTTTTTGTATTCTTGCAAAATGGTGCGCAGGGCTTCTCGCGACGAACCCAGACAAGACAGATGCGGCGCGGCGACATGACCTTCGCTCATGATATCGAGCACGGTGTCGAGCGTACCTTGCTGCGTCGAGCCGCCGGCACCGAACGTGACGGAAAAATACTTGGGCTGCAATTGCGCCAGTCGCGCCCGCGTTGCGCGCAGCTTCTCTGTACCTTCCGCCGTTTTGGGCGGGAAGAATTCGATACTGAAATTAGGGGAGGTCATTTGATTTTTAATAGCAAAGTGGAGAGCGCCCAGGAAATGATGCTGTACAGAATCGCACCGCCGAAAGCCGACCAGAATCCGGCAACGTGAAAGCCGCTGACCATTTGCGATGCCAGCCAGAATAACAAGCCATTGATGACCAGGATGAACAGCCCCAACGACAGCAGCGTCACGGGCAAGGTCAGCAGCACCAGCACCGGTCGCAGCAAGGTATTGATCAAACCGAGGATCAGGGCGGCAATCAGCGCCGTGCCAAAACTATCGATTCGCACCGATTGCATGAGGTAAGGAACCGCCAGCAAAGCCAGGGCATTAATGAGCCAGGTAACCAGTAACATCATGGGGGTTTCTCTTTGTAAAACGCGCCGCCGGACAGATGTTCGGCGGCGCGAGGGGAACGGCAGATAAGACTAGCAGATACAACGGCTATTGAGTAATGTCCGAGTAAGCCTCCTGGCAGGCGCACCCTCAGGGCCAGAACCCTGAGAGGCGGTACACAGCAACTTACATCAGATACTGCTTAATAGCGGTACTGTTCAGGCTTGTAAGGGCCGGACTTTGATACGCTGATGTAGTCAGCTTGTTCCTGGGTCAGTTCGGTCAGTTTTGCATTGAGTGTCTTCAATTGCAGACGGGCGACCTTCTCATCCAGATGCTTAGGCAAGGTGTACACGCCGATCGGGTAGTTCTTGGTGTTGGCGTACAGCTCGATTTGCGCAATTGTCTGATTGGCGAAGGAAGAACTCATCACATACGATGGGTGACCGGTACCGCAACCGAGGTTGACCAAACGGCCTTCCGCCAGCAGGATGATGCGCTTGCCGTCCGGGAAGATGATGTGATCGACTTGCGGCTTGATGTTTTCCCATGTGTACTGCTTGAGCGCGGCGACTTCGATTTCATTGTCGAAGTGGCCGATGTTGCACACAATGGCTTCGTTTTTCATCTGCTTCATGTGCTTTTCGGTGATCACATGATAGTTGCCGGTAGCGGTGACGAAGATGTCGCCATGTTCAGCGGCGTAATCCATCGTGACGACGCGGAAGCCTTCCATTGCTGCCTGCAACGCGCAGATAGGGTCGATTTCCGTGACCCAGACTTGTGCCGACAATGCGCGCATGGCTTGAGCCGAACCCTTGCCCACATCGCCATAACCGGCGATCACGGCAACTTTACCGGCGATCATCACATCGGTCGCGCGCTTGATGCCATCGACCAGCGATTCACGGCAACCGTACAGATTGTCGAACTTGGACTTGGTGACGGAATCGTTGACGTTGATGGCGGGAAACGCCAGCTTGCCTTCTTTGTGCATCTGATACAGGCGGTGAACGCCGGTAGTCGTTTCTTCGGTTACGCCCTTGATCTGCGCCAGACGTGAGGAATACCAGTTAGTGTGCGATGCCAGACGCTTCTTGATCGAGTTGTACAGGCAGATTTCTTCTTCCGATGTCGGATTGTTCAGCACCGATGCATCTTTTTCTGCGCGTGTGCCCAGATGCAGCAGCAGCGTGGCATCTCCGCCATCATCGAGAATCATGTTGGCTTGCTCTTCACCGGGCCATTCGAAAATGCGGTGCGTGAATTCCCAGTACTCATCCAGCGATTCGCCCTTGTAGGCAAACACTGGCGTACCGGCATCCGCGATAGCGGCGGCGGCGTGATCCTGGGTCGAGTAGATGTTGCAGGAAGCCCAACGGACTTTGGCGCCCAGCGCTTCCAGTGTGTGGATCAGGACAGCGGTCTGGATCGTCATGTGGATAGAACCAGTAATGCGTGCGCCCTTGAGTGGCTGGGAAGCGGAGAACTCTTCCTGAATGGCCATCAAGCCGGGCATTTCTGTTTCGGCGATACGGATTTCTTTATGGCCCCATGCTGCAAGGCTCATGTCGGCGACGACGTAGTCGGTGAAATCGGAGTTTTTAGTAGTAGTCATGGCTTGGGCGTGAATCACGCCTCCTTTCGAATAATCAGAAAAAAGAAACGTGAGCGCAGTTGCATGTGGACTGTACCAAGCCTGGCAGACACGAGTGGCCTGTCGCAACGCTCCTTGGTACGAACGGCATTGTAAAGCTAATTGCAAAACAGCGTGCGCAATGCCACGCACGCTGTCTTTTTTCTGCTATTTGCTACGAATTACACTTTAATTGCACTGAAATAATACTTAAGCGGAGGCTTTCAGGGCGGCAGCCTTGTCGGTGCGTTCCCAGGTAAATTCAGGTTCTTCACGGCCGAAATGCCCGTATGCTGCGGTTTTTTGATAAATAGGGCGCAGCAGGTCAAGCATTTGCACGATGCCTTTTGGACGCAGGTCGAAGTGTTCCAGCACCAGTTGCGCCAGTTTTTCATCGCTGATCTTGCCCGTGCCGAACGTGGTCACCATGACCGAGGTTGGCTTGGCAATCCCGATAGCGTAGGAAACCTGAATTTGGCAACGTGTCGCCAGACCGGCTGCCACGATGTTTTTGGCGACATAGCGGCCAGCGTAAGCGGCGGAACGGTCGACCTTGGAAGGATCCTTGCCGGAGAAAGCACCGCCGCCATGGGGCGCTGCTCCGCCGTAGGTGTCGACAATGATCTTGCGTCCGGTCAGGCCGCAATCGCCTTGCGGACCGCCGATAACAAAACGACCGGTCGGGTTGATCAGGTAGCGGACACCCTTGAGCCACGCTTCCGGCAAGACCGGACGGATGATTTCTTCGATCGCGGCTTCTTCGATGGCCTTGTGTTCCATTTCAGGCGCATGCTGGGTCGACAGGACGATGGTATCGATACCAACAGGGCGGCCATCGACATATTTCAACGTGACCTGGGATTTGGCGTCGGGACGCAGCCACGGCAGACGACCGTCTTTGCGCAATTGCGACTGGCGCTCGACAATCCGGTGCGCGTAATAGATAGCGGCGGGCATCAGTTCCGGCGTTTCATCGCAGGCATAACCGAACATCAGGCCCTGGTCGCCGGCGCCCTGGTCGAGATCCAGACCCTTGCCTTCATCGACGCCCTGGGCGATATCAGGCGACTGCTTGTCATACGCGACCAGCACGGCGCAGCTTTTGTAGTCAATACCGAAATCGGCATTGTCGTAACCGATGCGCTTGATGGTTTCGCGTGCGACTTCAATATAATCGACGTTAGCACGTGTAGTGATTTCACCGGCCAGCACGACCAGACCCGTGTTGCACAGCGTTTCAGCGGCGACACGGGATTGCGGATCTTGTGTGAGGATGGCGTCGAGAATCGCATCGGAAATCTGGTCGGCGACTTTGTCGGGATGACCTTCGGAAACGGATTCGGACGTGAAGAGATATTCGTTGGACATTGCAGGCCCTTGTAGGAAAAAGGATAAACCCGGATTAATTAAATAAATCGCGGCCGATCTCCCGAGCCTGCGACGCTTTAGCGAAATTTATATCCCGTCTCGCAAGTTGTCTTGTTAACTCGACGGCTCAAGCTGTGCTATTTTACCCCTCTCTTGAAAAACCGGCAACGTGTTGCCATTTGCCAACATCCCTATGCCTGACTTTCTGCCTAGTCCACCCTCCCGACTACCCCATTTCGGTCTCTGCCAATGAAAGCGCTGATCGCACTAATGTGGCTGCTGCACTGGCTACCGCTTCCCATACTGGGACGGCTGGGTGAGGCGCTGGGTTCGCTGCTCTATATTGTGATGAAGCCGCGTCGCCGCATTACCCTGATCAATTTGAAGCTGTGCTTCCCGGAGTGGAACGATCAGCAGAGAGAGACCGTCGCAAAACAGCACTTTCAAGCCTATGCCCGCAGCGCGCTGGAACGTGGCGTACTGTGGTGGGCCTCGGAAGCGCGACTCCGGCGTCTGATCCATGTCGAACCGAGAGTCCCTTTGGAAATACTGGAAGCGGGACCCACCATCCTGCTTTGCCCGCATTTTGTCTGCCTGGAAATTCCCGGCATCGCCGTCGTCCTCAATTCGGCCTTGTCGGTGTGTACTTTGTATTCGCGGCAAAACAACCAGACCGTTGACGCCGCGCTGCTCAAAGGACGTTCGCGCTTCCGTCCGGTAACGCTACTGAGCCGGGAGCGCGGCGTCAAACCCATCCTGCGCGCCATGCGCGAAGGTCTGCCCTTCATCATGCTGCCAGACATGGACTTCGGCACCCGCGATGCCGAATTCGTCCCGTTTTTCGGCATCCCAGCGGCAACGCTGACTGCCCCGGCGCGGATTGCCGCGGCAACCAAAGCCAACGTGGTGCCGGTCATCGCCACTTACCTGCCCGGCTATCGCGGCTGGAAAGTGACGTTCTACCCGCACTGGAGCAATTTCCCCGGCGACGACATTCTGCAAGCCACACGCGACATGAATACCTTCATCGAAGCACGGGTGCGCGAAACCCCGTCCGAATATTTCTGGGCCCACAAACGCTTCAAAAACCGTCCTGCCGGCATGCCAGATTTGTACGCTGACGCACCAGCCCCGGCTCCCGCCAACAACGACTCCTTATAATTAGAGCGATGAAAATCAAATTCACCAAGATGCACGGCGCGGGCAACGACTTTATCGTCATCGATGCCATCCATCAAAATATCGACCTCACGCCAGCCCAATGGGCGCACATGGCCGACCGCCGCTTCGGCATCGGCGCCGACCAAATCCTGCTGGTAGAAGCGGCACGCACCAGCGACGTCGATTTCCGCTACCGGATTTTCAATGCCGATGGCGGCGAAGTCGAGCAATGCGGCAATGGCGCACGCGCCTTCGCCCGCTTTGTCAGTGAAAAGGGATTGACCGACAAACGCACCATCCGCGTGGAAACCCTGTCCGGCATCATCGCTCCCAGACTGGAAGACGATGGCCGTATCACGGTCGACATGGGCGCACCCAAGCTGGTACCACAGCAAGTACCGTTCGACGCCACCGGCTTGCAAGGCAAGCCCGAACAGGACGATGTGCTCTGGCCGCTCGAGATTGACGCCGCCCTTCGCTGGATTTCAGTGGTGTCCATGGGCAATCCGCACGCCGTGCAAGTGGTAGTCGATGTCGAGGCAGCACCGGTACTAATAGAAGGGCCTCAAATCGAACACCATCCGCGCTTTCCCAAGCGCGTCAATGCCGGCTTCATGCAAATCATCGACCGCCAGAGGATCAAGCTGCGGGTGTATGAGCGTGGCACGGGCGAAACTTTAGCCTGCGGCACCGGTGCCTGCGCAGCGGTGGTGGCCGGCATCCGGCGCGGTTTGTTGACGTCACCCGTGGCGGTGCATACCCATGGCGGAGAATTATCGATTGCGTGGGACGGCGCAGATCAGCCGGTGCTATTGACCGGCCCTGCGGTAAGCGTATTCGAAGGCGAGTTCGAGCTGGCCTGAAGCAGCAAGACCCTCAGCGCTGTATATATTAGACGCGCTCATCCGCCAGGTCGGCGCTGCCGTCAATCTCGGCGCTGTCCGCCACATCAAGTTGCGGCAAGGCGATTTTCAAACGATACAAGCGTTGCCGGTAATTACCTTCCGGCCCTTCTGTCCCGCAATCGACATCCTCGAACAGCCGCCCGATACGATTCAATGCCTGCCGCTCATCACCGGTATCGATCAAAATCAGGCGGCGCTTGCTGCGGGCGTAGTCGGCACGGATATCGACCCTCAGGCAATGCCCGCAATCGGCTTTTTTCAAATCGATCCATAAGGCCTCCGCACGCGTCAGACCGAACAGCTCGGCCAGCTCAATACGGGCCGACAGAAACGGATGCGCATTACTCAGCTCACGCGTCCAATGGCGACGCGCATGCAGCGCCCAGGGAGCAGGACTGGCCGGCACCGCAATCTTGCTCAATAGCTGCGCCGCTTCGCCGTTCATGCGCTGCGGATCCAGCGCAATCGCTTTTTGCAACCAGTACACGGCGCGCACATCGTTATCGGCGGCATCGCGCCGGTTGCGCCAGGCGCTGACACCGCATTCAAGCTGCGCCGCCAGATGTCCCATTTCTCCGGCCCGTTCCAGATAATTCTGGGCATCGGCCAGATTGCGCTGGGAGAACTCCGGCTTCAGATAGATCCGCGACAAGGCGTACCAGGCACCAGCCACACCACGCTCACCAGCGAGCAGCAGCCAGCGAATGGCCTTCTTATAGTTAGCAGAGCCTATGCCTTTGGTCGCCCGATTGCCGTCTGCGCTCATACGAGCAAATAACAATCCCAACGCGAACTGCGCCTGCCGGTCATTGGCGTAAGCGGCCAGCTCAAGCCAATGTTGCACCTGCTCTATATTTGTATGTTCGTCGGCCAGCAATACTTCGGCGCTACGGCGGAGCAAGCGCACGTTATCACTACCCAAATCGCGCTCGAGCGCATCGGAAGGGGCTGAAAATTGTTCCGCGACTGCGCCGAAGCGCACTTGCAAGTCCGTCACCAGAGGCAAGGCCCGCCGCAAAAATCCCGCCCGGTCGCCCTGCTCCCATGCAGCATCCGCCAGCGACAGGCGCGCCTGAGCGACGCCAGAATCGGCGGCGCGCTCCGCCCACGCCAGCGCGGCCTTCTGCTCCACGCCCGTGCGCTCAGCAACAGGCGAATCAGGTGAAGTCATATTTGACTCTGCCGCCGCATCGCCGAAATTTTGTTGCGCCAGCAGCCACTGCGCGTCGGCGACACCGTCATTGGCCGCGCCTTCCAGAGCGCGCAAAGCTTTGGCGCGAATTTCAGGAGTGCATGCTAACGGCTCCCGCAGCAGCACCAGCTTGGCAAATACCAGACCGGCCTGCTTGTCACCCGCCTCAAAGGCGCGCTCATACCAGAGGCAGGTATGCGCAAAATCCGCGCTTTGCAGCGCCACCTCATAAGGAATGTGAGTTGCAATCTCCATCCAGGCCTGCGGCACATCCTGACGCGCGGCCCGATCCAGCCAGTGCAAGGCCGTCGTCAGGCTCTGCGGCAAACCCTGGCCGCCTGCAAGATAACGCAAACCCAACGTCACTTGCGCCGTGGCCTGACCGTTGCGCGCAGCGCGAATAATCGCCAGGTCTTCCCGATTTGCCATGAACCAAACTCCCTTAAAGCAAAAATTATCACCAAGATCGGCATAATTTTTTATAAATTAGATTTCTCATTGCGCGATGACGCTTTAATGCAACTTTTCCGCGCATGCACGGATGATAACGCAGCCGTTAACCATTGAACTAAATAAGGAGGGGGAATGAAAAACCGGCGTGCAAACAAAAAAGAAGAAGCAGACTTATGCAAAAAGCCGCTGGCCAGGCGCATTACTGCAGACAGTGCCGGTAGTGAGCCCGTGCAGGCGGTGCAACAACGCCAGTGGGCTTTGGCGTAAGTCCAAATAAAAATTGCGCAAAGCCATGACAGAAGCCGCCCGAAACAGGCAAAGTGTGTGAGAAACGCAACACTCTGCCCGCCGTTTTCCAATTTCAACCAAAATTCTCTCGATCAAACCACTAATCCCTCGGTCTTGCCGGGCAGAACCCGTATTGTCTGACCATCCGAACAGAAGTGCGGATCCTCTAGACTACATTTATTCCAAGGATTTCAAATGAAAAAATCTATGCTTGCACTGGCCGTACTCGGCGCGTTTGCAGGTGCTGCCCAAGCACAAAGCTCCGTTACTATCTACGGTATCGTCGATACCGGTGTTACATACACAAACCGTGCTGTTGACTCCACTGGCACCAACACTGGTAGCAAGTTCGGCGTGAACTCCGGCATCCTGTCCGGTTCGCGTATCGGTTTCAAGGGTAACGAAGATCTGGGCGGCGGTTTGAAGGCCGTGTTCCAATTGGAATCTGGTTTCAGCAACGACAACGGTCAATTGCAAGGTAACGATGCAGCAACTGCATCGAACCTGTTCCGCCGTAAATCAGTCGTCGGTCTGGCCGGCGACTTCGGTACTGTCTTGGTTGGTCGTCAAGCAGACTACGCATTTGAACAAGGCGCTATCACATCGGTCGGCGATTTCGGTGGTATCACCAGCAACGTCGGTACTGGTCTGTCCCGTCTGCAAGGTACACGTACCAACAATTCGGTTCGTTACGACACCAACGTGTACTCCGGTTTCATGGGTAGCGCAATCTACGGTTTCGGCGAACAAGCTGGTTCGAACGCAGCTGGTCAAGCTTTCGGTGCAGCACTGGCCTACGCTAACGGTCCTCTGAACCTGTCGGCTTCTTACTACCAATCGAAGAATGCTGCTGGTTCGACATCGAACTCTTCCGCATCTGACACAAGCCTGATTCAACAAGTGTCCGGCACTGGCGCATTGACATCGAACTCGGCTTACATCAACAGCAACGTCGGTACAGCTCTGCGTACCTTCACTCTGGCTGCTAAGTACAACCTCGGCAATGCTAACGTCTACGGTAACTGGTCCCGCGTCAAGCAACCAGGTGCAGTTGCTCAAGGTACTGCAGCGAACTTCTCCGCAACGACAGCATTCTCGTCGTCAACGACTGGCGCTACTGGTTTCGTTATCGGCGGCGGCAACAACAGCCAAGCTGACCTGTATGAAATCGGCGGTAACTACGCTCTGAGCCCATCCCTGAAACTGATGGCTGCTATCGAATACAGCAAGCTGACATTCGTTGGTGCTAACACTCAAGGTAAGCTGACTCAGTACAACATCGGCGCAGACTACATGCTGTCGAAGCGTACAGACGTCTACACAGCATTGTCGTTCCTGAATGCTAGCAACACATACAACCCAGGCATTGGCGCTGGCTCGATCGGCGCTTCGGCAGCCGGTCGTGACAATGGTCAAGCTGCTCTGTCGGTTGGCGTTCGTCACACATTCTAATCAACGTCTTGCGATTTCAGACGGTCAGCATCACCGCCTGAATAACAAAACCTGATTCGATGATTCGGGCTTACATGAGAAATCATGTAAGCCCGTTTTTATTGCCCGTCGCAAAATACCGGATACCTGTCATCGGCAACAAACAGCAGAAACGGTTGTCCCCTTCCGCCGAATCGCCGATACTGCCATGCTGCGCCAAGGCACACACCCGGCCACACACAATGAATTCTGAACCCCACAAATGATTGCTGAACTGAACTCCCAAATTGTCGCCACCTTCCTGAGCGAAAATCCGCAGTTTTTTGCGGAGCACGTCGAATTGCTGGCATCGGTCAAACTGACCAGCCCGGTCCTGGGACGCGCCATTTCGCTGCAAGAACGGCAGATGGAAATTCTGCGACAAAAACTCAGAGATCAGGACCTGCACCTCGCCGACCTGCTGCGCATCGCAGAGGAAAACGACAGCATCACCGATAAATTCCAGAACTGGACCCGCGCCCTGCTGCTGGCACGCAACGACGCCGACCTGCCGCGCCTGCTGCTGGATCAACTGGCGGAAATTTTCAATGTCCCACAAGTCGCCCTGCGCCTATGGAATGTCAGTGCCGGACACGCGGAAGAGTGGTTTTCCACCACCGTATCGGAAGATGCACGCATCTTCACCAATGGCTTGACTACCGCATTTTGCGGCCCGAATCAGGATTTCGAAGCCGTCACATGGCTGGCCGAACCGGCGCAAGTGCAATCGGTCGCGATGCTGCCCCTGCGCGGCGACACCGCGTCAGAAACTTTCGGCTTGCTAGTGCTTGGCTCATCCGACCCGGAACGCTTCAGCGCCGCCATGGCCACCGACTTCCTGGTCAAGATTGCCGCCACCGCCAGCGCCGCGCTGGCTTGCCTGCGCGCATAGCGCTTAAGTTCGCCACCCACCCGTCATGCCGAATCTCGCCAGCGACGCAGAGCAAATCCGACACTACCTCGGCTACCTGCGAGATCAGCGGCAACTGGCCTTGCACACCGTCAACAATTACGCCCGCGACCTGGCAGAATTAATGGCGCTGATCGCCGCCGACAACACGCCCCGCCTGGCCGAACTCACGCAGCACGATATCCGCAAATGCGCCGCCCGGCTGCACGCCAAAGGCCAGAATGCGCGCTCCATTGCACGCAAACTCTCGGCCTGGCGCGGCTTCTTCAACTGGCTGTCGGAGCAGACGAAACTCAAATCCAACCCGGTCGATGCAGTCAAAGCCCCTAAAAAAAGCAAACCGCTGCCCAAAGCCCTTGCGCAAGACGAAGCGATCCGACTGGTCTCGCAAGCCAGTCCGGCCAAAGATGCCGCCTCCACACTGCAAATGAGCAACCGCGCCATGTTCGAATTGCTGTACTCCAGCGGCCTGCGGGTCTCCGAGCTGTGCGGACTCGACATCCATTACGTCAAGCAAGCCGACCACATCTCCGCCGGCTGGATGGACATGGAAGGCAGCGACGTCACCGTCACCGGCAAAGGCGGCAAGATGCGCAGCGTGCCGGTCGGCAAACCCGCACTGGAAGCCATCCGCGCCTGGCTGGCGATACGCGACACCCTGAGCCGCGAAAGCCCCGCCAGCGACCACTTCGCCCTGTTCCTGAACGAACGCGGCAGCCGCATCAGCCCGCGTGTGGCGCATTTGCGACTCAAGGCGCATGCGCTGGCATTAGGCGTCACCAGCAATGTGCATCCCCATGTACTGCGCCACTCGTTTGCCTCGCACGTCCTGCAAGGCTCGGGGGATTTGCGCGCCGTACAGGAAATGCTGGGCCACGCCTCCATCGCCGCCACCCAGATTTACACCTCGCTCGACTTCCAGCGACTGGCGCAGGTCTACGATGCTGCCCATCCCCGCGCCAAGAAAATCGATACCAAATAAAGCCGCGTAAAATGGCTGCATCCCTCTCATCTCCCGATGAGTCGCAGACCCGAACCTGTTATCCATGAATAAAATTTCCCGTCCCGCCCCCTCACCCGAAGATGCGCAAACACTGGCGCAGGCGCAACTACGCGAAGCCGGCGTACGCGCCACGCCCGCCCGCATCAACGTCATGGCGAGTCTGCTTGGCGCACGCAGCGCGGTATCGCATCAGGATTTACAGGATTGTTTTGTCGGCATGGACCGGGTCACGCTCTATCGCGCGCTCGATTGCCTGACCGAAGCCGGTCTGGCGCATAAAATCGCCAGCGACGACCGGATCTTCCGCTACAGCGCCGGCGCCGAACACGGCGAAACGCCCCATCCGCAACATGCCGGCGAAGCGCTGCATCAGCATCAGCACGGCCACTTCAAATGCACCCGTTGCAGCCGCGTATTTTGTCTCGATGAAACCGGCGAAGCCGGATTTCTGGAAAGCGTCTTGCCCGCCTCCGGCCCGCATCAATCAGCCGCGCAGCACTTGCAGACCGCGCTGGAAAACACCCTGGGGCAGGGCTTTCGCAGCATGGAAGTCGAACTGACCATCAAAGGCTGGTGCGCCGACTGCGCCCGCTAATTCAGGAAATTCAGGGTAGCTGGCGCGCATACCGCAACAAATGCCGCACTGACCTGACCTTCACATCGACACAAGCCGGTCGTCCGGTGCGACGCCCTTCCTGAGCCGCACTCAGATATTGCGTCACCCAGGCAGTCCGCACACCCAGTTGCCGCGCCCCGCGCAAATTGGCCAGCGTATCCTCGACCAGAATGCAGCGCTGCGGCAAGGCCCGCTCCCGCGCCAGCAAACGGCGCAGCATCAGTGATGACGGCTTGGGACGCAACTGACGATGCACATGCATGCCCTCAATCGACACATGCCGCGCAAAATGCCGATGCAAGCCCAGATGCCGCAACACATCGCGCGAATAGCGCCACGGCGCATTGGTCAGTAAAATTTTCTTTCCCGGCAAACACTTGAGCAGATGAATCAAGCCGCGCTCGGCGCGCACCATTGCTGGCAAATCATCAAAGCGATGCGTGTCGCGCAAAAAATCCGTTGCGCTTACCTGATGATGACGCATCATCCCCAACAAAGTCGCCCCATATTGCCGCCAGTAACGCTGCCGCATCGTATTGACGGCCTCGGCATCGCACAGCGCACCGGAGCGCTCCAGCACGCCCTCAATGAAAGTATTCATGTTGGCATTGATCGCCGGAAAGATCGCGTGCGAGGCATCGTGCAGCGTGTTGTCGAGATCAAACAACCAGAGCGGTGTAGTATTTCGCAATCGGAAAACACCTAAAAGAAAAAAGTGCAAAAAAGACGAACAGCCGCATCGTGGGGACGCACCCTGTTAATCACGCTCAGCTGCCTCCTGGGAATGTCGCCGGCCCTCACGGCGCAAGCCGATCCCGCCACTGGCGCACCAGACCCGGCTATCCATCCACGCGGCGTCCTGTACAAAGTCAGCAGCGGCAGCCACGTACTTTACCTGTTCGGCACTATCCACGTCGGCAATAGCGACTTTTATCCACTGGAACCGCGCCTCATGGCGGTGCTGGATAAGGCCACGACGCTGGCGCTGGAACTCGATCCCTTCAACGCCGGCGCGATGCAAAGCGCACTACAGCGCTACGGCATGTATCCCGCCGGTCAAAGTTACGCCAACGATCTCGACCCGCGTACCCGCCAGCAATTGCAAAGCTTGCTCAAGCACTACGGCATTCCCGCCTCCAGCGTTGCCACCATGCGACCCTGGATGCTGGCAACCGTCGTCACGCTGGGTGAATCCGCCGCACAAGGCTATACCTCCGACTTCGCCGTCGATAGCTATCTGGCAAGCTGGAGCAAACAGCGCGGGAAAAAAATCATCGAACTGGAAAGCGCCGACCGCCAACTGGCACTGCTAGGCAATCTCAGCCCGGCGCAGCAACTGCGCTTTTTGCGCGACACGATGGATGAACTCAACAGTGCCGACGGACGCAGGCAAATCCGGGAGATAGTGCAAGCCTGGAACCTGTCGGACCGGCCCATGATGGAAAGACTGTTGCAGGAAATGACGCTCGACCCCGGCTACGCCAGCCAGTTCACGCGCAAAGTTTTGCTGGATCAGCGCAACCCCGGCCTGGCCGAAGGCATCGCCGCGCTGCTACGCAAGGAAAGCAACAGCGTCGCCGCCATCGGCGTCCTGCATTTGATTGGCGACGGCAACGTGGCGCTACGGCTGCAACAGCAGGGTTATGCGGTGGAACAAATTTACTGACAGGACTTGCGCAAAAGGCCTCTGACGGCATCACGGCAAGTTCAACCCGTTACCGACAACAGTAACCTCATCCTGCACAGAGAAATTGAGATTTCCGCCCGGACCAATCACTTGCGCTGCCGATCTTTTCACCAGTGAGGGGGACACTAAACCGTCGCTCATTTTCATGACCGACAAATCAAGCTCGCCAAACATTTTTGTCGGCAGCACCTCGGTATTGCCCCCCGTATTTTCGCCGACATTCCGCTGAACAACCTCCCCGATAATGTCTCCGATCACGCTGCGGGCAACCGCAGTGGCAGTATTGAACGCAGATGCAGGCGCAGGAGTAGGCATAAGCGAAGCACTCCGGATAACAGGGACGCCATTAACCACAAGATTATTTGCCCCATTCACAATCGCCGTACCGTTGGCGCTGACCGTGACCGACGTCAGCCCCGTCAGGTTGTTATTCACCCCCGGCAAATTAACCCCGCCTTGTGCCGCGCTAATGTTGCTGGTGCCGGGAACAATCAAACTACCGCTGGCCGGCCCTGCAATATTGCCGGCCATACTATTGAGCTGCAAATGCCCGGCGTTGAGGTTGCCATTGAGCGCAATGCTGCCGTTGGCAGTCAGGGTCGCATTGCCTGCCACCTGCGCATTACCGGCCACATTCACGCCGTTGCTCGACACGATGATGAGATCGTGGGTATTGACGTTGCCAATCGTCAGATTGCTACTCGCATTGAGCGTGGCCGAACCGCTGCTGCCGGTACCCAGATTGACTGCGCCATTAAGTACGTTGCTACCGAGCAGACTGATGCTGCCATTCGGTGCCGCCGCACCCAGCACACCAGCGACATTCAAGGAAGCATTCGCCAGCTGCGTGACATTCGCAAAAGTACTGAGCAGCGACATATTGCCCGCGCTGAGATTGCCCCCAAGGCTCAAATTACCGCCCGCAGTCAGACTGGTGTTGCCACTGGTCGTCAGATTCCCCGTCGCGATCAGCGTACCGTTGGAAGACACCGTCAGATTACCCACACTGAGATTGCCTATCGTCAGACTGGCATTGCTCGCCAGATTCAAATTATTCGACGCGCTGAAATTACCGCTTAAATTCAGCGATCCGTTACTCGAACTCAGGCTTAAATTCGGCGCAGTCACATTCCCTCCTGCCGTCAGATCCCCTGCCGCGAGAAGAACCGCGCTGCCGCTGGCCGTGACGTTACCGGACGTATTCAGGCTGCCATTGCTGGTTACCGACAGATTGCCGGTACTGATATTAGCGATCGTCAGACTGCCGTTACTCGCCAGATTCAAATTATTCGACGCGCTGAAATTACCGCTTAAATTCAACGATCCGTTACTCGAACTCAGGCTTAAATTCGGCGCAGTAACATTCCCTCCCACCGTAAGATTCCCTGCCGCGAGAAGAACCGCGCTGCCGCTGGCCGTGACGTTACCGGACGTATTCAGGCTGCCATTGCTTGTCACCGACAGATTGCCGGTACTGATATTCGCGATCGTCAGACTGCCATTACTAGCTAACGTCAAGCTAACCGGCGCGCTGAAATTCGTGCCCAGAATCAATGACCCGTTACCCGAACTGATGCTCAGATTCGGTGCGCTGACATTGCTCCCCAGCGTCACATTTCCGCTGGCAACCAGACTGGCGTTGCTACTGGCAGTGACATTCCCCGCCGTGCTCAGCGTGCCATTGCTGGCGATGCTCAGATTGCCGGCACTGATATTGCCGAGTGTCAGATTGCTGGCGCTAAGGAGGGTAACGCTACCGCTCGCGCTGGCATTCAGATTCACCGTGCCATTGAGCGTGTTATTGCCGAGTAAATTAACGCTGCCGTTGCTGGCCGTCGCATTGAGCGTACCGCCGACGTTCAACACTCCGCTCGCCAGCTGAGTCACATTAGCCGTGGTACTGGCCAGACTCAGATTCCCGGCAGCGAGTGTGCCGTTGAGCGTCAGATTGCCATTCGCGCTCAGGGCGGCACTGCCCGTCGCTGCGATGTTGCCATTGGTCGCCAAGGTGCCATTACTGGTGACGTTCAGATTGGCGGTGCTGATATTGCCGAGTGTCAGATTGCTGGCGCTAAGGAGGGTAACGCTGCCACTCGCACTGGTATTGAGATTGACCGTGCCGTTGAGCGTGTTGTTGCCGAGCAGATTGACGCTGCCATTGCTGGCCGTCGCATTGAGCGTACCGCCGATGTTCAGCACACCGGTTGCCAATTGCGTCACATTGGCCGTGGTACTGGCCAGACTCAGATTCCCGGCAGCGAGTGTGCCGTTGAGCGTCAGATTGCCATTCGCGCTCAGGGCGGCACTGCCCGTCGCTGCGATGTTGCCGTTGGCAGTCAGCGTGCCATTACTGGTGACATTCAGATTGCTCGCACTGACCGTACCCAAGCTCAGATTGCTGGCGTTGTTAAGCGCCACCAAGCCGCTACCGCTGGCGGCAATACTCACCGCGCCGTTGAGCGTATTGTTGCCGTTCAGTGTGATGTCGCCGTTACCTTCCACGATATTACTGGCGCCAGCGACATTGATTTTTCCGCTGCCGATCTCCCTGATGCCGAACAGACCACTGGTCAGACTCAGACTCCCGAGGCTCAGATTGCCCGAGACGTTGATGTAACCATTGCTGTTGGCGGTCAAGCTACCGGAGCCACCACTGAGACTGCCCCCCAAAGTAAGATTGCCGGTGTTGGTGATAGTGAGAGCCCCTGTCAGCGCCAGCACATTGTTGGTGTCCATGACCATGTTGCCTGTTGCCGATATGGTCGTCGTACCGGCCAGGGAAGACAGGTTACTGCTTGCCAGCATAATCGCGGGAGCGCTGATGCTGCCATTGGTATTCTGGCCCGTGAGGAACAAGGTGGTCGTCGCATCCTGCGTAATGCTCGCCGCCCCACTCAGTTGCAGCCCAATGCCGGCGGTGCTTGTCCCCGTCAGATCCATCTGGCTCGTAGTGCTTTGCGTGAGCGGTGCCGTGACGTTTAGACCTGTGCCATTCGTGCTGGTCCCGGCAAGATTTAACGTAGCGCCGCTGCTTACCGTGATGGGCGCGCCGATCACGGCACCGTCACCATTGGTACTGGTGCCGGCAATCTGGAAGAGACTGCCGGCCCCGCTGTTCGTCGTATTGGCCGTAATGGCCACGCCGCTTCCGTTGGTGCTGGTACCCGTGACGGATAAAGAGGCATCACTGCTTTGCGTCCATGCGCCCTCGATCCGCGCGCCTGTGCCGTTCGTGCTGGTGCCGGTAAGAATGGCAACCGCGTTAAAACCAAGCAGTGACGAGGTTCCTGCGAGATCAATCCCGGTACTGTTGGTGCTGGTTCCGCCAATGGTTGCGGTAGTGTTATTGAGCGTGAGGTTGGTGCCGCCGCCCATGACAAAGCCGGGGCCAGTCGATCCGTTGCCGTTGACATTGAGCGTGCCGGTGTTGTTCAGTGTGAGGTTGCTACTGCCTGCAAAATTGACGCCGCTCGGTCCTGCGCCGTTGATGGTCAGGGTGCCGGGATTGGTCTGCGTAAGACTGGTGTTGGAGAAGTACACCCCGGCCAGCGCCGAGGCATTCGAGGCCGTACCACTCAGCGTCAAGGAACCGGTGCTCGACTGAAGCAGGCTGGTACCGCTATCGAAATAGAGACCCGCCGTGCTGCTCGCATTGCTGCCGCTGGCGGTGCCCGTCAATCCCATGCTGCCAGTGCTGCTCTGGAGGATTTGACCTTGCACATACACGCCCTGATCAATACCGGTTCCAGTGAGCGTGAGCGCACCTGCGCCCGATTGGTTAACTACCCCGGAAAGGTTGATCCCCATGCCAGTGGTGGAGGTGCCGCTTACCGACATGCTGCCGGTACTCGCTTGCGTCAGATTACCGGCGAGATTCATTGCTGTGGAAACGCCGTTGGCAACAATATGAATGACGCCATTGTTGACTTGCTGCACATTGGTTCCGGCGGCAATCGTTACGCCATAAGCACCGCTCGCTGTGGCGCAACCGTTGAGATTGAGCGTGGATGCATTGTCTTGCACGATATTGCCGGAACCCAACAGAAGCGCATCATTAGTGCCGTTGCTGATGCCGGTGATATTCAATGTACCGATACCGGTCTCGGTAAAGGCCGTGCTGGCATTGCCACTAAAGGTAACGCCATTTCCCGCAGCGCTGCTGCCATTGATAAAGCCAACCACATTGCTAAAGGTATTGTTGCTGAAAAAATTCACTCCGTTACCACCACTGCTACCGTTGGCCGTCACCTGCAAATTACCGCCAGCGAGTTCGACCAGGGCATTGTTGAACGAGATGGTATTCCCCGCATTCATCGTCAGGTTCATCAGATTGAAGTCGGCCCGAATTTTTGCATTATCGAAGAGGATGTTACGGCCTGCGGTCAAGGTCAGGCTGGTATTCGCGCCGGATGATTTAATAATGTCGGCAACGATGGCAATGTCGCCGAAGGCTACAGCGCTGGAATTGGCGGTGCTGATGGTGACGCTGGTGCCTGCGCTAAGAACCGAATTGATCGTGGCATTACTGACCGTGGCGCTGCTATCAACGCCTGCCGTGAAGCCGGTATGGACGCCGCCGGTGTAATTGGAGTTGCTCGCCGAGCTGATGGTAATGTCGACCGGGTCCAGCAACCAGCTACCGGCATGGCCCGCTGTCGTACTCGCATCCACACTGCCGAAGGCTTGCAGGTTGTTGTGGCTAGAGGTTTCGACCGCACCGCCGTCACCGCCCTGCGCGCCGCCGCGCGCTGCAATGTTGCCGTAAAAGCCCGTGTAATTATCCGACCACAACACCACTCTGCCACCATTACCGGTACCGGTGACAGAAGCGTCGATGCTGGCGTTTTCCGACATCACGGTCGCCTGTGCATGCGCAACCGTGCCAGCGTTACTGCCCTGATAATCACCGCCGACCAGCACCGTGCCGCCGCCGGTGCTGCCGCTGGCATCGATGAAGGTCTGGCCGAACAGGCCTACCTGTTGCCCGGTCAGCGTGACGTTGCCGCCGATACCGTTGGGGTTGGCGACACTGATCGTGGCACCCGACAGGTTCACCGTCCCCGCCGCACCACCATTGACGATCACGCTGCCCTGACTGCCGGAGACATTAATCACGCCGGTCAGATTGATGACGTCGTTCAGTAGGGCATTGGCCGATTGCGCGCTAATTAATACCTGACCATTGGCGGCATTGATCGCGCCGCTTTGCTCTACCAGCGCGTTGGCAGTGACGTTGCTCAGCACGAAGTTGACCAGTTGCCCGTTCGACAAACTGATGGTGGCCTGATCACCCGCTGCCAACACCACGCGGCCAGCAGCGGCATTGATGACGCCGCTGTTTCTGACCTGATCGCCCATGAGGACAACGTAACCGCCCAAGGCAGTGAGACTACCGCTGTTCTGGATCAGGCCATTACTGGTGCCGGCACCGCCGAAAATCAGATCCTGATTGCCGCTCATGAATGCGGCATTGCCAATGTCCTTGGTAGACGCCATCAGCCCTGCGACATTGACCATCGCGCCATTGCCAAAGACGATGCCTTGCGGATTGACCAGGAATACCTGACCGTTGGCGGTGAGCGTGCCCATAATCTGGCTGCTGCCGGTCAGTCCGGTGACGCGATTGAGTACCGCTGCGCTGCTGCCCGGTTGCTGGAATTGCACGCTGTTGCCTGCGCCGATATTGAAACTGTTCCAGTTAAGGACGGCGCGGTTGCTGCTCTGATTGATGAGGAGGGAATTGGCATTGGTTTGCGCGATGCTGGCGGCACCGGCGGCTACCACGCCGCCTTGCGGCAAGGTCTGCGCCAATGCTTTTGGCGGCTCCGACAACAACAGCGCTGAACCGCTCAGTAGCGCGCTGGCAAGGGCAATGCTGCGCATGGGAACAAAGACGATGTCGCTTATCTTGCCGCGATGAGCGCAACTATGAGCACCACCATGAGCGCTGCCGGCACTGCCGGTGCCGCCATTGCCGCTCCCTTTATCGTGACTGGTGGCGGTTTCTGCCACCACCATCAGCATGCCGCGTTTTTTATTGAAAATAAGCCGATAAAGAAGCTGGTTCATGAGCGTCCTCAGATCTGAAAGTAGCTCGCCTGCTTTTTTAAAATCAACCAGGCGTAGTCCGACAAAATCAGTGGGGCTGGAGACTTACTCCGCCTGCTTAGTCCATTCCAGTCCGGTTCTTGATAAAAATAAAATCCGTTGCATTGATTCAGGAATTTCTGCTGGGTGCCGCTTAAAACCCATAGCCCAGGACCAGCCAGATACGCGACGTCGCACTGCCGGGATAGTTGATGGAGTCGGCGCTGCCAGGCATGCGTTTAGCCCAGACCAGCGTACCGCTGAGCCGAGTCGGGCTGAGCCAGTCCAGCGCCATGCCGAAGGCAGACAAGCTGCGATGATTGGAAATACTGCTACTGGAATAACCGCTCTGGATTTGCCAGTTGCTATAAGTCTGATGGTTGATGTTGCCGTTGGCATAATCGATAAATATTCCCGGCGCAAACATGTCACCGGAAGACAGTATCGTGCGGTGGCGCAATTCCATCGTCACAATCATGCCGTCATCCAAAGAGCCCTCATCATTGCGAAAGGCGCGGACCCCGGACAGGCCTCCCAGTGATATTTTTTCCGAAGGGTCCAGATTGCGGCTGGCAAGCTGACCGCGCAGACTGAGCAATCCATACGCATTGCCGCTGTTGTCGAAATTTTGTCGCCGCAGCAGATTAAAGCCGAGTTTTTGATAACTGCCCAACTGGTTCGCCGGATTGCCCGTCGCTGTGTGGTCGGCGACGCTACCGAGCGACAGCGCCATATTGCCGGACCAGAAGCTTTGACCCAGTTGCAGCGCACGATCCCCCGAATTGAAATCCAGCGACCCGCGTAGCGAATAGAGCTGTTTGTCGGACACCTTCACCCCCAGAGTATTGACCAGGGAATGCGTGGCAACGCCGTCGAGCGCCAGCATGGAGTTACGCTCCAGTCCGCGTAAAAGCGGGTAGGCCAGGCCCAGCGTTGCCGTATCGGCGCGTCCATCGGAGTTGACCGCTGAGACCGAAAACAAACTGCGCGAGAGGCTGCTGGTGCCACGCCAGCCGTCACTGCCCAGCGGCACTTTGAAACCGATCAGTCCGCTATTTTGCTGCCGGCTGGTGGTATTGAAACCGAGATTGAGCACATCCCCTTGCCCCAGCACATTGTTCATCGCACCGACGACGCCGAGCCGGTTTTTACCGGTGGAGCCAACGCCGTTGTTATCTGCGCTGACCGAGCCGGAATACCTCTCGATATTTTTTGCCACCGTGATTTCTACCCGCGTCTGTCCTACCGCCACGCCTTTTGGGGAGAGTTGCGGACGTTCCAGTTTGACGCCGGTAATGTCTTGCAAAAGCTGCGTGGCGCGTTCCATTTTTTGCGCAGTGAGGATGCAGTCGTTGCCAATTCCTTCAGGACACAAGGCTTTCTCAGAGACCTGTTGCAGTCGCGTGGTATCCACCAAGGAAGTATTGATGAGATCGATGGCGCCGATTTTTCCTTCAAATACGTTGAGATACAGCTCACCCGTGGAGAAAAAAGCGGTGCGGCTGGCGGGTGTCATGATGACTTGCGCAATCATTAAACCGCCATTACGCAACTCCATGGTGAGATCGGCCAGAATCTGTTCCAACTGGGCGCGGTCGAGCGTCTTGTGCAGTAAATTTTCTTTCAAGGCCGCCAGCCTCGCATTGGCCACCCTGGTGGAACTTCCCTCCCAGCTGACAGTGCGTACTTTGACGTGATCTGCGGCTTGAGCAGACTTCACTGGAGCCATTTCATCGGCAAAGGTGACGTGCATAAAGGCCAGAAGCAGGATGCCTGCTAGCAAGCCTGATAATGCGCCTGAAAGAAGGCCTGCGCGGAGGGCTTCCCGAGTCCGGGAATGGGCTTCCCAGGTGACGCACCGTATGTCATTTTTTGTTTTCATTTCGCGCATACACAGACTCCGTTTCTGATCGGCGGCTATCCTGGCACCTTTCATTCCGCTCTGAAGAGCAGACCAATGCAACACTTTCCTGAGATCGGATTGCCGGGCGCTACGGCGTGGCAATGGATCAATTACCCACCAGATTAATTTGAAAATAAATTAATTTTGGAAATTGTATTGAACGAAAATATTTAATATTAAAAACCATGCATTTAATTTTTTATTTATATCCGCTTATTTACACAATATCTTAAATAAATAAATTATTGAAATGTATTTTCAATACAGGCGGATTCAAGCGGTCACTGCAACGCGTTATTAAAAATTTCCGCCGGCGTTCTAAACCCGAGAGTTTTTCGTGGTCGGGCATTGAGCTCTGCTGCTATGTCATCTAATTCGTGTTGGGAATATTTGGCCAGTCCGCTTCCTTTTGGGAAATATTGCCTCAACAGACCATTGGTATTTTCATTAGTGCCACGTTGCCATGGACTACGAGGATCGCAAAAATAAACTTCCATATCTGTTGCGATAGTAAATTGTTTATGTGCTGAAAGCTCTTGTCCGCGATCCCAAGTTAAACTTTTGCAGATCTGATAGGGAAGTTTTTTCATCTGCTCCGTCAGTGAGTGCACCACACTTGGTGCTGTGCGGCCTTCACACTTACACAAGACGGTAAATCTAGACTGACGCTCAACTACGGTGGCTATGGCGCTGTTATTGGCACCGATAATCAGATCGCCCTCCCAGTGCCCAGGGATTGCTCGGTCTTCGATTTCAACGGGACGATCTCTGATCGAGATAGCATCCAAAATTTGCCCTCTACTACCGGCCTTATGATTTTTGGCATGGCGAAACATCCGTTTCGTTCTTAAATGTTTTTTCAGCTCTTCCCGAAATAAGGCCCGTGTCTGAATAAACAAAGATTTGTATATCGTTTCATGGGACACATACATCTCCTTGCTCGTGTCGGTCTGCCTGGTCTTTAGCCATCCAGCGATTTGCTCTGGAGACCAGTTTGAGGCGAGCCTTTCCTCTACAAGACATCTTAGGGCGGGACGTTCTGCCAGTAAGAATGATTTTGGTCGCTTCGCTCGTTTAAGAAAAGCTTGTTCAGCAATACTGGCACGATATTTAACGACGCCACCGTTCCGGGATATTTCCCTGGAAATTGTCGATGGTGAGCGATTAAGTTCTCTGGCAATACTGCGAATACTGCACTCTTTGGCTAGTGCCCTAGAAATGTCTTCGCGCTCTTCAAGAGTAAGGTAAGTCGCTCGACGCTGCCTCTTTCGTGGCGTGATGCCACCGTGATAGAGCAGGTAGGAGTATATGGTTGCCGCTGGCTTCTCAATGTCCCTGGCTATTTCGCTCATCGGATATCCTTGTTGCCACATTCGCCAGATGATGGCTTTGCGATCATCGGTCATTGCTCCGTAAATACTTGGCATCGCACACCTCATCGATTTTAATTTATGATGAAAATCAGGTGTTGCAGTGACCGCTTGAATCCGCCCATCTCACAATAATAATTATTAATGGAAATATTTCTTAATAATAATATTAATTTAATAATTGCAGTATCACCCTCTGATACTCCCGACCGGCACTATTTAACTGCGACGCAGAAACTCTTTCGCCAAAGTTCCTAACTCCTGCCGCACCAGTTCAATCACCGACGCCCATTCGCTCACGCGTTTTTGCCGGAATATTTTGACGGTGGGATACCAGGGACTGCTCTCTTTCCCCACTCCCCAGCGCCAGTCGGTATAGGCCGGCACCAACAGCCATGTGCGCTTTCCCATCGCCCCGGCCAAATGGACGACAGCGGTATCGACGGTAATCACCAGATCGAGCTGATCGATGACGGCGGCGGTATCTGAAAACGTGTCGAATTGATTGCCGACAGCGCGCAGGGAAAGTTTGCTTCGGTGCGCGAATTCCTGGCACTGATCCTCACCTGCTCCCTTCTGCAGGCTGATGAAATGAATTCCAGGTATATCGAACAGAGGCTCCAGCCAGACCAGACCGGGTAATGAGCGGAAGGCATCATTTTCATGCAGAGGACTTCCCTTCCAGACCAGACCGACCCGCAAACGAGCGTCTTTCTCAGGCAATTTCCCCTTCCATTTTTTGATCTGCTGCGGAGAGGCGCGAAGGTAGGGAAGCTTATCCGGCACGCCATGCGTTTGCAGCGAGTAATGCACCGGTATCGAATGCGGATAGACCCAATAATCATGCGGGGGCAAGTCCTCGACCGATTTCGCATCAACCACCCGATCCGCACCATTCAGTGATTGCATGATGTCCAGGATGGCCGTCTGGCAGACCACCGTGACCCGTAAGGCCCCCATGGCTTTGAAGGTGGCGGCAAAGCGGGCAAACATGAGTTCATCGCCAAATCCGAATTCGGTCCAGAAGACAATCGACTTACCCTCCAGCGATTGCCCTTCCCAGCGCGGATAGGCGGTCGGTGGCAACACCGCGCTGCGTCTTTCGTCGGAGATCAGGACATCCCGTCGTTTGAAACCTTCGTCGAATTGTCCCTGCGAGATCAGCGCCAGCGCCCGATACAGCTTGGGCAAATGTTGTTCCGGAAGCGCTTGTTCGCAGCGCTGCCACAGCGGATCAATGGCCTCGTATTGGCCGGCCTGAGTCAGCAGATGGGCAAGCTGGTTGTAGGCATCGAAGAGCCGCGGGTCTTCCTCTATTGCTGCCTGATAACAGAACATGGCGTCACGATCCTGAAACGATCGGTAATGCTGCATCCCTTGTTGCAAACAGGCGATGCCACGATTGGTTTTTTTGCGCCAGACAAACTCAATCGCGCATTCGGCCATGCCCTGGGTCTGGTCAGTCTCGGCGGCGTTTTCATTGTAAAAATCGCGTATCTGCCACAGGCGTTCGCACTCGACATCGGGGCCGAACTCGCGCACGAGGTCGATCAGATTGATCGAGCTGCCCATGGTCGGCCGCTGTTTGTAGAGCGTGAAGCTGGCTTTGTGGTCGGCATTGAAGTGGGACGGCCAGTATCCGTGTTCGTACAGGTCTTCGTCCGGCACCGTGACGATCAGGTAACCGCCTGGCTTCAGTATGCGCAACCAGTTCTTTAATGCCTGCCTCACATCCACCATGTGTTCGAGACAGTGACTGGAGTAAACGAAGTCCAGACTTTCGTCGGCAATGCCTTGCATGCCCTGCGCATCGCCGTCGGGCAAGTCCCAGGTTCTGACCTCGCCCATACGCGGAAATAAGCCGGCATGCTGCGCCAGCGGATCGGGCGCACCGCCGATGTCGATGCCCCTTCCCACAAAATAGCGCGACTGGAAGGCACCATCCATATAACGACGCCGGTTGGCTTTACTGGTCTCGAACATCCTTGTTTCCCCGGCAAGGCGGCGGCTCTGCCGGCCGCTCGTTTTTAGGAATAGCTGCGTCTTTTTTATACTGGCGTGAATTTCCTGAAGCGGATTAAGCGAGCTGCAAGAATCGGCTCGTTAATGCGTTGAGCAACATGCGCCCCATGATTTCGGGGCGACCATGGAAGAGTTTTTGTACTGCGGCAGGATTGGCGAGTTCCTTGCGCAAGGCCGTACGCTCAGCGTGCTGCGAGGCCATGCGCAGGGTCGCGGCGATGTATTCCTCGCGGGTATGCGCGACGGTCCAGGAAGGAAAACCGAGGCGGCCAAATAATCCTTCGTCGATGTGTTCATGCACTTCGCGTCCGGTCTTGCAGATGCCCACCAGACCGGCGGTCACGGTATCGATGATGCCGTTGGTGTTGCCGAAGGGGAAAGGATTGACGAACATGTCGCAGTCCGCCATGACCTTCAGATAATCCTTGTAGGACTGATGCGGATACACCGTGGCGCGGTCGCCAAGAAACTGACTGATGACGCGTTTGATCTGCGGCAGCATCAATCCCTGCGCTTGCCCGATCAGCAGGTGGTAGTGGATTTTTACCGGTGAGGCATGAAGGATCTCGGCCAGCGTGCTTAAAAACAGAGGGTTCAGTTTCATGGTCGTGGCGGCGATCACGATGCGCACCAGATCCGGCTTTTCCCGATAGACGGTGTCGACGACGAAGGCGGCTGCTTCGCTTGACGGTCGATAGGGCATGCCGTCGACGGGTAGTTGCAGCAAGGTTTCGCTGAAGCAGGCGGGGTCGCCGACGTAGTCTTCTTCCACCACTACATAGTCCATTTCGGGGGAGTGGGTGGTAGCCGGGTGCCCCAGCGCCATGGCTTGCAGAGGGGCAAGTCGCATATTGCTCAGATAGAGCGTGATGGGAAACATGCCGACACTGGGCATGTACATCACTTCTGCTTTTTTCTCTTTTGCCGTCGCCTGAATCTGCTGGAGCTGCGCCAGCATGTCGCCTTTTTCAATCGGGATGAATTCGTCGAAGATGGCCCGTCCTGCCTCATCCACGCTGTGCTCATAGCCCATCCCGATGACGTGGAATAAGTCCCTGGCCGATTCGATGGTGCGGGAGTGTGTCCGGTAGATGGAGTGGGTGGCAGTGAACCATTCCACGATGACCAGCATGACCGGTTTCGATCCGGCGGGCATGCCGTCCGTCGGCGGCAGCGCGAACAAGCCGGCTTCGTGCAGTTTGCGCCGGATCAGAATATTGATGGCGCGTTTGATATCGTGCTTTTCAGGCTGATCGGCGTAGCTGCAATGCATGTAGACGTCGTGCAGGATGCCGGCGGGCAAAACGGACAGATCATCGATTTCCGGTAACTTGCGTGACAGCCACGGCAATATTTTCTCGCGCTTGTCATGCGCCACCGGCGAACCGAGAAATCGTGGCGACATGAGTACCAGACATAAACCGGCGGTCAGCACTTTGTTGTGCTCCCACATGGCATCTAAATCCAGCGGGATTTCCGACTCAGGCGAAAACAGCATGCAAAACTTGATCAGGTCCTTGTCGGCAATTTCGACATTGCCCAGGTCCTCTTCGCCGCGCAAATTCAGGGCGCGGATAACGTGATCGGCGTTACGCAACTGGCTGGCGGAAAACAAGGACGATAGCCAGCGGTGCCAGTTCAGAATTTGCCCGTGACCTACCGGTGAAAACTGAAAAGAAGCATCTGAAAATAAACAGGATACCGCCGAGGAAATCCGCGCCAATACGTGTTCGCCTACTTCCTGCGGATGGACACTGGCGACGGGCTTGGCGATGAAGTCTTCTCCCATCAAGCCGTAATTGGCATCCAGCGCAGACAGCAGCACCATTAATTCCCGAGCAGCAATTTCGTGTTGACGGGTATACGCGAGATATTCAAATCGTTCTAGAGAAAATCCCATGGAGTATCCCTTTGAATAGAGAAAGAATGTAATGATTGAATCAGCGAAACACTAAAACATTCAAAGAATAAATACAATTATTTATTGAATATATAATTTCCAAATTGAAATGTTGATTAATTGAAATTAAGTTGAATTTCAAATTACAATAAAATAAAATAAATGAAATCGAACTAGATTGATATTATTTAATTAATAACTATTGAATTAATAACTATTGAATTAATAACTATTGAATTAATAACTATTGAATTAATAACTATTTAATTAATAACTATTGAATTAATATTTATTATCCAATGTTAATTAATTTTGATTGATTGATTAATTACTTCAACCATTTCTTCTGCAACACTATTCATTCGGAAATAAAAAAACCGCTCAGCTCCTTAGAACTGAACGGCTTTTTACTTCCCGGGGAAAAACCTCAGTGCGAGCGGATCATCGTCCCGAAGGCCTGCTCGGTCAGCACTTCCAGCAGCAGCGAATGTTCGATGCGGCCGTCGATGATATGCACCGTATTGACGCCCGACTTGGCCGCATCCAGCGCCGAAGCAATCTTCGGCAGCATGCCGCCGGAGATGGTGCCATCGGCGAACATTTCATCGATTTCGCGCGCCGACAAGTCGGTCAGCAGATTGCCCTGCTTGTCCTGCACGCCGGCAATATTGGTCATCAGGATCAGTTTTTCCGCATGCAGGATTTCTGCGATCTTGCCTGCCACCACATCGGCATTGATGTTGTAGGCCTGACCGTCGGCACCGAAACCGATAGGCGAGATGATGGGAATGAAAGCGTCGTCCTGCAAGGCCTTGACCACCGCCGGGTTGATCGCTTCAATTTCACCGACGAAGCCGATATCGAGGAATTCACCCGGATGCTCACGATCCGGCATTTTCATCTTGCGGGCGCGAATGAGGCCGCCGTCTTTGCCGGTCAGCCCGACTGCCTGACCGCCATAGTGATTAATCAGCATCACGATATCCTGCTGGACTTCGCCGCCAAGCACCCATTCCACCACTTCCATGGTTTCTTCGTCAGTAATCCGCATGCCTTGCACGAACTGGCCTTGCTTGCCGATTTTTTTCAAGGCGTTGTCAATTTGCGGACCACCGCCATGGACCACCACCGGATTCATGCCGACCAGCTTGAGCAAAATGACGTCGCGCGCAAAGCCGTGCTTTAAGCGCTCCTCGGTCATGGCGTTGCCGCCGTATTTGACCACAATGGTCTTGCCGTGAAACTGACGGATGTAGGGCAAGGCCTCAGCCAGAATTTCAGCTTTGATCTGAGGAGCGACTTCGGGTAGTACGGTCATGGCAACAATCCTGTGTGGGCAGTCGGGATACCGGATTCTACATGGAAAGTCCGGCGGCTTCGGAGACGTTTTATCCAGATCGGTTCAAGCGGGAGACGTCAACCGCCTGCATGAGTCCGCTCAGGCGGGGCTGACGGCCGGACGCGCAGGACAATCCCGCACTTCCTGCGTCGGAAAATACTTCTTCAGGCTGTCAACGCCGGCCCTGCTGCCGGGCTCGAAGTGCGGTAGTTGCAGTACCAATTTGCTGGTACTGGCGGTGCGGGCCATGATATTGGCACTGCGCACGCCTATTTGAATCAAGGACGCTATCCGCGACTTGGCGGCTTGCTCGGTCTTGAATACCCCTAATGAAATGGACCAGCGCAAAGCGGGCGGCTCGGTCAGGATTTGAAAATCATCGAGATGCAAACGGCGCAGCTCGCCAGCCTTGTGCTCAGCCGCCTCCTGGCTCCCCTGCGGAGGGATGTACAACATGTAGTTACTGATTTCCTGCACCATGCGGCGCGTCGGCACCAGCGGCGGTTTCAGCGTCAGCAGACGTGCGGCGAATTTATCGGCCTCGACCGGACTGAAATCGCCGATTTCTATGCAGGCCGTACTCAAAACCGGAGCGGGAGCGGACGCTTGCGGAGCGACAACGGAAGGAGGAGTTTTCGCGGCAGGCGGCAGAGGCACCGGAACCGCAGCAGGAGGGGCGACAGGCGGGGTGACAGCCGGGGTCACAGCTGGAATAACAGCCGGAACAACAGGCGAAGCAACAACTGCCGCAGGCGTGGGAGGCAATGCCACAGGAACCGGAGTGACTGCGGATACGGCCGGAAGAGGAGCGGGCGTCACCGGCAAAACAGGAGCCGGGTTCTCAACCGGCAGCGGACGTATCTGCTCAGGATGCAGTTGCAGCGCCAGCCGCAAGGGTTCGCGTTGCGGAACCGGCTGCACGCCGAACACGCCTTGCTGCAGCGCCAGCAGTACGCCATTGATGATCAACAACAACCAGAAGCTTAGTTTCAACATGCATTCAGCCTTTTTCCATTCTTTTTTTATGCCAATGTATTTTGTGTCGGTAGGGCTTATTGTGCTGCGGTAAAACAGGTCCTGGCGATCAGGAACACAAGGCCACCTCATGCAAACCGATCAGCACCAGCTGCTCGACGAACTCGGCATCAATGCGCAGATTCGGCAGCAGAGAAGCGGCGCTGCCGCCTGAAACCAGACAACGCACCTTGTCGCCACCAGTTGCAGCGTGCGTGGCCACGGCGGCCTCAATCGCTCCGGTCTGCGCCTGCAGGCAACCCGCGAGAATGGCCTGTCGGGTATTGTCGGCAAATATCGTGAGCGGACCAGTAGCGCCCGCATCCGACGCCACCTGCGGCAATTGCGCCGTGCCCTTCGCCAGCGAAGCGGTCATCAAATCCAGTCCGGGCAAAATCATCCCGCCCAGAAACCGCCCATCCGCCGTCAGTGCGTCGATGGTGGTAGCGGTACCGGCATTGACTACGATCATCGCTTCGCCGGGATACAAGGCATGCGCGCCGATCGCGCTGGCGAAACGGTCGCAGCCGAGCTGCAAGGGATCCCGATACCCATTACGCACGCCCGCCAGCGCCGCACTGGAGGCAAACCATTGCACCTCGACGACGCGACCGACCACCGCAGGCGTCAACAGCGCATCCAAAGCAGCGCGTACGGCATGACCGGCTACATTGGAAATCAGTACCCGCCGGATAGGATGCTGCTGCAACAAGGCTGGCATCTGCTCCATTGCGTGATGGGCCAGTGCGCCGCTGTGCAGCCAGCGCCGGCCATCGTCGCCGGTGGGTGAGGCCGATGGCGCAATCGCCCATTTCAGACGCGTATTGCCGATATCAATCAAGAGCAGCATGTCAGCTCGCCTCCTGCAAGCGCAAAGAGACATCGCCGGCAATAACCGCAATCTGTCCTTGCGCGGTGTTGAGCAACAAGCGCCCTGCACTATCGACGCCCTGCGCCAGTCCGCTGTACAGCGTCTTGCCGTTATCGATGATATCGACCGCCTGACCGGCATAGGCATGCAAATGATTCCAGCGTGCGGCGAAGCCGGCAAAACCTTCTGCCTCGAATTGCCGCAGATTCAGCACCAGACTATGGAGAATGGCCGCCATCAGCGCCTCCCGTTCCATGGACTGCAACGAAGCGGCTCCGGTGGCGGCGCGGCCGATGCGTAGCGTCTGCGCGTCGCTCAAGGTCAGGTTCAGTCCCACGCCGATCACTGCCCAGATCTGCCCGACAGCCGACTTGACCGACGCTGTTTCAATCAGCACACCGCCCAGTTTGGCACCGTCCAGCAAGATGTCGTTCGGCCATTTCAGACGCGCATGCACGCCTTGCAGCGCCAGCGTATCGGCCAACGCATCGACCAATGCCACGCCCACTGCCAGCGGCAAACCAGCCAGCGCCGACAACGGCAAAGCCAAGCGCCACGCCAAAGAAAACGTGAGCGCCGCACCAGACTCGGCGTGCCAGACGCGTCCGGCCCGACCGCGTCCGGCGGTCTGCGAATGCGCGAGCAGCAGGGTCGGCTGAAGCAAACCCGGAAGCGCGGTCATCAGGTCGACATTGGTGGAGCCTGTTTCCGCTACCGTCCGTATGTCTATGTCAATGTCAGGCAGCAGTCCGGCCTGCCGGGCAGACTGCGCCAGCAACGCATAATGCGCGGCAATGCGCGCAGCGGAATCGGTGGGAGTGACGGTGGGGGGGAGCGTGTCTGCCATGGCCGACATTGTAACGGCGATTGCAGCGCGATTGCCGTCCGTCGGCACAGCCAGTCTCGCACCCGGCAATTTCCCTCATGCGCGACGTCATGCACAACGACAACATGCTGCGCGGCGCAATGAAATCGGTTAACCTGAGCCGATGCCCGCACCTCATCGCTCCGTCCCTTCCCCCGCCCCTGATACGTCCGAGAACCTCGACGATGCGCCCTCATTCGCGCGCATCAGTCTGGTGGTCTATGCGCTATTGATTGTGTATGCGAGCTGGTTCCCCTTTTCCGGCTGGCGCGACATGGGTCTGTCGCCCTTTGCCTATCTGTTCGCCCGCTTTCCTTATTACTGGACCTTGTTCGATGTTCTGACCAACGTCGCCGGCTATGCGCCGCTCGGGTTGTTCGCCATTTACTCCCTCTATCCGCGTGTGCGTGGCATCCCGGCCTTGTTGCTGGTGGTGCTGGGCGGATTCGCCCTGTCCGCGATCATGGAGGCGGTGCAAACTTATCTGCCGACGCGCGTGTCGTCCAATCTGGACTTGCTCACCAATACCGCCGGCTGTCTGGTCGGCGCGCTCATTGGCGTGTGGTCTTGCCGTGCGGTGCGGGAAAGTCGCTTGCTGGCATTGCGACAGCGCTGGTTTCATCGGGATGCAAGTCCCGGACTGCTGATCATTGCGCTCTGGCCGCTGGCGCAGATTTATCCGCAAAGTCAGGTGTTTGGTCTGGGACAGATTGTGGGCGCATTGTCGGGTTTATTGTCATCGCTGCTCGATCAGCCCTTCGATCTGTCTTCGCTGTGGCTCAACGGCGTCCACCCGAGCGCGGAACAATACTGGCTGGCCGATCTCGTCGTGACCGCCTGCGGGATGATAGGCGGCGCGCTGATGTTTATGTTGCTGTTGCGTAAAAATGCGCCGCGCGCCGTCATGGCGATCGTATTGACGGTGAGTATGGTGGCCATGAAGTCGCTCGCCAATGCGCTCATTTTCACGCCGGAACAGGCTTTTTCCTGGCTCACTCCGGGGGCTGTCGGCGGCATATTGATCGCCTCACTGATGCTGCTCGCACTTGCGCTGGCACGCCACACGGCGCAGCGGCGAGTTGCGGTTCTGGCACTGATGATCAGCCTGATCGTCGCTAATCTGATGCCGGATAATCCTTACTTTGCCTCGACCCTGCAAACCTGGGTGCAAGGGAAATTTCTCAATTTCAATGGCGCAGCCCAATTTCTTTCCGTGTTGTGGCCCTTCCTGGCGTTCTGGTTTCTGCTGCGTTCGCCACGTCAGAAGCCGCACCCCGACACGGCCTGAAACATGCGCCATCGCAGTGTATGATGGCAACTCCTCGCCCGGATGCCCTTTGATCGACACTGGCGTCCTGGCATCGCTGGCATCACCGACTGGAGCCATGATGGCTGACACCCCTTTTTATCAGCACCACGTCTTTTTTTGCATTAACGAACGCCCTCCCGGCGAACGCACCTGCTGCGCGCATAAAGGTGCCGAACAGGCTTTGAGCCACGCCAAGAAACGCATCAAACAGCTGGAGCTGAACGGCGAAGGCAAAGTCCGCATTAACCGCGCCGGATGTCTGGAGCGCTGCGAAGAAGGCCCGGCCATCGTGATTTACCCGCAAGGCACCTGGTACACCTACGTCGATAACCAGGACATCGACGACATCATCGACACCCATATCGTCGGCGGCCAGATAGTCGAACGGCTCAAAATTTAAAGACCTCTCCGGGCAGTTGCCCGCACTCATGAATATTCACACACAAAACTTTACGCTCGCCGGCAACGCCGGTCTGATGCAATGCGCGCTGGACTTGCCCGATGCCGAACAGTTTCCGGCACCGGTAGGACTGGCCCTGATTGCGCATCCGCATCCGCTGTTCGGCGGCACGATGGACAACAAGGTAGTGCAGACGCTCACGCGCGCCTTCCAGGCACTGGGCTACGCTGCGGTGCGCATGAATTTTCGCGGCGTCGGTCAATCCGAGGGCGTGCATGACAACGGCGTCGGTGAAACCGCCGATATGGCCTTGCTGCTGCAACACATGCGTACGCACTATCCCGATGTGCCGCTGGCACTGGCCGGCTTTTCCTTTGGCACCTTCGTCCAGGCCTGCCTGAATCAGCAATTGCTGGCTGCGCAGACGCCTGTCGAACGGCTGGTTTTGGTCGGCAGCGCCGCCGGAAAATGGGCCATGCCGCCGGTACCGGCGAATACTATTCTGATCCACGGCGAGCAGGACGACACCATCCCGCTCACTGCCGTCTTCGATTGGGCGCGGCCGCTCGATATTCCGGTCATCGTCATTCCCGGCTCCGACCATTTTTTCCATCGCAAGCTGCAACACATCAAAAACCTGGTGGTCGAGATGTGGCTGCGCTGATCCGGCGCATTCGGTCAGGAAGCGTCTGATTTACCTTGATGAGCGTGTCCGGTCAACGCCATAAATACCGCCGCATTTGCCCCTTCGGCGCCGTGGCTAAATCAGCCGCTTCTTTACTATTGTTTATAATCATCCTTTCCGGTGGCCTGTTTTGTCTGCGTGCCAGCCGGGCATGAGCGCCTCGCCCTGTTATGTTTTCGTTTCCGAGCCTTCCGCCTCCATTTTTACTTTCTTTACAAGTCCCCATGAAAAAATTTCTCGCAGCTTTCGCTGCCATGGCACTGGCTTTTTCCGCCGCCAGCGCCCAAACCCTTTCGCCGCCGAGCATTGCTGCTAAAAGCTGGCTGCTGCTCGATGCCACCAGCAATCAGGTGGTTGCCTCCCAGGATGCGGATTTGCGCGTGGAACCTGCTTCGCTGACCAAGATCATGACCGCCTATCTGGCCTTTGCCGCCGTGCGCGATAAAAAGCTGAGTCTGACCCAGACCGTCAATGTGTCAGTGGACGCCTGGAAAGTCGATCCCAGCAGCTCCAAGATGTTCATTGAGCCCAACAAACCGGTCAGCATCGACAATCTGCTGTTCGGCCTGATTACCGTTTCCGGCAACGATGCAGCGGTCGCGGTCGCGGAAGCCGTCGCCGGTTCGGTCGATGCTTTTGTCAATCAGATGAATCAGGAAGGGCAACGTATGGGATTGCGCAACACCCATTACACCAATCCGCACGGCCTGCCTGACCCGGCCAATTACACCACTGCGCGCGATTTGTCGGTGCTGGCGAATCGTCTGATCAATGATTTCCCGCAGTTTTACAAAACGTATTACTCGGCCAAAAAATTCACCTACAACAACATCACTCAACCTAACCGCAACCGTTTGTTGTGGCTGGACCCGACCGTTGATGGCATGAAGACCGGCCACACCGAAAGCGCGGGTTATTCGATGATTACCTCGGCCCGACGCCAGGAAGGCAATGGCGAACGCCGTCTGATTTCCGTCATTGTCGGCACCACTTCGGATCAGGTGCGCACGCAGGAAAGCCAGAAGCTGCTGAACTGGGGCTTCCAGAATTTCGATGCGGTCAAGCTGTATGCCAAGGATCAGGCCATCGATACGCCCAAGGTGTGGAAAGGCGCGCAAAGTCAGGTCAAAATCGGTTTCCGGCACGATGTGTACGTGACCGTACCCAAAGGTTCTGCCACCAAGGTGAAACCTACCCTGACCCGCAACGATCCGCTGATGGCACCGCTGGCGGAAAATGCCAAGGTCGGCACCATGAAAGTCAGCCTCGACGGCAACGTCATCCTGGAAGTGCCGGTCGTAGCGCTGGAACAAGTTTCGCAAGCGAGCATTTTTGGCCGCGCCTGGGATTCGCTGCGGCTCTTGTTTAAGTAAAGCGCCGCCCCTCGCACGAGGGAGGAGCGGTGCGGTGCAGTTTTTTAACCGCTCCCGTTACTGCTCCCCCATGAAAAAAGCCACCGGATCAATCGGTGGCTTTTTTCATGCACAGGCGCTCTAGAGCAGAATTAGCTCATCAGACGTTTTTCCAGTTTCGCCCGCACTTCCAGCAACTCACGCGGCAAGCGCTGCTGCAATTTATCGAACAGCTCGTCATGCAGCTTCAGTTCGGCAATCCAGGCGTCGCGATCGATCGAAGTGATGGTCGTGAACTGCTCACGGCTGAACTCGATACCATCCCAGTTCACGTCTTCGTAGCGCGGCGTAATGCCGAACAGGTGATCGACGCCACCGACGCGTACGCCGGAAGGATCTTCGATCCGCTCCAGCATCCACTTCAGGACCCGCATGTTGTCGCCAAAACCGGGCCAGACGAACTTGCCCGCCGCATCGGTACGGAACCAGTTGACGCAGAATATCTTCGGCAACTCCGCGGGTGAAGCGGCAATCTTGCGTCCCATGTTGAGCCAGTGCTGGAAATAGTCGCTCATGTTGTAGCCGGCAAACGGCAGCATCGCAAACGGATCGCGTCGCACTACGCCCTGCTGGCCGACGGCGGCAGCGGTGGTTTCCGATCCCATGGTCGCGGCCATGTAGACGCCTTCGACCCAGTTACGCGCTTCGGTTACCAGCGGCACAGTGGTGGAGCGGCGTCCGCCGAAAATGAAGGCGGAAATCGGTACGCCGGCCGGATCATCCCAGGCCGAGTCGATCACCGGATTTTGCGTGGCCGCGACCGTGAAACGGGCGTTCGGATGCGCTGCCTTGCGGCCGCTTTCACGCGCGATGTCCGGCGTCCAGTCCTTGCCCTGCCAGTCGATCAGATGCGCCGGCGCTTCCTTGGTCATGCCTTCCCACCAGACATCGCCGTCGTCGGTCAGCGCGACGTTGGTGAAGATGGTGTCGGAGCGCATGGAGGCCATGCAGTTGAAGTTGGTTTTTTCGTTGGTGCCGGGGGCAACGCCGAAATAACCGGCTTCGGGATTGATCGCATACAGACGGCCATCGGCACCGGGTTTGATCCAGGCGATATCGTCACCGATGGTGGTGACTTTCCAGCCGTCAAAGCCTTGCGGCGGAATCAGCATGGCGAAATTGGTTTTGCCGCAGGCGGATGGGAATGCCGCCGCCACATAGTGTTTTTTACCGGCAGGCGATTCCACTCCCAGAATCAGCATGTGCTCTGCCAGCCAGCCTTCGTCGCGTCCCATGTTGGAGGCAATGCGCAGCGCGAAGCATTTTTTGCCGAGCAGCGCGTTGCCGCCGTAACCGGAACCGAAGGACCAGATTTCCCGCGTCTCGGGGTAATGCACGATGTACTTGGTCGGATTGCAAGGCCACGCCACGTCCTTCTGCCCCGCCTGTAACGGTGCGCCCACGCTGTGCACGCAAGGGACGAATTCGCCGTCACTGCCCAGTGCATCCAGTACCGGCTGGCCCATGCGCGTCATGATGCGCATATTGGCCGCCACATACGGCGAATCCGACAGTTCGACGCCGATGTGCGCAATCGGCGAACCCAGCGGCCCCATCGAAAACGGCACCACGTACAAAGTGCGGCCGCGCATGCAGCCATCGAACAGCCCGTGCAGGGTCGTGCGCATTTCGGTCGGATCGGTCCAGTTGTTGGTCGGGCCGGCCTGATCTTTGGCCGCCGAGCACATGAAGGTGCGGTCTTCCACCCGCGCCACATCGGAGGGATCGGAACAGGCCAGATAACTGTTGGGACGCTTCTCGGCATTGAGGCGTGTCATGGTGCCGGAGGCCACCATCTGCTGACACAAGCGGTCGTATTCTTCCTGCGACCCGTCACACCAGTAGATGCTTTGCGGCTTGGTCAGGGTAGCGATCTCAGCGACCCAATTGATTAATTTTTGATGTTTGACGCTGGCGGGCGCATTGACTGCGGCCACACCACCCATGACGGGTTGATTCATACCTTACCTCCGAAACAAATTAATCTCTGGCAATTTCACCACCGGCACCGGCTGATCCGGCAGAACCGGCACAACAACGCGACTGCGGCAAAACTGTCTCTCCTGAACGACTGACCGTCGCCTACCAGACCGGTGGCGCAAGCGCTCCGGCTATTTCCCAACGGCACCACAGCGGCGATTTTTTAATACCTTTTTATAGGGTGTGCTGACGTTTCATTTGCAAGTGCGAACGCCAACATGCCCTAGCCGGGGCGAAAATGGGGGATTGATTGTAACCCGCGCTTGTAAGTTTGTAGCGAAAAGTAGTTGAGCGATGTAGTAGGAGAAAAAGCTGCTTTGCCTAAGCCGTTGCTTTGCTACGCAAACGCCATCACGGCTGCTACCGCCCCGCGCCCGACAGGAGGGTTCCCTATATAATTTGCGCTTCCCACAGGAGACAACATGAAAATCGCCATACTCGATGACTATCAGGACTGCGTCCGCCAGCTCGATTGTTTCCGCCTGCTGCAAGGTCACGACGTCAAGGTATTCCACAACACCGTGCGCGGCACCGGTCAGCTGGCAGCGCGACTGGCGTCGTTTGATGCGCTGGTCCTGATCCGCGAACGTACCGTTCTGACGCGGGCTTTGCTGGAAAAACTGCCCGCGCTCAAACTAATTTCGCAAACCGGCAAAGTGAGCGGACACATCGATGTCGCCGCCGCAACCGAACAGGGGATTGCGATTGTCGAGGGCGTCGGCGATCCGACTGCCCCGGCGGAACTGACCTGGGCGCTGATCATGGCTGCCGCCCGTCATCTGCCGCAGTACACCGCCCACCTGAAAGCCGGCCGCTGGCAAACCGTTTCCGAAACGCCCCAATACAACCGCATCGGCACCGTCCTCAAAGGACGTACTCTCGGTATCTGGAGCTACGGCAAAATCGGCCGTCTGGTCGCTGGTTACGGCAAGGCCTTCGGCATGCGCGTTCTGGTGTGGGGTCGCGATGCCAGTTGCGCTGCGGCAGCGAACGATGGCGTCGAAGTGGCCGCGTCAAAACAAGCCTTCTTTGAGCAAGCCGATATTGTGTCGCTGCATTTGCGCCTGCTCGACGCCACGCGCGCAATCGTCACGGCGGAAGATCTGGCGCACATGAAGCCGACAGCGATGCTGGTCAACACCAGCCGCGCAGAACTGATCGGCGCAGGCGTATTGGAAGCCGCACTGAAACAGGGCCGGCCCGGAAGTGCCGCACTGGACGTCTTTGAGACCGAACCACTCACGCCCGACGCACCATTATTGGGCATGGATAACGTCGTCGCCACGCCCCATCTTGGTTATGTCGAAAAAGACGGGTATGAGTTGTATCTGACCGCTGCGTTTCAGAATATCGTCGATTTTGCCAATGGCACACCGCACAATGTGCTGAACCCGGAGGTATTGGTGTGAGGTAATGACGTTAAACCCACGCTATTAAAGGGCAAGAAGCAAAGGGGCGAGAAGCGAAGGGGCGATAAGCAAAGGAAGCGCAAGGCAAGTGGTCGAACGGCCTCTGACTTTGCGTTTTCTTTTGCGTTTTCTTTTGCGTTTTCTTTTGCGTTTTCTTTTGCGTTTTTTTATTCGTCGTCTGCACTGTCGCTTGCCAGCATGGGCAAAGACAAACGAACGGCATGGGTGAATTCGACCCGCTCCTGCCGTCCCGCGCTCCAGATCCGGGTAAACCCGGGCGGCCAGGGAAGCGGCGGTCCGGCGTAATCGGGAACGCCACGGCGCACCGCAATCACCGGCAAGTGTTCCGGCATCGGCCCCGACTGATCCCAGCCCAGACTGAACGCATAATCAGGTAGCAAGGCCGCGCAGACATCGGCAAACCAGGCCGTGTGATCCTCATCCCGCTCCAGCGCCCGGGCCAGTCCGTGCGGATCGAAACGCGCCAGCGTACTGGCCAGTTCCGCCGCCGACTCCCCCGGCGTATCGCCCCATCCCATCACCGGATTGAAATTGTAATCGGCGCCCGAACCGTACCAGCCCTCACGCCGGGGACGCTCCATCCAGTCGCGCGAACCGGTGAACAATTGCCAGCGCCAGTGCAGACCGGAGGGCTTGGGCCAGCTATACAAATACAAGCGCTGATAACCGGCCAGATGCAAATCGCGCACCATGGCCATCAGCCTGGCGTGCGGCATACGATCCGGGGGAGTGCCGCGAAACAGGATGGCTGTACCGTCCGCATAATGCACATCATCAGACAGCAGACTCAGATCCAGCGTGCGCATTTCGCTGCCAAAGCGCGCAGAAATCCACCCGGTCAGCAAATTGATGCCCGTCAGCACGCCATAACCACGATGGCGATGAAAAATAACAGTCCCGGGGGCGAGGATTTTCATACGAAGCACGAAAAGGAAAGCAGACAGTGTACTCAATACATCAACCGCAAGTCATGAGCTTAATTACCTGGCCCGCAACTTGCGTAACAGAAAGTGCCGGTCCCCGCTAGAATAGCGCGTTAAAAAATCGATAACGCAGTTGCTTCGCAGTTGCTTTTTAAGCAATACAAACAGGATCTGAAAATGAAAACAACGGAACAAGCATCCTCCCGCGACAGGCGACAAACAGAGACCTTCCTGCCCTACATGCGCGACGTCAGTCGCTGTGAGCAATCACTGCAGGAACTGAACATGATGTGGCGCGTCATCGAAGCCTCGGCCAAGATGAATTGCCCCACGGAAGCCCGAACCATCCTGCCTACCATGGCCGCGACCCGCACCGGATTCAGCCGACTGGAAAGCGAACTGGTGGCCAGTCTGGTGCAGGAAAAAGTCAGCACCGTCATACGGGCCATCGGTACCAAGGCGCAATACGTCATCGACATCGTGGTGCGCAATCTGTTTGAACGCACCGCCGATGTCGGCTTCCTCGCCACCGACCATGAACTGTGCGCCTTCGTCGCCGGCCTGAACGGCGATCAGAGCGCGGCCCATCATCGCTTGCGCGAGTACCGCAGCAAATATACGGTCTACGACGAAATCATCCTGCTCGACCTGGACGGCAACGTCCTGGCGCAAATCGATCCCGATACCCCGCTGGAACATAGCAAAGACCCCTTGCTGGCAGAAACCCTCGCCAGCGATACCTACGTCGAAACCTTTCGCGCCAGCGAGTTGCGCCCGCACAAAGATCGCGCCCTGATTTATTCGCGCCGCATGCACCACCCAGAGACCAACGCCGTCATCGGCGTGCTCTGTCTGTGCTTCAATTTTGAGCAGGAAATGGCCGGCATTTTCCATTCGCACCGGGATACGGAAAACCGCTCAGTCATGCTCCTGCTGGGCAGCGATAATCGCGTCATTGCCAGCGGCGATCCGCTATGGATCAACACCGGCACGCTGGTTCCTGTGAAGAAAAATACCGATGCAGAACTGATGCTGTTTTGCGGCCGCGAATATCTGGTGCGCACCTTCTCCTCGGACGGCTACCAAAATTATCCGGGGCCGACAGGATGGCAGGGGCAGGTCATGATCCCGGTTGAAATTGCGTTCAGCGGCATCGTCAACACCATGCTCAGCGAACTCGATCCCGGTGTCGCGGAAGGTTTGCTCTCGCACGCCAACACCTTCTGCACGCCGCTGTTCGACATCATGAATGCCGCCAAAACCATTCAACGCGTAGTGTGGAACGGCCAGGTCATGACGGCCGGCCAGAACGGCGAACTGGACAAACTGAAAACCATCCTCGACCAGATCAGCGAAACCGGCAACCGCACCAACGAACTGTTTGCGCAATCGATACGCGATCTGTATCAGACCGTCCTCTCGTCAGGCATGCGCGAAGCCGAATTCACTTCGCATTTACTGGTCGATCTGCTCGACCGCAATCTCTACGAACGCTCCGACGATTGCCGCTGGTGGGCGCTGACGCCGGAACTGCGCACCGCGCTGGCGTTGCCGGAGCAAGATGCGGCGTTGGCCGAAAAGCTCACCGGCATCCTGACTTACATCAACGATCTCTACACGGTCTACACCCGGATTTTTGTCTACGACCGGCACGGCGTCATCATCGCCAGCACCGGCCCGCAAGACGGCCCTATCGTCACCGGCGAGCGCATCGATCCCGACACCCTGAGCCGCGTACTGAAACTCGACACCACGCAGGACTATCACGTCAGCCCGTTTGCCGCGACCACGCTCTACGACAACGCCGACACCTACATCTATCACGCCGCAATCCGCGACATGGACAATGCCAGCCTCATCGTCGGTGGCATCGGCATCGTCTTCGATTCGACGCCGGAATTCGTCAACATGCTCAACAGCGGTCTGGGCGACAAAAAGAACATGGCCGCCTTCTTCATCGATCGCAACGGCAGGATTTTATCCAGCACCGACCCGACGCACGCAGTCGGCTCGCAACTGACCATCGATGCCGACCTGCTGCAAATCGCCAAAGGCGAAAGCGCTTCCAGGATCACTGTCCACAATGACCAATACGCCACCGTTGCCTGCACCGCCTCCAACGGTTACCGGGAATTCAAGGTCAGCGACGGCTATCAGGAAGACGTTATCGCCGTGGTATTCGAATCCTTCGGTGCCGTGCGCAACAGCGGAATGCAGTCTGCCGGCAGCGCCGGCTATGTACTGGAAGCCGATGTGCCACACACCGATGCCAGCGAATACGCGACCTTCTTCTCCGATCAACATCTGATGGCCATCGACGCCGCTCATATCCTGGAAGCCGTTCCCTTTTCAGAAGTACAGCCGACCTCAATGAGCGAACGGCCGGCGCAGATCGGGGTACTGAGTCTCAAGCACGACGACAACATCAAGGAATTCATCTGGGTCTTCGATCTGGGCCACCTGGTGCGCGGCACCCTGTCCACTATCAGCGCCAACAGTCAGGTGATGATTACGCGGCACGGCAAACACACCATCGGACTGATGGTCGACGAACTGCATGCGGTCACGCAATTCAGCCCCTTGCAAATCATCCCCACCCCCTTTGCCACGCCGGGCGTGCCAATGCTGGCGACCAAAGTCATCAAGGCCAACAAAGGCACTCTGTTGATTCAATCGATTGATGTGGAGCGGCTATTTACGCTGGTGCTGGACGGACAACTCCCGCCAGAACCGGAAGAGGAAATAACGCCCTTGCTGGCGGCGGCCTGAACCAGACAGCGCAGCACCGACCGGCAACGGCGCTGCGCTATGATGGAACCAACTCCCTTTCCCGGCTCCAACATGACACTGCACATCCTCGCCAGCGGCGGCACTTTCGACAAGCATTACGATCCGCTCAGCGGAAAACTCGGTTTTGGCGAAAGCCACTTGCCAGCGGCCTTGGCGCGCGCCCGCCTGACCGTTGAAACCACACTGGAACTCTTGCCGCCGCTCGATTCGCTGGACATGCAGCCCGCCGACCGTCAGCGCATCCTCGACGCCTGCCGCCGCTCGACGCACAGCGCCGTCGTCATCCTCCACGGCACCGACACCATGCCGGAAACCGCCGCCGTACTCGGCGCAGCCCATCTGCCGCGCACCATCGTGCTGACCGGCGCCATGATCCCGTATGAGATTGACGGCTCAGATGCCTTGTTTAATTTGGGATTTGCCTGCGGCGTCGCGCAAACCTTGCCGGCCGGCGTCTATATCGCCATGAATGGCCGGATTTTCGACTGGGACAAGGTGGTGAAAAATCGTGGTGAAGGGATCTTTGAAAGCGCTGCGGCGGCAAAGTAGAACGACAGCAAGCCGTCTATTTCGCCCCTATTTAAGCCTATTCACCCCAACTCCCCCGCCTCTGCCAGTTCCCGAATCACCCGCACCGTATCGATATCAGCCGCTTCCCAGGCCGAACGGCGATAGTTGTTGTAAAACGCCGCTTCGGTGCCGGGTTCGTCCGGCTGCGCGTCGCTATACTCAAAACGCACGAACAGCATGTCCGGTTCCGGCTCTTCAATCGTCATCCGCAAACTGGATGCGACGATCTCGCCCTGCGCCGGCACATCGTAATGCACATGCGTCAAGGGGATGAAATCGACCACATCCGTCACGGTCAGCTCACCGTAACGCAAGGTGCGCCGTATTTGCGTCGGAATAGCGGCGTCGATTTCCTCGCCCGCCAGCAACTGGCAGGCATCCAGATGCGGCACGAACATCCTCGGTGTTTCGGCACGCGCAATCAGGCCGCGCCACAACTGGGCGCGCGTCAGCGGCTCTGCCAAGGGCAGCAAGGGGTCGTTAATTTGAATCAGATGATTGAATTTCATGGCAGCAACAAAAAAGAAACGAAAAGAAACTGAAAAACCGACCTGCGCAGCCCACAAACGCCGTATCGCCCTCAGAATGCCAACTGTCGATTGTCCCATATTCAGCAATTCGCCACGCCCTGTACAATGACAGCCTTCCCCAGCCGCCGCCAAAGCCTATCCGCCGCATGTCCTCCGCCCCAGCCAATATGATGAACGCGCCGCAGCGCGAAGCGGTCAATTACATGGACGGCCCCTGCCTGGTGCTGGCCGGTGCAGGATCGGGTAAAACCCGCGTCATTACCCAGAAAATCGCCCGCCTGATCGAACATTGCGGCTACGAGCCGCGCCATATCGCCGCGCTGACCTTCACCAACAAGGCCGCGCTGGAAATGCAGGAGCGTATCGCCAAGCTGCTGAAAGAACCGAAGCAAGCCAAGCATCTGACGGTCTCCACCTTTCACTCGCTCGGCGTCAAAATTCTGCGTCAGGAAGCGCGCCATCTGGGGTTGAAAGACCGCTTTTCCATCATGGACAGCGACGACTGTTTTTCGCTGGTGCAGGATTTATCGGCCACTACCGACAAGCAAGTGATCCGCCGCATCCAGGGTGCCATGTCGCTCTGGAAAAACGGCCTGATCGACGCCGATACCGCGCTCAAGAACGCCGTCGATGAAGAAGAAGCGCAGGCTGCCCGCGTCTATCGCAGCTACGTCGCGACGCTGTCGGCGTATCAGGCGGTCGATTTCGACGATCTGATCCGCTTGCCGGTGGAATTATTCCGCAGCAACGAAGAAGCGCGCGACAAATGGCAGCGCCGCCTGCGCTATCTGCTGGTCGATGAATATCAGGACACCAATACCTGCCAGTACGAACTGGTCAAGCTGATGGTCACCGGCCTCGGCAAGAAGCCGATGTTTACCGCCGTCGGCGACGACGATCAGGCCATTTACGCCTGGCGTGGCGCGACGATTGAAAATCTGAAGACGCTGCAAGTCGATTTCCCCGACCTCAAAGTCATCAAGCTGGAACAGAACTACCGCTCCACCACGCGCATCCTGCACGCGGCCAACACCGTCATCGCCAACAACCCCAAGCTGTTCGACAAAGTGCTGTGGTCGGAACATGGTCAGGGCGATCCCATCACCGTCATGGCGATGGAAGACGACGAACAGGAAGCCGATCAGGTCGCCATCATGTTGTCGGCGCACCGCTTCGACCGCCGCGCCAAGTTCTCCGATTACGCCATCCTGTATCGCGGCAACCATCAGGCGCGCGTGATTGAAAAATCGCTGCGGCGCGAACGCATCCCCTACACCATCTCGGGCGGCCAGAGTTATTTCGACCGCGCCGAAATCAAGGACATCATCAGCTACCTGCGCCTGATCGCCAATCAGGACGATGACCCGGCCTTCATCCGCGCCGTCACCACCCCCAAACGCGGCGTCGGACAAGCCACGCTGGAAGCCTTAGGCACCGTCGCCGGTCAGTGGCAATGCTCGCTGTTTGAAGCGGTCTACAAAGGCGGCATCGAAGCCAAACTGGCCGACCGCCAGCTCCTGCCGCTGCGCCAGTTCTGCGATTTCATCAACCAGCTCGAATCACGCGCCAGTCGTCCCGGCCCCTCCGGCAGCGGCGACAATGCCGCCACCGTCCTCGACGACATGATGAAAGACATCAACTACGAAGCCTATCTCTACGACAGCTTCGACGATAGGCAGGCGCAGGGAAAATGGCAAAACGTGCTCGACTTCACGCAGTGGCTGAAAGAAAAAGGCCGCGGCGGAAAAGAGCGCGATGCGGAAGAAAAAAATCTGCTGGAACTGACGCAGATGGTGGCCCTGATGACCATGCTCGAAGGCAAAGACGAAGACCCCGATGCGGTGCGCATGTCGACCCTGCACGCCTCCAAGGGACTGGAGTTTCCGCATGTGTTTCTGGTCGGCGTGGAAGAAGGCATCCTGCCGCACAAGGGCGATCCCGACGCCCCCGCCGACACGCTGGGCGCCCGTATCGAAGAAGAGCGTCGCCTGATGTATGTCGGCATTACCCGCGCCCAGCGCAGCTTGCAAATCAGCTGGTGCAAAAAACGCAAACGGGCGCGGGAGCATGTGCATTGCGATATGTCGCGCTTCATCAAGGAAATGAAACTCAACGAAGGCGACGCCCTGCCCACCGAAGCCGAAACCATCACGCCGCAAGACCGGCTGGCCAATTTGAAAGCCTTGCTGCAAAAACCCAGGGCGAATTGAGTCCGACCGGCGTGCCGCCGGATCCTTCGATACGGCGCGATGCGCCTACTCAGGACGAACGGCATGTGATGTTGAAGCAGCAAATGCCGGATCCTTCGTTACGGTGCGATGCGCCTACTCAGGACGAACGGCATGTGATGTGAAAGCAGCAACCTCTGCCTGACAATGCGGGGGATTTTTCAGTTTCAACACCCACTCACCGTTCGTCCTGAGTAGGGATGAAATCCCTTATCGAAGGATCCGGCGGCACGCCGGTCTGAAGTCTACGTAGCTAAGCAGTCAAAGCAACACCTTTCCAGTCCTTGTTTTACCTTTTACGTAAAGTCCGAATCCATGTCTGAACTCTCCCCCATCCCCTCCGTTGCCATCATCGGCGGCGGCCCTGCCGGACTAATGGCGGCAGAACGTCTCGCCGCTGGTGGTGTGCAGGTCGATCTGTACGACGCCATGCCTTCGGTCGGTCGCAAATTTTTGCTGGCCGGAAAAGGGGGCCTCAACATCACCCACGCCGAAGCCTATCCGCAGTTCCTGCAACGCTATGCCGACCGCCAGACGCAACTGACGCCGCTGCTCGATGCCTTTAATCCCGACACGCTGCGCGCCTGGGTGCAGGAACTGGGCATTGATAGTTTCGTCGGCTCCTCGGGCCGGGTCTTCCCGACCGACATGAAAGCCGCGCCGCTGCTACGCGCCTGGTTGCATCGGCTGCGCGCCGCTGGCGTGCGTTTCCACATGCGCCATCGCTGGCTGGGATGGGACGCAGAAGGCGCGTTGCGCTTTGCCACGCCGGACGGAGAGATCAGCATCCCCGCCGCCGCGACCGTGCTGGCACTGGGCGGTGCGAGCTGGCCGCGTCTCGGCTCGGATGGTGCCTGGTGCGCGCTACTGCAACAACGCGAGGTCAGCGTCGCCCCCTTGCAAGCGGCCAATTGCGGTTTCGATGTGCATTGGAGCGAACACTTGCGCAGCCGCTTTGCCGGTCAGCCGCTCAAGTCAGTCGCCGCCTGGACCGCCGCTGACGGCAGCGACCGCAAGGCCGGTGAATTCATGCTGAGCGAACAGGGCGTCGAAGGCAGTCTGGTGTACAGCCTGTCCGCCTCCTTGCGCACTCAATTGCACGCGCAGGGCCGCGCCGATTTGCACCTTGATTTGCTGCCTGACCGCAGCCTCGAATTCGTTACCGATGAACTGCTGCGTCCCCGAGGCGCGCGCTCGCTTTCCAGCCACCTGCAAAGCCGGCTCGGATTGAAAGGCGTCAAAGCCAGCCTGCTGCGCGAACTGGCCAGCGCCGAAGATTTCGCCGACCCGGTGCAACTGGCGCAACGCATCAAGTCGCTCGCCATTCCCCTGATCTCGGCACGGCCTATCGCCGAAGCGATCAGCAGCGCCGGCGGCGTCAGTTTCGATGCGCTGGATGCGCAGCTCATGCTCAAGGCCATCCCCGGCCTGTTTTGCGCCGGCGAAATGCTGGACTGGGAAGCCCCCACCGGCGGCTATCTGCTGACCGCCTGCCTCGCCAGTGGCCGCGCTGCCGGCGATGGCGCGCTGACGTGGCTGACCGCGCAATCTGCCGACCAGCGTCAAGGAGAACCGGCATGACATCGCCCCTCCCCGCAGCCATTTCCGAAGAACGTCTGATCGACATCGAAATCAAGCTGGCGCGCCAGGAAGACCTGCTCGATTCACTGAGCCAGACCATCTACCAGCAGCAAAAGAAAATCACCGAGCTGGAATTGCTGTTGCAAGGAATGGCGCGGCGACTGCGACAAGGCGGCGACAGCGATAACGAACGCGCTGCTATCGAACATGAAAAACCGCCGCATTACTAAACAGGCGACCGGTCATGGCGATCGATGAATCCTCTGTCGGGAGCGCTGCCGGGAGTGCTGCGGCAAGCCCGCCAGTAAGGCGCATCGCCCACCTCGACATGGATGCCTTCTACGCTTCGGTCGAACTGCTTCGCTATCCCGAATTAGTTGGCCAGCCAGTCGTCATCGGCGGTCGTAGCGTCGATGCGCCTGCCGTGCTGGAAGACGGTACTCGCCAGTTCGCCCGCCTGCGCGATTATGTCGGGCGCGGCGTGGTCACTACCTCCACCTATGCAGCGCGGGCGCTGGGCGTCTTTTCCGCGATGGGAATCATGAAAGCGGCCAAGCTGGCACCGGACGCCATTTTGCTGCCGGTTAACTTCGACGCCTATCGCCACTATTCGCGGCTGTTCAAAGCGGCAGTGGCGAGTATCGCGCCGCAAATAGAAGACCGTGGCATCGACGAAATTTATATCGATCTGGACGGCCTGGAAGACGATACGCTGGCGCTGGCGCAAAGGATCAAACAAGCGGTGCGCGATGCCACAGGATTGTCGTGTTCGATCGGCGTGACACCCAATAAACTGCTCTCGAAAATCTGCTCCGATCTGGAAAAACCGGACGGCCTGACCCTGCTTGGCATGGCCGACATCCCCACCCGCATCTGGCCGCTGGCGGTGCGCAAAGTCAATGGCATCGGCCCCAAGGCCACGCTTAAACTGGCCGCACTCGGCATAGAAACCATCGGTCAGTTGGCGCAAGCTGAGCCTAGTCTGCTGCAAACCCACTTCGGATTGAGCACCGCCAGTTGGCTCATGCAAGTGGCGCAAGGAATCGATGAACGGCCCCTCTCCTTTGGCGGCGAACCGAAATCCATCAGCCGCGAAACCACCTTTGCCCGCGACCTGCACGCCCGTCAGGATCGCGAGGAATTGTCCGGCATCCTGATCGCCCTCTGCGAGCGGCTGGCCGACGATTTGCAACGCAAGGGCTATCTCAGCCGTACGATAGGCATCACTCTGCGCTACGACGATTTTCGCCGCGTGACGCGTGACCTGACTCTGCCCGTCGCTACTGCCGACAGCGCGGCGATTTTGCAGGCAGCGCGTGAATGCCTCAAACGCGCCCCGCTGCAACAACGTCTGCGACTGCTGGGCATACGCGCCGGTGCGCTGGTACATCGCGATGCCGCCGAAGCCAGCCAGCCACGGCCTATGCAACAGCAATTGCTGCTTTAGGGCCTGCCGGCGGGGGCTTGACGTCACGTATATACTGATCCATTGCCTTCTACCGCATCGAGCCTCCCCATGGACAACGCCCCGCTGATTCCTCTTTCCCTGCTGACCGGTTTTCTGGGCAGCGGCAAAACCACCCTGCTCAATCACCTGCTCGGCCAGTCCGCGCTCAGCGACACACTGGTCATCATCAACGAGTTCGGCGAAATCGCGCTCGACCATCTGCTGGTAGCGCACAGCGAAGAAAATACCGTGGTCGAAATGAGCAGCGGCTGCGTCTGCTGCACCATTCGCGGCGATCTGGTGCAGACCCTGCGTGACATTACCTGGCGCTTCGCCCGCGAAGGGCGTCGACAATTCAACCGCGTCATCATTGAAACCACCGGACTGGCCAATCCGGTGCCTATTCTGCATACGCTGATGACGGACAAGTACATCGTCGAACATTACCGGCTGGACGGCATCATCGTCACCGTCGATGCCGTCAACGGTATGGAGACGCTGGACATGCAGCAAGAAGCGGTGCGACAAGCCGCTGTTGCCGACCGCCTGCTGCTGACCAAGAGCGATCTGGCTGACCCGGCTCAACTGACGGCCTTGCAGGAACGGCTGACAGCCATCAATCCCGCCGCCCGGCAGATACTGGCGGTCAATGGCGAAGTGGAAGTGGCTGGCTTGATTGACCTCGGTTTTTTCAATACCGAGATGAAGATTCCCGATGTTGAGCGCTGGCTCAATGAAGCGGCGTTCGAAGCCTCACAACCGGCCTATCTGCCGGTTGCTGCGCCCGCTGCCGGCGCTTCCTTGATGAATGCCGGCAAGACGCGCAAATCGGTATCGCCCGCCGCGCAGGAACTGAATCGTCACGACGACCGGATTCACGCTTTCTGCTTCAGTTTCGATCAGCCGATTGACCCGCAGCAGTTTGAAGACTGGCTCAGTCTGGTGATCAGCCTGACAGGCAGCAATATTCTGCGCATCAAGGGCATTCTCAATCTGGCCGGTCAGCCAGGGCCGACCGTGATCCACGGCGTGCAGCATATTTTTCATCCCACCGTGATACTGCCGGAGTGGCCGTCGGAGGATCATCGCAGCCGTCTGGTGTTCATCACCCGCGATGTCACGCGTGACTATATCGAACGGTTTTTCATGGCTTTTCTGGGGCCGCGTACGCCCGTGTCCGGCAGTGCCAGCGGGATGGAGCAAGGCAGCGCAGATTCTCATGCCGATCCCCATCTGGCGGCGACGCAAACCCGTGGCGCGCTCCACTGAGCCGAGCAGCGGACGTGTAGAATACGGCCTTTTGTCGGGACCGCCATGTGGTTTAAGAATCTCCAGATTTATCGACTGCCCGCACCGTGGGCAGTCAACGCCGACCAACTCGAAACCTGGCTGGCGCCGCAAGCCTTCGCCGCCTGTTCCAGTCTCGACATGCAAAGCCAGGGCTGGCTGTCGCCGCGCGGCAATGAGCGCCTCACGCATGTGGTCAATCAACAAATCCTGCTGCAACTGAGCACCGAGAAAAAGCTGTTGCCGGCGACCGTCATCAATCAGGTTTCCAAAGCACGCGCCGTCGAAATGGAAGAGCAGCAAGGCTTCGCTCCCGGTCGCAAGCAGATGAAGGAACTGAAAGAGCAGGTCACGGATGAGTTGCTGCCGCGCGCTTTCAGTATTCAGCGCAGCACCTGGGCCTGGATCGATCCGGTCAATGGCTGGCTGGTAGTCGACGCCGGCAGTGCCTCGAAGGCCGAGGAAGTATTGAAGCTGCTGATTAAAGGCATTCCCAAATTTCCGCTGGAGACGTTGCGTACCGTCCGCTCGCCCCTGAGCGCCATGACCGAGTGGCTGGTGGCCGATGAAGCGCCGGGCGGCTTTGGCATCGATCAGGACACCGAATTACGCGCCAGCGGCGAAGGCAAAGCCACCGTGCGCTATACGCGCCACGCGCTGGAGGCGGAAGACGTGCGCCGCCACATCGAAGCGGGCAAGCAATGCACCCGACTGGCCATGACCTGGGACAGCCGGATTTCCTTCGTGCTGACCGAAACGATGACGCTCAAACGCATCGCGCCGCTGGACGTGCTCAAGGAAGATTCCGACAACATGACCAAGAACGATGACGAACGCTTCGATTCCGATTTCATGCTGATGACCGGGGAGCTGAACAAGCTGCTCAAGGATTTGGTCGAGGCGCTGGGCGGGCAGCTGACGGAGAATGACGGGAGTGGCAAGGCAGGGTAAATCGCGATAAGGAATGGCTGTTTTAATTGAAAAGCGCAGGGTGTCGGATTGACCGACAGTCTGCGTTTTTTTATGCCCCGGTTGCTCAAGCAAACAACCGACTCTTGGGGAATCTGGAGTGTTTAGAGGTGGGCGAACAAACCGCAAATTCGTCCTTGCCTCCAAGCCTGTCAAATTTATTGGATTATTGCAGTCGATACCCCATTGTCTTTGCGCATCACTGGATTGGTCGCCTGAATGCGATTCCGTCGCCAAACAGCGCTGGTATTGCGTCTGGAAAATTCGTCGCTCGCGTCCCCAAAACAATTCATGCTCAGCTCGCTACTCGGGCCAAAGCGGAAGGCGTTTCTCTGAATACCTTGGTGCTGGCATTTATTGCCGAAGGATTGGGGCGGCGCGATCATCTCGCTTGAGTCGACTACGCATTCTGCATCTACAAATAAAAACGCCCGCTTGCGCGGGCATTTGTATTCTGGCGGAGTGGACGGGACTCGCCTACACCTTGCAGGCCGCCAAGGCGCATGCATGCGCCTTCCTTCGATTCCCGCCGTGAGCCGCGCAGGCGGCTCACTCCCCTCCACAGAAGGCGAAGCCCGCACGCGGGCTTCGATACTGAATCTATAAATAAAAACGCCCGCTTGCGCGGGCATTTGTATTCTGGCGGAGTGGACGGGACTCGAACCCGCGACCCCCGGCGTGACAGGCCGGTATTCTAACCAACTGAACTACCACTCCTGGTAAGGCACAACTGCAATCCGGCGTTGTCGCTACCGCATTGCTGAAGGTTGGCTATTCTATAGAAGCTTGTATCGAAACTCCAGCCTTTTCGATAACAATCTACTATTTAATCCGAATATCAGGCCTTGAAGATACCTTCAAAAGCAAATGACGACACCGGCAGGCGCGGACTAGGCGATTCACGTCCCTGCAAACCCTCTGGCAGTGTCGTTTTGTCGCCCTCTTTGCCCACCACTACCGCCGCTTCCACTGTATAGCCATCAGGAATGCCCAGCACCGTGCGCGCCTTGTCCTTGTCGAAGCCAATCATGGCATGCGCCTGCCAGCCCGATAAGCTCGCTTGCAAGGCCAGATAAGACCAGGCCGAGCCTGCGTCGAAGGTATGCGCAACGGCAGGGACTTCATCTTTGCCACCGGGCGGTACAAAGTTGTCTTTCGAAATCACGACAAACAGAACCGATCCGCTCTTGGCCCAGCTTTGATTGAATTCATTAAGCAAACCCAACAGGCTGTCCCAATGCGCCGTGCCTTTGCGTGCGTAGACAAAACGCCATGGCTGCGAATTGTAGGAAGAAGGCGCCCAGCGCGCGGCTTCCAGGAAGGTGTTGACGGTTGCTTCGGAAATGTCTTCGCCGGTGAAGGCGCGTGGCGACCAGCGATTCAGAAATTGCGGGTCGACGGGGTAATCGGCAACACGGGGATTTGCTTGTGGCATGAGAGGGTCCATGTGAGTTATGAAAGTAGCAATACTAGCAGTTGCCGCCAGAATTTGCCGACGACTGCCAAGTGGCTTTCCGTGCCGGCATAGCCACTTCAACTACGAAAGAGTTATGCAATCCGCCCAGCCTATTTCCCTATGCAAAACCGCGAAAAAATCACCCCCAGTAAATCATCGGGCGTGAAACGTCCGGTAATACTGCTCAGACTTTCCTGCGCCAGCCGCAATTCTTCGGCAAATAAATCGAGGGCGCGGTCGCTGCTGCCTTGTTCGTCATCAGAGGAAAGTGTGGCGGCGTTTTGCAGGCTGTCGCGGGCGGCACGCAATGCCACCAGGTGCCGTTCTCGCGCCAGATAGGGCGATTCGCCGGTCTGCTGCCAGCCGGCTACGCGTAACAGCTCGCTGCGCAGCAGGTCGATACCGGCGTGATCGAGCGCGGAGAGGTAGATGTGGGTGGCGTCTTCCACCCTATCCAGCGCGGGCTGGTGGCCGGAGCGGTCGATCTTGTTCCATACGCGGATGACCGGGATGCCGGAAGGCAGACGTCCGGCAATGTCTTCATCGGCCTGCGTCGGGCCGCGGTCTGCGTCCAGCAGGTGCAGGATGACATCGGCTTTGGCGACTTCGAGCCAGGTGCGCGCAATGCCGATTCGTTCGACTTCGTCGGGGCCGCTGTCGTCGTCGCCGTTATCACCATTGTCGCGGATGCCGGCGGTGTCGATGATGTTGAGCGGGATGCCTTCGATCTGTATTGTTTCGCTGACCTTGTCGCGGGTGGTGCCGGCGATGGCTGTCACGATGGCGACCTCCGCACCAGCGAGCGCGTTAAGCAGCGAGGATTTACCGACATTCGGCTGACCCGCCAACACCACGTTGAGTCCGTTGCGCAGCAGTGCGCCTTGCGCGGCCTGGGTGAATACCTGCTCCAGCGTGGCGCGTATCGAGGCCAGTTGACCACGGGCGTCGGACTGCTCCAGGAAATCAATCTCCTCTTCGGGAAAATCGAGCGTGGCTTCGACCAGCATGCGCAGGCTGGTGACTTGTTCGACCAGCGCATGTACGACCTTGGAGAACGCACCCGAGAGCGAAGCAGAAGCTGAACGGGCGGCGGCGGCAGTCGAGGCGTCGATCAGATCGGCGACGGCTTCGGCTTGCGCCAGATCGAGCTTGTCGTTGAGGAAAGCGCGCTGGGTGAACTCGCCCGGCGCGGCCAGACGCAGTCCTATGCCGGCTCCGGCCTCCAGACAGCGCTCCAGCAGCATTTGCAGGACGACGGGGCCGCCATGCCCCTGCAATTCCAGCACGTCCTCTCCTGTGTACGAATGCGGGCCTTTGAAGAACAGCGCCAGCCCCTGATCGATCTCGCTGCCATCGGCGCGCAGGAACGGCAGGTAGCTGGCGTGGCGCGGTATGAGCTTGTCTTGCTGACGCCCGCATACAGCTTCGATAACCGGCCACAGCGCCGGACCTGACAGACGGACGACGCCGATGCCGCCGCGTCCGGGGGCAGTGGCGATGGCGATGATCGGGGTGGTGTCAGCTTGCATGGTCATTCCTGTTCATTCTTGAATCGTGAGAAGTGCTGGTGGGCTCTATTGTGCTGCGGTTCCACGCATTATTACGGCGCTCTGGCAGACGAAAAAAAACCCGTGCAATCGACACGGGTTTTTTTCGCATGGCAATGCAGGATCACATTGCCGGTGGCGCTTCTGTCGCTGCAATTACGCCTTGCTATTGCCTGCTTCCATTTTCTTCGTAATCACCCATTGCTGTGTGATCGACAGGACGTTGTTGACGACCCAGTACAGCACCAGACCCGAAGGGAAGAAGAAGAACATGACCGAGAAAATAATCGGCATGAACATCATCACCTTGGCTTGCATTGGATCTGGTGGTTTTGGATTGAGCTTGGTCTGGATGAACATCGAGACGGCCATCAATACCGGCAGAATGTAGAACGGATCGGGTGCGGCCAGATCGTGAATCCAGCCTATCCATGGGGCGTTGCGCATTTCAACACTGGCCAGCAGTACCCAGTACAGGGAAATGAACACCGGAATCTGCACCACGATAGGCAGACAACCGCCCAGTGGGTTGATCTTTTCGGTTTTGTACAGCGCCATCATTTCCTGATTCATCTTGGCTGGCTCACCCTTATTGCGCTCGCGGATCGCGGTCATCTTGGGTGTGACGGCCTTCATCTTGGCCATGCTGCGATAGCTGGCGGCCGACAGGGGAAAAAAGATCAGCTTGATGAGCATGGTCAGCAGGATGATGGTCCAGCCCCAGTTGCCGACGATGGCATGGATATGCACCATGAGCCAGAAAATCGGCTTGGCGATGATGGTCAGCCAGCCATAGTCCTTGACCAGTTCCAGGCCAGGGGACGTTTTTTCCAGAATGGTGGATTCCTGCGGGCCGGAATATAAACGGGCGTCCATCGTCACCGATGCACCCGGAGCGATAGCGCCCAGCGGGATGACGCTGGCAACTGCGTACAGATTAGGACCAACTTTTTCGGTGCGGATGTCGCGCTCGACCTTGTCGGCAGGGATGAAGGCGGAAACAAAGTAATGCTGTACCAGCGCCACCCACCCGTTGTCGGCTTTGTTGGCGTGCTCGGCTTTACCTTCTTCGATTTTTTCAAACGTCATCTTCTGGAATTTTTGCGCGTCGGTATAGACGGCAGGTCCGGTGAAGGTGCTGTAGAAATGCGATTCGCCGCCCGGCTTGTTACCGTCGCGCACCAGTTGCAGGTACAGCGAAGGAGTAATCGCAGCAGCACTGGCGTTGGTCACCGTGTGCTTGACGTCGATGGTGTAGTCGTCACGTTTGAAGGTGAAGGTCTTGGTCAGCTTGACGCCGTTTTGCTCGGCTTGCAGCACCAGTTGCACCTGGTTGCCGCCATCAAGTGTGCGTGTGCCGGGCAGAGCGACAAAGCCGGTTTTATGATTCGGATACGGACCGCCGATCAGGCCGGTCTCTGCCAGATAGGTATGGCCGGCGCTGGAATCGAACAACACGAGATTTTTAGTCGGGTCTACGGTATCGCGATGCTTGAGCAGTTCCAGCCGCTTCAGTTCGCCACCGACGGTGCTGATCTCGGCTTTCACCACATCGGTGGTGATGGTGATGGTTTCACTTTTGAAGGGTGCGTTGGCAGCAGCGACGCCAGCCAATGCAGTGCTGGCAGCGCCGGCGGGAGAGACTGAAGGCACGGCAGTTTGACCTGGCGCGGCCGGTGCGGCTGGCGCGGCCGGTGCGGCTGGCGCAGCGACTGGCTGGGTTTGCTCGGCTGCGCCGGGAAAGAACATCGAAGGCTTGCCGTTGTGACGCATCCAGCCATCCCACAACAGGAGCAACGAGAACGAAAACACAACCCACAGGACGGTACGTTTAATATCCATTTGTGTATTTTTCAATAGTCAGGAGTAGTTGCTACCGTCGATGATTTAACCTCGATGGGGGCAGAGTGAACAGGGGTTGTTGCAGCGGCACGCGGCGATGGTACAGTATCCACACCGCCTGCGTGCCAGGGATGGCATTTGCACAGCCGTTTGGCGGCAAGTACGCTGCCGTAGATCGCGCCGTGCAGCGTGATCGCTTCGGCGGCATAATCCGAGCAACTGGGATAAAAACGACAGTTCTGACCGAGGAAAGGACTGAGCCCCAGCTTGTAGCCACGCAACAATAACAGCAAGGGCGTTTTCATCGTTTATTTTCCGGCGGGCGTTACTGCGACAGAATCCGCAGCATGAACGATCGGAGTTGCCTTGAGATGTGCAAACAATTGCGTCAGTTCGGCTTGCAGTACTTTCTTCAGGCCGACCGTCGTTGCAGGTCCGGTTTTGCTGTTGACCGGGCGCGACAAGCGCACGATGCAGTCCATAGGGGGGAGTACCGTCTGCCGAAACAACTCACGCGTCATGCGTTTGACCGTATTGCGCGTCACAGCGCGAGGTGCCAGCCTTTTGGCGGCAACTACGCCGAGACGCGCGCAAGGACAAGCATTGGCGCTGGTGTACAACACGAAGTGTGCAGTTCGATAGACAGGGCGCAAACGAAAAACGGATGAAAACTCATCCGTCTTAACGATGCGCTGATCGCGCGTAAAGGAGCACGAGGAGTACGAAAGAACGTCGGACACGCAAACAGTCGCGTTATCCGGCTTAAGCAGCCAGACGCTTACGACCCTTGGCGCGACGCGCGTTGAGTACGGCGCGGCCGCCACGGGTTGCCATACGTGCGCGGAAACCGTGGGTGCGCTTGCGACGAACTACGGAAGGTTGGTAAGTACGTTTCATGATGGACTCGCTTAATCAGCAAAAAATTACAAAGATAAATCGGTGGAATGGCACGCTGCGCGTCTGGTTACGTGTATTAGTTGCGTATTGCTATCCGCCGTTAAGGATACTGGCCTCCTGAGCGTCTTTTAAGAACAGGTCTTAAAAGCTTGCCCGAAAGATTTTCCTTGGAGACTTGGCTGGATAACGTCCGCTTCCGATGACCCGTAACCCTGCTTTCGGATCAACCTGGGCTATGCGGAACCTGCGCCTGCGCACATCAACAGATGGTGAACCCTGAATTAGACCGCATTTTTTACTTGCTTGTCAATGACTTACGCACGAACACCTACTTATTCAAAACCCGAAAAGCGGCGTCATTCAGTCACTGTTGCCCCGAAGCAGGGTATCTTCGATGCTACAAAAATCGATATCAATCCAATGGTAATGCGTTGTGATTTGGAGATATATCGAATGCCCAGTAACAAAAAGATATAAAATAAAATCATCAATTTATCCTTCGGAAACTTTTTAAAAACAGGCTTATTTCCCTCGCACATCAGGCTTCGCCTATCCGAAGTTGCAACATGTAAAACCATTCACTCAATCAATCACTGGCGCGCATTTCAGCGATTGATCCAAAGTAAGTACGATCTGTTAACAACCATGTTGATACGGAGGGTATATGGATATCTACAGCAGCTTCGCGAGTCGTTTCGACAAGACAAGGGAAGAGGAACTTTCCCTTGAGGAATATCTGGCCCGTTGCAAGAGTGACCCGGCCGTCTACGCGAGCGCTTCCGAACGCATGCTGATGGCCATCGGCGAACCGGAAAAAATTGACACGCGCCAGGATCAGGTGCTGTCGCGCATATTCGCCAACAAAGTCATCAAGGTTTATCCGGCGTTCAAAGAGTTCTACGGCGCAGAAGAAGCGATCGAACAGGTGGTCTCGTATTTCCGCCACGCCGCGCAAGGACTGGAAGAAAAAAAACAAATCCTCTATTTGCTCGGCCCGGTCGGCGGCGGAAAATCTTCCATCGCAGAACGTCTCAAGCAACTGATGGAAACCGTACCCTTCTATTCGATCAAGGGCTCGCCGGTCAACGAATCGCCGCTCGGTCTGTTTGATCACGACGAAGACGGACCGATTCTGGAAGAGCAATTCGGCATCCCCCGCCGTTATCTGAAATCGATTCTCAGCCCCTGGGCAGTCAAGCGCCTGCACGAATTCAACGGCGACATCCGCCAGTTCCGCGTAGTCAAACGCTATCCGTCCATCCTGCGCCAAATCGCCATTTCCAAAACCGAACCGGGCGACGAAAACAATCAGGATATTTCCACACTGGTCGGCAAAGTCGACATCCGCAAGCTGGAACAATTTTCGCAGGACGACGCCGACGCCTACAGTTATTCAGGCGGTCTGTGCCTGTCAAATCAGGGCTTGCTGGAATTTGTCGAAATGTTCAAAGCGCCGATCAAGGTATTGCATCCCTTACTCACCGCCACACAGGAAGGCAACTTCAAGGGTACTGAGGGATTCGGCGCGATTCCTTTCGACGGCGTGATTCTGGCCCACTCCAACGAATCAGAATGGAAAACTTTCCGCAACAACAAGAACAATGAAGCGCTGCTGGATCGCATTTACATCGTCAAAGTGCCCTACTGCCTGCGGGTCACCGAAGAAATCAAGATTTACGAAAAACTGCTGCGCACCTCCTCACTCGCGCACGCCACCTGCGCGCCCGGCACATTAAAAATGATGGCGCAATTTGCCGTGCTGAGTCGTTTGGGCGAACCGGAAAATTCCAGCCTGTTTTCCAAGATGCAAATCTATGACGGCGAAAACCTGAAAGACAGCGACCCGCGCGCCAAGTCCTATCAGGAGTACCGCGACTATGCCGGCGTCGATGAAGGAATGACTGGCGTATCAACCCGGTTTGCCTTCAAGATTTTGTCACGCGTATTCAACTTCGATTCCACTGAAATCGCCGCCAATCCGGTGCATCTGATGCACATCCTGGAACAGCAAATCGAACGCGAACAATTCCCGCCCGAAACCGAGCAAAAATACCTCGCCTTCGTCAAAGACACGCTGGCCTCGCGCTACGCCGAATTCATCGGCAAGGAAATCCAGACCGCCTATCTGGAGTCGTATTCCGAGTACGGACAAAATGTATTCGATCGCTACGTCACCTATGCCGATTTCTGGATTCAGGACCAGGAATTCCGCGATCACGATACCGGCGAAAGTTTTGACCGTGCCGCGCTCAATGCGGAACTGGAAAAAATAGAGAAGCCCGCTGGCATCAGCAACCCCAAAGATTTCCGTAACGAAATCGTCAACTTTGTGTTGCGTGCGCGGGTCGCCAACGGTGGCAAAAATCCGCTCTGGACCAGCTATGAAAAACTGCGCGTGGTGATCGAAAAGAAAATGTTCTCCAACACCGAAGACCTGCTGCCGGTCATTTCCTTCAACGCCAAAGGCTCCACCGACGAACTGCGCAAGCATGAAGACTTCGTCAACCGCATGGTAAGCAAAGGCTACACACCCAAACAGGTACGACTGTTGTGCGAATGGTATTTGCGGGTACGCAAATCCTCTTGAGGCACAGACGTCCCTCGTATTGCACGCATCACTATATGCAAAATCACTGCATGCAATATCTCCGCATGCAATACGAGGAACGGGCAGGAAAGCGGGCGACGCCGGGAAGATAAAACGGCGACGGCAACATCCCCTCAATCCAGCGGGAGAACAGATAGTGTTGCATCAAATCATCGACCGCAGACTAGCGGGCAAGAACAAAAGCATTGCCAATCGCGAGCGTTTTTTACGCCGCTACCGTAACGATATCCGCCGTTCAGTAACAGAAGCCATCCGCGACCGCAGCATCACGGATATAGAAAACGGCAAGAGCATCAGCATCCCCAAAAAAGGCATCGCCGAACCCGCCTTCCGCCATGGTCCCGGCGGCAAACGGGAAATGGTCCATCCCGGCAATCAGGAATATCTGCAAGGCGATCGCATAGAACGCCCATCCAGCGGCAGTAGCGGTGGCGGCGGCAGCGCCGCCAGCAATCAGGGCGAAGGCCAGGACGATTTCGTCTTCCAGCTCACGCGCGAAGAATTCATGCAATATTTTTTCGAAGACCTGGAATTGCCGCGCCTGATACAAACCAGTCTGATGAGTACGCCCAGCTGGAAAAACACCCGCGCCGGTTACGCCACCGAAGGCTCGCCCAACAACATCGACATCGTGCGCTCGCTACGCAGTTCTCTAGGACGCCGCATCGCACTGGGTGCCCCGCTAAGAGCCAGATTGCGTGAACTGGAAGCCCTGCGTGAAACCCTGCTGGCCGGCACTCATAGAAACAAAAAAGAATTGCAACAGCTCGATGAAGAAATTCAGCTACTGAAAGGACGCCTTCTACGCATCCCCTTCATCGACCCCTTCGACCTGCGCTATGTCAACCGGGTCAGACAACCGCAACCCTCCACGCAGGCCGTCATGTTTTGCATCATGGACGTCTCTGGCTCGATGGATGAAGCGCGCAAAGATTTAGCGAAACGATTTTTCATCCTGCTCTACCTGTTCCTGAGCCGCAATTACGAACACATCGAAGTCGTCTTCATCCGCCACCACACCCGCGCCGATGAGGTCGATGAAGAAACTTTTTTCCGTTCACAAGAAAGCGGCGGCACCGTAGTCTCCAGCGCGCTGGAACTGATGCAAAATATCATCGAAACCCGCTACTCGCCCACAGAATGGAATATCTACGCCGCGCAAGCTTCAGATGGCGACAACTGGAATGACGACTCACCTAAATGCCGGCAAATTCTTGAGCAAAGCATCCTGCCATTAGTGCGCTATTTCTCCTACATCCAGGTAGTGGAAGCCGAGCAAAATTTGTGGACTGAATATGCGCAACTCGCCGCTTCAGAGCCGCACTTCGCAATGAAAAAAGTACGCTCCGCCAGCGACATCTACCCCGTCTTCCGCGAGCTTTTTGAAAAACAGGTGGTCGCATGAACCAGCCACAAGAACGTATCCCGCTGCCCTGCCCGTCCGACTGGTCGTTCGAGCTGATCGAACAATACAATGAAGAAATCGCGCGTGTAGCGGAACGCTACAAACTCGACATTTACCCCATCCAGCTCGAAATCATATCTGCCGAACAAATGATGGATGCCTACGCCTCCTCCGGTATGCCAGTCAATTACCGGCACTGGTCCTTCGGTAAACATTTCCTGATTACGGAGCGCGACTACAAACGCGGCCAGATGGGGCTGGCCTACGAGATCGTCATCAATTCCAATCCTTGCATCGCCTATCTGATGGAAGAAAACACGATGACCATGCAGGCGCTCGTGGTCGCGCATGCGGCCTATGGGCACAACTCGTTTTTCAAGGGCAACTACCTGTTCCAGTTATGGACCGACGCCAACGCCATCATCGACTACCTGGTCTACGCCAAGGCCTACATCGCCGAATGCGAACAGCAGCACGGCTTCGAGCGCGTCGAAGAAATCCTCGACTCCTGCCACGCACTGATGAACTACGGTGTCGACCGTTACAAACGTCCGCAACGCCTGTCACTGGCTAAAGAACAGCTGCGCCAGCAAGAAAGAGAGGAATACGCGCAATCACAAGTCAATGAATTGTGGCGCACGCTTCCGCAGAAAAAAGAAGCGGCATCAACCCAAACAGACGAGCGATTCCCTCCCGAGCCACAAGAAAATTTATTGTATTTCGCTGAAAAAAACGCCCCCCTGTTAGCGTCGTGGGAACGTGAAGTCATCCGCATTGTGCGCAAGGTCGCGCAGTATTTTTATCCGCAGCGACAAACGCAGGTAATGAATGAGGGATGGGCCACTTTCTGGCACTACACCCTGCTCAACACCCTGTACGACGAAGGAAAACTGAGCGACGGCTTCATGATCGAGTTCCTCCACTCGCACAGCAATGTGGTGTTTCAGCCTCCGGTCACGGCATCGTATTACAGCGGCATCAACCCCTATGCGCTGGGCTTTTCCATGATGAGCGACATCCGCCGCATCTGCGAATTTCCAACCGAAGAAGACTACCGCTGGTTTCCTGACATCGCCGGCACACCCTGGCTGGAAACACTCGATTACGCCATGCGCAATTTCAAGGATGAGAGTTTCATTGCGCAATACCTCTCCCCCAAACTCATCCGCGACATGCGGCTGTTCTCCGTACTCGACGACCCCACCCGCCGCGAGCTGGAAGTCTCCGCCATCCATAACGACGCGGGCTATCAGTCCGTGCGAGAGACGCTCTCGCGGCAATACGACATCAACCACCGCGAACCGAATATCCAGGTCTGGTCCGTCAACACCCGCGCCGACCGCAGCCTGACACTACGTCACTTCCGCAGCGATAGCCGGCCACTGGGCGACGATACCGAAGAAGTATTGCGGCACATGGCGCGACTATGGCAATTCGATGTCTATCTGGAAAGCGTCGATGAGAGCGACTATGTCGTGCAGCGTTACGAATGCAAGGGGAAGCATCCGAACGGATTTGTGCTCTGAGATAACGACGACGGAGGAGTCCCGCGCCTGAAAAAAGAGAGGGGCAATTTATACTGCGCGGCCCAGCTCAATGAGCAAACCGCTGAGTCCGGACCAGAAAATTTGTATACCGATGCACAATAAAATAAACGCTGACAAGCGCAGCACCACCATCGTGCCAAGACGCCCCATCAAGGTAATCAAATGCCGGGAATAGCGGTAGCACAGGTACACAATCGCTACCGTCAATCCCGCTCCCAGTGCGGCACTACCAATCGAGATGACACGATCTACCAGCCGCGCAGGTGCGTCGGCACCCAGGGTGATCGATGCCGCCAGCACCCCGGGACCGACGGTCAGCGGGAAACTGATCGGATAAAAACTGCGCAACTTTAACTCGTCGTTCGACATGTCGTCATACGCATCAGCGACCTGCGCAGCGACCGCATCGTAACCATTATCGTGGAGCAAACGCCAAGCTGAGATCGCCACCAGAATGCCACCACCCACCTGCACGATGGGCAGCGATACACCAAAAAATGCCAGTACATGTGAACCGATAAAGATCGCACCGACCAGCATGAACCAGCAATTAATCGCCACCTGCGCCGCGATTCGCCGCGTCACTTTGGGGCTGACACGTCCCAACAAATTGACAAAAATCGGCGCCACACCCAGCGGGTTAAGGATGGGCAACAGCGTTATCGGAATCAGCAATACCTGCTTCAAAAATATAATCAGCATCTTTATGTCCAAAAATAACTGCCTACAAATTCGGCGACATCCAGCGCTCGATCTCGGCCTTCGGCACGCCACGTCGTTGCGCCATGTCGTTCACCTGATCGTCGCCGATTTTTCCGACGACGAAATATTTTGACTCCGGGTGCGCAAAGTAAAATCCCGATACCGATGCGCCCGGGAACATTGCATACGATTCGGTTAGTGTCATGCCGATATCGTCGCATTGCAAGACACGGAACATGTCCTTCTTGACTGTATGTTCCGGGCAAGCAGGATAGCCCGGCGCAGGCCGGATGCCCTGGTAAGTTTCTTTGAGCAAAGCATCATTGTCGAGATTTTCCTCAGCGGCATAGCCCCACAAATCCTTGCGCACACGTTCATGCAGATATTCGGCAAAGGCTTCTGCCAGACGATCGGCCAGCGACTTGAGCATGATCGATGAATAATCATCGAGCGCATCTTCAAACCGCTTTTCGTATTTCTCGATACCCAGACCGGCGGTCACTGCGAACATGCCGATGTAGTCGGCAATGCCTGAATCTTTGGGCGCAATGAAATCCGACAGACACTGATTGGGGCGCGCCACGCCGTCAATGACCGGCTTTTCAGTTTGCTGACGCGCACCGTAATAAGTCAGTGCCACCTCAGTGCGGCTTTCATCGGTATAAATGACGATATCGTCATCATTGATGCTATTGGCCGGCAACAGTGCGATCACGCCATTGGCGCTGAGCCAGCGGCCATCGATCAGTTTCTTCAGCAAGGCCTGACCTTCAGCGAATAACTTGGTCGCTTCCACACCCACTACTTCATCGGTCAGGATCGCCGGATAGGGACCTGCCAGATCCCATGTCTGGAAGAACGGGCCCCAGTCGATGTAACGCGCAATCGTCGCCAGATCGATATTTTTGAACACGCGACGGCCAATGAATTTCGGTTTAACCGGCGCAAATTTCAGCGCCATCTTGTTGGCACGAGCCGCCGCCAGTTTCAACAGCGGCACCGCTTTTTTGTTGGCGTGCTGTTCGCGGATACGGACATAATCCGCCGCGATTTCCGCCACATAGTTGTCTTTCTGCTCCGGCGTCAGCAGCGATTGCGCCACCGCCACGGCACGCGATGCGTCCGGCACATACACCACCGGCCCGTCATAGTTGGGCGAAATTTTCACTGCCGTATGCGCCCGCGAGGTCGTCGCCCCACCGATCAGCAGCGGCATTTTGAGATCTCTGAAATACGGATCGCGCTGCATTTCCTTGGCGACGTAAGCCATTTCTTCCAACGATGGCGTAATCAATCCTGACAGACCGATCATGTCCGCGTTTTCTTCCTTTGCCTTGGCCAGAATTTGCGAACATGGCACCATCACGCCCATGTTGACGACTTCGAAGTTATTACATTGCAAGACCACCGACACAATGTTCTTGCCGATGTCGTGCACATCGCCCTTGACCGTTGCAATCACGATCTTGCCCTTGGGCTTGCTGATGACACCGGTCTGCTCTTGCAGCAGGCGCTTTTCTTCTTCGATGAAAGGAATCAGATGCGCTACCGCCTGCTTCATCACACGCGCCGATTTGACGACCTGCGGTAAAAACATTTTGCCCTGACCAAACAAGTCACCGACGATGTTCATGCCATCCATCAACGCGCCTTCGATCACATGAATAGGTCGGCCACCGCTCACCAGCAGTTGCTGACGCGCTTCTTCCGTGTCTTCGACAATCCATTGGGTAATGCCATGCACCAGCGCATGCGCCAGACGTTTTTGCACAGTGTCGCTGCGCCATTCCAGCGTGGCTTCTTCCTTCTTGTCACCCGCCTTGAGCGTAGCGGCAATTTCAATCATTCTTTCGGTCGCATCGGGACGTCGATTAAGCACCACGTCTTCCACCCGCTCGCGCAGCTCGGCTGACATATCGTCGTACACGCCCAGCATGCCGGCATTGACGATACCCATCGTCATGCCCGCTTTGATCGCGTGATACAGGAAGACCGTATGAATCGCTTCACGCGCCGGATCGTTGCCACGGAAACTGAAGCTGACGTTGGAAACGCCGCCGCTGATCTTGGCGTAAGGCAGGTTGTCGTGTATCCACTGCGTCGCCTCGATGAAATCGACCGCATAATTATTGTGCTCGTCGATACCGGTAGCGATCGCAAATACATTGGGATCGAAGATGATGTCTTCCGGTGGAAATCCGACTTCCTCGATCAGCAATTTGTAAGCACGCGCGCAGATTTCCGTTTTGCGGGCAAAGGTGTCGGCCTGACCAAGTTCATCGAAGGCCATCACGATCACGGCTGCGCCATAACGACGGCATAAGCGGGCTTCGTGCAGGAATTTTTCTTCGCCCTCTTTCATCGAAATCGAGTTAACGATGGACTTGCCCTGCACGCATTTCAGTCCGGCTTCGATGACCGACCATTTGGAAGAGTCGATCATGACCGGCACGCGGGCGATATCCGGTTCGGAGGCAATCAGATTGAGGAAACGCGTCATGGCGGCAACCGAATCGAGCATCGCTTCATCCATATTGATGTCGATGATCTGCGCCCCGTTTTCGACTTGCTGGCGCGCCACGGCCAGCGCTTCGTCGTACTGTTCGTTCAGAATCAGGCGCGCGAAGGCCTTGGAACCGGTGACGTTGGTACGTTCGCCCACGTTCACATACAAGGACTGTTCGTTGATGATGAACGGCTCCAGTCCCGACAGCCGCATCTCGTGCGTCGATTCAGGCACCTGGCGCGGGGCAATGGTCGACAGCGCTTTGGCAATCTCCGCAATATGCGGCGGCGTAGTGCCGCAGCAACCGCCGGCCACGTTGACGAAACCGCTTTCGGCGAAATCTTTCAGCAGCGACGAAGTGACATCCGGTGTTTCATCGAACCCGGTGTCGCTCATGGGATTGGGCAAACCAGCATTCGGGTAAATGCAGACGAAGGTGTCGGCAAGTTTCGACAGCTCTTCAGCATACGGCCGCATCAATGCCGCACCCAGTGCACAGTTCAGTCCGACGGTCAGCGGCTGCGCATGTCGGATCGAATTCCAGAAAGCCGGCACAGTCTGGCCGGACAAAATACGGCCGGAAGCATCGGTCACGGTGCCGGAAATCATCAACGGCAAACGCTGTCCCGATTCCTCGAAATAGGTATCGATGGCAAACAAGGCTGCTTTGCAATTGAGCGTGTCGAAAATGGTCTCGACCATCAAAACGTCAGCGCCACCTTCGACCAGCGCGCGGGTCTGCGACAGATACGTCGCTACCAGCTGATCGAAACTGACATTGCGGGCGGCAGGATCGTTGACGTCGGGAGAAATCGAAGCGGTCTTGGGCGTAGGCCCGAGCGCGCCGACGACGAAGCGCGGCTTGTCCGGCGTGGAATACTTGTCGCAGGCGCGACGCGCTAGTCGGGCCGACTCCACGTTCATCTCATACGCCAGATGCGCCATGTGGTAATCGTCCTGCGCTACTGTGGTGGCACCGAAAGTATTGGTTTCGATCAGGTCGGCGCCGGCAGCCAGATACTGCTCGTGGATTTCCTGAATGATGTGCGGCTGCGTCAGCGATAGCAATTCGTTATTACCCTTGACGAATAATTCCTTGCCCGGCACGCTGAAATCGGCGAAGCGCGTACCGCGATAATCTTCTTCCGTCAGCTTGTATTGCTGAATCATGGTTCCCATCGCGCCATCCAGAATCAGGATGCGCTTCTTCAGCAAGTCGCGTAATTGCACTTCAACGGCAGACATTTGATTTTTTTTCATGGATTTATTTTTCATCTGTTTCTAAGGAACCCGGGCAGCTCAAATTATACGGCAGCCGGGATTAATCAAATTGCCCACCCTCAAGCGGAAAACCCTGCAAAAATTCGGCCGCAGGCAAGCGTTTTCCTCCGGGTTTTTGCAGTGTGTTCAGACGCAATACGCCCTCACCACAAGCGACCAGCACGCCATCGTGCGCGTTAGCGCTGAGGATTTTTCCTGGCACGATTGCTTGTGGCGATGACGCGCCCGGTAGCGCCTCCGCTTGCCAGAGCTTGATGAGGACGCCACCAAACTGTGCCGTCGTTCCAGGGGCAGGATTGAACGCCTGTATTTTGCGCGCCAGTTGTACAGCCGATTGCTTAAAATCCAGCGCGGCTTCTTCCTTGCTGATCTTGGCGGCGTAGGTCATGCCCTCTGACGGTTGCGCCGTTGCGTTCAGCAGTCCCTGTTCCAGCGCAGAGAGCGCTTCGACAATCATGCTTCCTCCCAGTGTTGCCAGCTTGTCGTGCAGGCTGGCAGTGGTGTCGTCGGCTGCTATCGGCAAACGCTGACTCAGCAGCATGGCACCGGTATCCAATCCTTCATCCATCTGCATGATGGTAATGCCGGTCTCGGCATCGCCCGCTTCAATAGCGCGATGAATCGGTGCGGCACCGCGCCAGCGTGGCAGCAGCGAAGCGTGAATATTGAGACAACCGTATCGCGGCAGCGCCAGCACTTCGGACGGCAGTATCAAACCGTATGCGGCAACGACCATCACATCGTGCGGCGTGGCCGCCAGCAACTGATGCGCCTGCAAGGCCACTTCGGGATACTTGCCATTCAATCTGAGCGAGACGGGCTGCGCCACCGGCGTGCCATGTTTCAGCGCGCACTGCTTGACTGCCGAGGGCTGCAATTGCAAACCGCGACCGGCTGGCCGGTCTGGCTGCGTCAGCACCAATGTCACGGTGTGGCCAGCGTCATACAGCGCCTGCAAGGCAAGGGCGGCGAATTCGGGAGTTCCTGCAAAAATGATGTTCATTGCTTGTCCGTAGTGTCCGTGATGTCAGCGCTGGCAGTACCGGCGCGGGTCTTGTACGGCGCTTTGGAAAATGCGAAATCGTATAGCCAGTTCGGTAACAGTCGCAGTAATTTGGCAACCACACCCATCTGCCACGGCAATACGCGGTAACTCTCGCCGGCGGCAATGGCCGCTGCGGCCTTCTGCGCGAAACGATCGGCGGGCATCAGGAACGGCATGCGGTAATCGTTGATCTGCGTCATCGGGGTATCGATATAACCCGGCGCAATCGTCACCACACGAATGCCACTCGCGCGCAATTCGACGCGCAAGGATTCGCAATAACTGATGACGGCCGCTTTCGAGGCGCTATAAGCTTCCGCGCCGGGTAAGCCGCGTATCCCTGCAACGCTGGCAATACCGACCAATCGGCATTGATGCCGATCTGGCCGCGACAGCATGGCGTCGATGAAAGGCGCAAAGGTAGCGACTGTCGCCAATAAATTGGTGGCGATGATGCGTTCGAATACCGGCAGATCTTCGGCATGCTGGGTGAGTGTTCCGCTTGAAATACCGGCGCAGGCGATGACGATATCAATACCTCCATGCACGGAGATAAAGTCGACGGCAGCCGCTGCCAGCGCGGCATGGTCAGTCACATCGAGGGCATACAGGGAATGTTGCGCCGATGCGGGCTGTTGCACAGGCAGTTGCGCAGCCAATTGTTCCAGTAGAGGCTGCCGTCGCGCCACCAGCCCCATCACTGCACCTTGTGCTGCGTAATGCCTGGCCAAGGCCGCGCCAAGGCCACTGGAAGCGCCGGTAATAAAGATGCGTTGCATGGACATGGCTTGCTGCCTTAATAAAAACGGTCCGCGACTCATTCGAGGGCGGACCGTCGATTCGGGCTGGACATTGCGCCCGGGTCACTCAGGAACCCTGCACAACTCAGGCCACCGTATTTACTGCTGTTATTTTTTCTTCGCCTTCACGGGCGGTGTCGCTGCACTCGCCACGGGTGCGGCGTTACGCTCTGCTATCGATTTTGTCACCAGGAAATCCATCACTTGCAGCGTTGCGGCCTGTTGCATCGATTCCGGCTGATTGCTCAATGCTGCGCCAGCAATGGAGGGCGCAGTCATGAAGCGGCCTGCGATTGCTACCAGCGGCACACCGTCAACTTTGTAGGCTTCCTGCAATTGCGAGGCGCGTTTGGCCTTGGTCAAGGTGCCAAACGAGTTGTAAATGTCGAGGAATTTTTTCTCATCAATACCTTGCTTGACGATAAATTCAAGGATCGTTTTATCGGTGTCCACACGCTGGCGATCAACATGAATGGCGGTAAAAATCTTCTTGTCCAATTCTTCAGCCTTGCCCATTGCTTCCAGCGTGTAATACAGCTTTTGCTGCGGCAGGAAGGATTCGCGGAAGGCAATCGGGACTTTCTTGAAAATGATCTTGTCGCCCTGTTTCTTGACCCAGGCAGTCAGCGATGGATCGAAGAGTGCGCAATGCGGGCAGCTGTACCAAAAAAATTCTATCACTTCAATTTTGGCGCCAGGCTCGGTGGCTTGCGCTTGCGGCAGCGTCTGATAATCGACGCCATTCTGCGGATTGGAGGGTGAAGCATGAACCGCGAGCGCCAACAGCGCAAAGCTGAGGCCGGCAAGGGTACGTTGGTAAAAACGCATACTATTTCCTTTCAGGAATAACAATGTGGGTTGCGGTGGTTGGCCGCATTATTTGGCGAGTCGCACTACCGCTGCATCGACACCGTTATCGGATAATTTTCCACGATAGCGATTGGCAATTTCCTGTTGCGCATAGGGTCCCATCCGAACCCGGTACAGCAAGCCGGTATCGGATTTTTTCTCTGTGATTTTGGCTTCGAAACCAAGCAGGGCGAGTCTGGCCCGGGCGCTCTCTGCATCGGCCTGATCGCGGAAAGCACCGGCCTGCAGGAAGTACAGCCATTTCTCATCCTCAGCATCGCCCTTGACCACGGGTGCTGCCGGTTTGACATCCGGCACTGCTTTTTCGCCGGTCATCGGTTTGGGGTCGGGCTTGGGAATTGTCGTATCGGCTTTCTTCACTTCTTGCGGAGGCAATGGTGCGACCACTCCAGCGGAAGTAGCGGCACTTTCAGCTTCCCGGGATGCTCGGTTGCCGTACAGCGGGCGATTAGGATCGGCGACCTGATCCGGTGCCAACTCCGTCGATTTATCTTTGGCGGGACGATTGGTAAATGGCAGCGGCGATTTGGTAATCATCAGCGCCACCACGACGGCAATACCCAGTCCGACCACTAAACCGATAATCAGACCCAGCAGTGTGCCGCCAGCCTGTTTTGTACGTCGTTGCGATGTATTCATTGCTTTCACATTTTCTCCGGTGCGGATACGCCAATCAATGACAGCCCGTTGCGCAACACCTGACGCGTGGCCAGCATCAGAGCCAGTCGCGCCATTTTTGTAGCTGCATCGTCTACCAGAACCCGCTCCGCATTGTAGTAGCTATGCAATTCGCCAGCCAGATCGCGCAGATAAAAGGCAACCTGATGCGGACCCAGTTCTTCCAGCGCATGCGTCAGCATGTCCGGGTATTCCGCCAGCTTGGCCAGTAATGTTGCTTCGCGCGGCGCGATCAGCGGCGACAGGTCAGACACTTGCGGCAGCGTGCTGACGTCGCCACCCCATTGCGCCAACACGGAACAAATGCGGGCATGCGCATACTGCACGTAGTACACCGGATTTTCGTCTGATCGTGCCAGCGCCACATCGACATCGAAAACAAATTCGGTATCGGCCTTGCGGGAAATCAGGAAGAATCGTACGGCATCGCGGCCGCGCGTCAGGTCTGGCACTACGCCTGCGCTGGCATTTTCGGCAATGACGGTACCGTTCGACCAGTCGATCAGGTCGCGCAGCGTGACGTAAGAACCGGCGCGCTTGGAGATTTTGACTTCTTCGCCGTCCTTCATCACGGTGACCATCTTGTGCAAGATGTAATCGGGATAACCGGTAGGAATGCCGATAGCGAGCGCCTGCAGCCCGGCGCGCACACGAGCGATGGTGCCGTGATGGTCGCTGCCCTGGACGTTGATGACCTTGCGGAAACCGCGTTCCCACTTGACGACGTGATACGCAACATCGGGGACGAAGTAGGTGTAAGTCCCGTCGCCTTTTTTCATGACGCGGTCTTTGTCGTCGCCGTAGTCGGTGGTGCGCAACCAGAGCGCGCCGTCTTGCTCGTAGGTTTTGCCGGCCTTGGTCAGCGCCGCTACGGTTGATTCGACCCGGCCATCTTTGTACAGCGAGGATTCGAGATAGTAATTATCGAAACGCACGCCGAAAGCCTGCAAGTCCAGATCCTGTTCACGCCGCAAATAGGCAACGCCGAACTGACGAATCGATTCGATATCGTCGACGTCGCCGCTTGCGGTAACCGGTGCGCCATCACTGGCGGCTACCGTTTTACCTGCCATAAAGTCAGCAGCGATATCGGCAATGTAATCGCCGTTATAGGCGCTCTCCGGCCAGCCGGCTGTGCCGGGCTTGCTGCCTTTGGCGCGCGCTTGCACTGAGTTCGCCAGCGTGGCGATCTGGACTCCGGCGTCGTTGTAGTAAAACTCGCGGGTAACGGCGTAACCCTGAATTTCATGCAGCGCGGAAATGGCATCGCCCAGTGCGCCCTGCCGACCGTGGCCGACATGCAAGGGGCCGGTCGGATTGGCGGACACAAATTCGACCAGCACTTGCTGCCCGGTGCCGATACTGCCGCGTCCGTAGTTGCTGGTTTCGGACAAGATGGCTTTCACGACGGCCTGCTTGGCGGAAGCCGCCAATCGCAAGTTGATGAAGCCGGGCCCGGCGATTTCAGCCGCAGCAATCAGATCGCTGCCTTTAGCGTCTTCCAGCACGGCAGCGACCAGTGCCTGAGCCAGTTCACGCGGATTTTTCTTGAGTGCCTTGGCCAGTTGCATCGCAATGTTGCAGGCGATATCGCCATGCGACGGATCGCGCGGGCGTTCAAGCGTAATGACGGGGTTAAGGTCGGTGCCGGCAATCAGTGGCACCAGCGCATCATGGAAGAGCGCGGTAATGCGTTGTTTATGTTGTGCAAGCATGGAAATTTCGAGGAAAACTGCGGTGGGACGAATAGTCAGCGATTATACCGCTCCCGACATGCTGACGTCGTTTGCGGGCAGCGATCTTATATATCGACCGGATCGACCTCTACCGACCACTTGACGCGGCTTTTCATTTGCCGCAAGGCCGGTAGCCATTGCTTCAGAAAAGCCTGCAAGGCAGGGCGGGAGACGCATTCAATCAATAATTGCGCACGTTCCTGGTTGGCAACACGCACCATGGTCATTGGAATCGGGTCATGAATCGTGATGTCCGGTGCATTCAGGCACTCTGCGGCTTGTTGCAGGAATTGCAGTGCGGTCTCCAGCTCCTTTGCCTCGGCACGCAACAGGGCCTGATAAATAAACGGTGGCATGGCAGCCTGTTGGCGCTCCTCCAGCAAGGCATTGGCAAAGCCGTCGTAGTCGTAAGCGCCCAGCGCCGCAAACAGCGGGTGCTGGGGATAGCGCGTTTGTATCAGGACTTGCCCGGGGTTACCATCCGTCTTTTGTGCAGCACGACCGGCGCGACCAGCGACCTGCATCAGCTGCGCAAACAGGCGTTCGCTGGCGCGGTAGTCGTGCGAAAACAAGGCGGTGTCGGGATTGAGGATGCCGACCAGCGTCAGGTTTTTAAAATCATGTCCTTTCGACACCATCTGGGTACCGATCAGGATGTCGACGTCGCCACCATGCACGCTATCGAAAGCGGCTTGAGCGCTGCCTTTGCGCCGCGTTGAGTCGGCATCGATGCGCAAAATGCGGGCTTCCGGGAATTGCGCTTGCACATGCTCTTCGATGCGCTGCGTGCCACGTCCAAGCGGCTGCAAATCGACATTGCCACAGGTGGGACAGGATCTCGGGATGCGCAGCTCCAGGCTGCAATGGTGGCAACGCAAGCGGTGTTCGGGTTTGTGCAGCACCATCATGGCGGTACAACGCGTGCAATTGCTGATCCAGCCGCAGGCGTCGCACGACAGTACTGGCGCATATCCGCGCCGGTTCAGAAACAACAGCGATTGTTCTCCGCGCTCCAGTCGCAGTCGTAGTGCCGCTGCGAGAGTCGAGGTCAGGCCGCCACCGCCTTTATCGCGCTCCATGTCGATCAAGCCGACTTTGGGCAATACGGCGTCTGCCACCGCCCTCTGACGCAACACTAGTTTGCGATAGCGTCCCGATTGCGCATGCTGCCAGGTTTCCAGCGAAGGTGTGGCCGATCCCAGCACTACCGGTATGCCTAGCTGATGGGCGCGCCATACAGCAAGATCGCGTGCTGAATAGCGCAAGCCTTCCTGCTGCTTGTAGGAGGGGTCATGTTCTTCGTCGATGACGATCATTTTGAGGTGCGGCAGGGAGGACAGTACCGCCAGTCGCGTGCCTAGAACGATGCGCGCCTGACCGGTATGTGCCGCCAGCCAGTTGCGCATTCGTTCGCCCTCCGCCAACCCGCTATGCAGACTCACTACGGCCACGCCAGGAAAGCGCTGCCTGACGCTAGCTTCAAGCTGCGGTGTCAGGTTGATTTCCGGTATCAGGATTAACACTTGTGCTGCCGCGCCATCATCCCGCGCCAGGATGTGAGCGGCGGTTTGCAGATACACCTCGGTCTTGCCGCTTCCGGTGACACCATGCAGCAAGATCGGGGCAAACCCGCTTGCGCCGGCAATCGTATCCACGGCAATCTGCTGCTCACTATTTAACAGCGGCATGGCAACCGGCACTGGATCGTGTAGCGGGGCGATTTTGGCTTGTTTTTTCAGTGCGCTGTTTAAGGCGACGCTGGTCAGTGCCCGCAGATTCTTGGGCAGCGAAGGAAGTGCCACCTCGCCCAGCGGACGCTGATAGTAGTCGGCGGCAAAACGGCACAAGTCCAGCCATTCGGCTCCCAAGGGTGGCACTTGCTGCCGGATCGCAATGACATCTTTCAATTTATCATCAGGCAAATCACTCTGGGCCTGAATGGCGACAATCACCCCGGCGACAGTGCGCCGCCCAAACGGAACCAGCACAATCTGGCCGACCATGGGCAATGCCGCGCCCGGTTCGTTCCGCCACCGGTAATCGAACAGCATGTCAAGCGGTGTATCGAGGGCAATTTGGAGGATGCGAGGTTCCACGAACTTAATGTGCTTCCTCAAAAGTTAAGCTAACTATCGGTTTCATAAGCCCTTTTGGGTCTATCCACAGTTATTGTGGATAACTTTGTGGATAACTGGGGCTTGACAGCGCTTATGTCAGTAACGGCGCGGGTTTCGACAAAATGCCCAATTCAAATGCAAAAAAATTATTATTTAAAATCAATGACTTACAAAATCGATTCATCTAACGAAAATAATTTTTCAATATTTTATTTTTGCTGCGATGCAGATGGAATTTGTGCATAAGTCGGTGGGGGAAGCCAAAATGTGTCAAGCATTTTCCTTAAATTTCTGCTTTTATGCCGCTCTCTTGGGACAAGCAATTCTTGTAGTCCCTGGTAATCACTTAAGGTAATACATTAGAAAATTAGCTAAGTCCCGGTTTCATAAGGCATTTTTAAACTATCCACAAAACCTGTTGATAACTTTGTGAATAAGTCCCTTCCAATCTCCTGCAAAGCTAGCATCCACGCCATTTTTGATGTTTTTCTTCAAACCAGACAAAAAATTAATCCCATTAAAATCAGTAACTTATAAATAATTGCGCCAGACGAATCTTATTTATTCAAAAATAGTGATATCCCTATTTCAGCACCAACACATTGTGCATAAGTAAACATGACTAATTATCGAGTTCAGCCCGGCGCACGGGATTTATTACGATGCGCTGGGCCGCTTACTTACGCAATTCACGACTGATTTCATGCACTGCCGTTGTCATGATGCTAACGGCCTCTGGCGGCGTGAACTGGGAAATGCCATGCCCCAGATTGAAGATATGTCCTGCTCCGTCTGCCGGTGTGCCGAACGCTTCTAGCACCTTACGTACTTCTTTGCGGATTTGCTCAGGCCCGGCAAACAGGACGCTAGGATCGAGATTCCCTTGCAAGGCAACCCGGTCACCCACTTTACGGCGCGCATCGGACAAGTTGACCGTCCAGTCCAGACCTACTGCGTCGGCGCCGATTGACGCAATCTGCTCCAACCACAGACCCCCCCCTTGGTGAACACGATAGAAGGAATACGCTGGCCGTCTTTTTCCTTCTTTAATTGGCTGACTACCTGTTCCATGTAGCGCAGGGAAAACTCCTGGTACACACCGTCAGCCAAAGCGCCACCCCAGGTATCAAAAATCATCACGGCCTGAGCGCCGGCATCAATTTGCGCATTCAAATAAGCGGCTACCGCATCTGCATTGACCTTCAGGATGTGATGCATCAGGTCGGGTCGGCTGTACAACATGCTTTTGACCGTACGGAAATCATCCGAGCCACCACCTTCGACCATGTAACAAGCCAAGGTCCAGGGACTGCCGGAGAATCCGATTAATGGCACTCGCCCGTCCAGCGTCATCCTGATCTGCGTTACTGCATCGAAAACGTAGCGTAACTGCTCCAGGTCGGGTGCGCGCAAAGCGCGTACGGCGTCCTCGTCACGTAAGGGCTTTGCAAATTTAGGCCCTTCTCCGTCGACGAAATAGAGCTCCAATCCCATTGCGTCGGGCACAGTCAGAATATCGGAAAATAAAATAGCCGCATCGAGTGGATATCGATCGAGCGGCTGGAGAGTCACCTCTGTCGCGTAATCAGAGTTTTTCGCCAGGCCGAGGAATGATCCGGCTCGCGTACGAGTCGCTCGATATTCAGGCAGGTAACGCCCAGCCTGGCGCATCAGCCATAGTGGGGTGTAGTCTGTAGGCTGACGCAGGAGCGCGCGCAGAAATGTATCGTTCTTCAGTGGGGCGAATTGCGGCATAGGAATAATAGGGCTAAGGCAAAACGCTATTATCTCATTCAAAGACAGCGGGGCCTTTGGTACTTCAACCTGGACACCACTCTTTAGCCATTCCGAACTGATTTCGGTTACGTACGATTGATGACGGTGGCGTCAACATAGGGTATTTACTGCCAACTCAATGTTGCTGAATTAAGCATGTTAGAGAACCCCGTGCAAATGGCCGGCTGCGTGCTCGATCTTGATGCACTTATCCATCACGACAATAAGACCAGCTGCGCGAGCCCGCTCAGCAGCTTGTGCGTGCTCAATTCCCAATTGCATCCAGACACAGCTTGCACCAATGTTGATCGCGTCCTCAACTACAGGAGGGATATCCGCCGCTTTACGAAAACAATCGACAATGGAAATACACTCCCCGCTCACTAACAATGCCGCCGAGGCAGAGGCCAGCGAGTCATAACACTGTTCGCCCAAAATCAGCTTACCAGCGCACATGGGGTTGACGGGAACGATACGATAACCCTGCGCTTGCATATATCTACCCACATCGTAGCTGGGACGGTCAGCACGATCCGACATGCCAACAATGGCGATGATTGGCAATGCGCGCGCTGCAGGTGAACTCGAAATGGACATTACATTCCTCTCAATAAAAAAAGGCAGCCTAAGCTGCCTTGATTTTGCTACGTGGTGCTATTTTTCTGAATTCACACTGTGTTCAACGTAACGAATAACGAACATCCGTCATGCAAGAATCAGTGCTTTTGACGAAGACGGTGGATCGCGGCCAACTGCGCCACAGCAATCACCAGTTCAGCCTGAGCCGCTGCGTAGTCGATTTTAGATTCTTGGTTAGCCAGCACTTCTTCTGCCAGTTTTTTCGCTTCGATTGCTTTGGCTTCGTCGAGATCGGCACCGCGGATAGCCGTATCGGCAAGCACGGTTACTTTGTCGGGCTGCACTTCCAGCAAGCCGCCAGCCACGAATACCAGCTCATCGTTTGCCTGACCCGGGATGCGAATACGTACGGTACCGGGTTTGATGCGAGTGATCAGCGGAGTATGGCGAGGATAAATCCCCAGCTCGCCGGATTCACCCGGCAAAACGACAAATTCCGCTTCGCCTGAAAAAATTTGCTCTTCGGCGGAAACGACGTCCACGTGGATGGTATGTGCCATGTCAGATCCTTTTTTACTGTCCATCAATTGTCGAAAACCACAAGCCCGGGCTTACTACCGAGAACTCAGAATAAATTTAACAGGTGGGCGCACATAAATAAGCGTACCCAGCTGCATCTATCACCATCGCCAGGTGATTTACCTGGCGATGTATAAGCCCGTCAGCTCAGACTTCAATTAATTGATTTTTTTAGCTTTTTCGATTGCTTCTTCGATCGTGCCCACCATGTAGAACGCTTGCTCTGGCAGGTGATCAAGTTCGCCGCTAGCGATCATTTTAAAGCCCTTGATCGTGTCTTTCAGCGAGACATATTTACCTGGCGAACCGGTAAATACTTCAGCGACGTGAAACGGCTGCGACAAGAAGCGCTGCATCTTACGAGCACGCGACACGAGCAACTTATCTTCAGGTGCCAATTCGTCCATACCCAAAATAGCGATGATGTCGCGCAATTCTTTGTAGCGCTGCAAAATACCCTGAACGGCACGCGCTGTTTCATAGTGCTCTTGACCAACGACTTGCGGGTCAAGCTGACGCGAAGTCGAGTCCAGTGGATCGACGGCAGGGTAAATACCGAGCGAAGCAATGTCACGCGACAGCACGACAGTGGAGTCCAAATGGGCGAAAGTGGTGGCAGGCGATGGATCGGTCAAGTCATCCGCAGGAACATAGACGGCCTGAATCGACGTGATGGAACCAGTCTTGGTCGAAGTGATCCGCTCTTGCAAACGGCCCATTTCTTCTGCCAGCGTAGGTTGATAACCTACAGCCGACGGCATACGACCCAGCAGTGCAGAAACTTCCGTACCGGCCAATGTGTAGCGATAGATATTATCAACGAAGAACAGCACATCCTTGCCTTCATCGCGGAAACCTTCAGCGATCGTCAAACCGGTCAGCGCAACGCGCAAACGGTTTCCAGGAGGCTCATTCATTTGACCGTAGACCATCGCGACCTTGGACTTTTCTGGCTCTTCCAGATTCACCACTTTGGCGTCAGCCATTTCGTGATAAAAGTCATTACCCTCGCGGGTACGCTCACCGACACCGGCAAACACGGACAGACCGCTATGTGCCTTGGCGATGTTGTTGATCAGTTCCATCATGTTCACTGTCTTGCCAACACCCGCGCCGCCGAACAGACCGACTTTACCGCCCTTGGCGAACGGACAAACCAGATCGATGACCTTGATGCCGGTTTCCAACAATTCTTGCGATGGCGATAATTCATCGTAGGCAGGAGCCTTGCGGTGAATCTGAGCAGTATGTTCGTGGCTCACCGGACCGCATTCGTCGATCGGGTTGCCCAGAACGTCCATGATGCGACCAAGAGTAGCTTTACCGACTGGCACAGTAATACCCTTGCCGGTGTTGGTGATCATCATGCCGCGACGCAGACCGTCAGACGTTCCCAACGCAATAGTACGCACCACGCCGTCGCCCAATTGCTGCTGAACTTCCAGCGTCAGATCGGAACCTGCCATCTTCAACGCATCGTAAATCTTAGGCATTGCGTCACGGGGAAATTCAACGTCCACCACAGCGCCGATACACTGAACGATTTTGCCATCAGCCATTTTCGTTCCTTCAATATATAAAATTAAATTCTGCTTTAAATGTCGCAATGCACTGCTGCATCACATCTTTAGACTGCGCGTTAAACTGCTGCGGCACCCGCAACGATTTCAGACAATTCCTTGGTGATGGCTGCCTGACGGGTCTTGTTATAGACCAGCTTCAGTTCCCCGATCACACTGCCGGCGTTATCGCTGGCAGCCTTCATTGCCACCATACGCGCCGACTGCTCTGACGCCATATTCTCCGCCACAGCCTGATAAATCAGCGCCTCGACGTAACGCACCAGCAACTCATCAACCACGCTTTGCACATCTGGCTCGTAGATGTAATCCCAAGAATGCGCACTATCCTTGTCCGCTTCCAACCTGTCGCTGGTCAACGGCAACAACTGCTGTAGCATCGGCTCCTGCTTCATCGTGTTGATGAATCGGGTATAAACCAGATAAACCGCATCCAGCTTGCCTTCCTGGTAAGCATCGAGCAACAATTTGACCGGACCGATCATGCGTTCCAGATGTGGCGTATCTCCCAGATGGGTCGCATGCGCCACAACGCTGGCACCCATACGATTAAGAAACCCCAGTCCCTTGTTACCAATCGCCACTGTATCAATCTTGTTTCCAAGCGATTCCAGCTCACGCATTTTAGCCAATGCCAGTCGCAGCGAATTGGTGTTCATGCCGCCGCACAGACCTTTATCGGTCGTGACGATAATGATCCCTACCCGCTTGGCAGTATCCTGCTTCACCATGAACGGATGCGTGTACTCAGGATTAGCCCGCGACAGATTCGACGCAATATTGCGAATCTTGTCGCTGTACGGACGTGCCGCATGCATCCGGTCCTGCGCTCTGCGCATTTTGGATGCAGCGACCATCTCCATCGCCTTGGTGATCTTCTTCGTATTTTCTACGCTCTTGATCTTGCCGCGTATCTCTTTGCCTGTAGCCATGAGTGTGTGTCCTTATAGCTTCAGAGAGGATTAATACGCACCGGATTTTTTGAAATCGGCGACCGCAGCAGTCAAGGCAGCTTCAGCATCCTTGTCGAGTTGCTTGGTGTCTTCGATTTTTTTCAACAAATCGGCATGACTTGCCTTCATGAAGCCATGCAGACCCGCTTCAAATGCCAGCACTTTTTTGACTTCCACGTCGTCCAGGAAACCCTTGTTGACGGAGAACAAAGTCACCGCCATCAGGGAAACCGACAATGGCGCGTATTGTGCCTGCTTCAGCAATTCAGTCACGCGAGCACCGCGGTCCAGTTGCTTGCGGGTCGCTTCATCAAGGTCAGAAGCAAACTGAGCAAATGCGGCCAGTTCGCGATACTGTGCCAAGTCGGTACGGATACCGCCGGACAAGCTCTTGATAACCTTGGTCTGCGCAGCACCACCAACGCGGGATACCGAAATACCGGCATTGATCGCAGGACGGACACCAGCATTGAACAGGGAAGTTTCCAAAAAGATCTGACCGTCTGTGATTGAAATCACGTTGGTTGGAACGAATGCAGAAACGTCGCCGGCTTGGGTCTCGATGATAGGCAGTGCAGTCAAAGAACCTGTCTTGCCCTTGACTTCACCTTTGGTGAAATCTTCAACGTACTTAGGATTGACGCGTGCTGCGCGCTCCAGCAGTCGGCTGTGGAGATAGAACACATCGCCGGGATACGCTTCGCGTCCCGGTGGACGGCGCAGCAACAGGGACACCTGACGGTAGGCAACAGCTTGCTTGGACAAATCATCGTACACAATCAGTGCGTCCTGACCGCGATCACGGAAGTATTCACCCATTGCACAGCCGGAGTAGGCCGACACGTACTGCATCGCAGCCGATTCAGAAGCCGCAGCAGCGACAATGATCGTATATTCCAGTGCGCCATGCTGTTCCAGCGCACGCACGATGTTTTTGATCGACGAAGCTTTTTGACCGATCGCAACATAGATACAGGTAACGCCCTGACCCTTTTGATTGATGATGGCATCGATCGCAACCGCTGTTTTACCGGTCTGACGATCGCCAATGATCAATTCGCGTTGGCCGCGACCAATTGGCACCATGGCGTCAATCGACTTCAAACCGGTTTGCAGTGGCTCGGAAACCGATTGCCGTGCAATCACGCCTGGAGCGATTTTTTCGATTGGCGCTGTCAATTTCGCGTTGATCGGACCCTTGCCATCGATAGGCTGACCCAGCGCATTAACGACGCGGCCGCACAGCTCGGGGCCAATGGGCACTTCCAGAATACGACCGGTACACTTGACGATATCGCCTTCGGAAATATGTTCGTATTCGCCCAGAATCACGGCGCCCACAGAGTCACGTTCCAGATTCAGCGCCAGGCCGAAAGTATTGCCGGGAAATTCCAGCATCTCGCCTTGCATCGCGTCGGACAGACCATGAACGCGACAAATACCATCGGATACGGAAATAACCGTACCTTGATTGCGAATCTCAGCGGTATCGCCAAGGCCCTGGATCCGGCTCTTGATCAGCTCGCTGATTTCAGATGCGTTGAGTTGCATACAAACTCCTAAAAATTTTTCTCTGTCGCTTACGCTGAAGGCTCAAGCCGCTCAGCCTGGAACCTGGTCTTTATGCAGCCAAGGCAACATGTAACTGTTGCAGCTTTGCACGCACCGAGGTATCGAACACTTCGTCGCCCACTGTTACACGTACCCCACCGATCAACTCAGAATCAACCGTCACTGTCGGAGTCAGCTTGCGGCCGAATTTTTTCTCCAACAGAGCCATCAATTCCTGCAATTGCGGAGGCGTCAATTCGAACGCACTGGAAATTTCAGCATCTGCCGCACCTTCCTGCGCATTTTTCAATGTATGGAACTGGGCCGCAATCTCAGGCAACAAAGCCAGACGACCATTTGCGACCAATGCCGTGACGAAATTCTTCACTTCAGCAGTAACCGGTGATTTCAAAGCCGCCAGAAACACGTCAACCACTTTTTGATCTTCAATGACAGGGTTGTGTGCCAGCGCTATGACATCGGGATACGCAGCTAGCTGCGCCATTTCCGACACCATTTCCGACCATGCTGCGAGGTCGGCAGTTTTAGCGACGCGAAACAATGCTTCGGCGTAGGGGCGGGCAATCGTTGCAATTTCAGCCATGTTACAGCTCGGTCTTAAGTTGGTTCAGCAGATCGGCATGCGCTGCTGCATTGACTTCACGCTTCAGAATTTGCTCAGCGCCTTTAATGGCGAGTACGGCCACTTCAGCGCGCAAATGTTCGCGTGCCGAAGTTACCTGCTGTTCAGCTTCAGATTTGGCATTAGCGATGATACGAGCAGCTTCATTAGACGCGGTTTTCTTCGCCTCGTCAACGATCAGCTGGCCGCGCTTTTCAGCTTCGCCTATGCGTTTCTGGCCTTCATCACGCGCACTCGAAAGTTCGGCCTGGGCGCGCTTTTCAGCGGCAGCAAGGTCAGCCTTTCCACGATCGGCCGCAGCCAGACCATCCGCAATCTTCTTGGCGCGCTCATCGAGCGCGCTGATCAACGGTGGCCAGATGAATTTCATCGTAAAGCCAGCGAGGATGAAGAAGACCACGAACTGCGCAATCAAAGTTGCATTTAAGTTCACGGTAATTTCCTTCTCAGAATAACGGGCGCCGAATCAAGTCCGGCAGGATGAGAATCGGCTAAGCCGTTTGAATTACTTGGCAATGAACGGATTGGCGAACGCGAACAACATAGCGATACCAACACCGATCAGGAATGCAGCATCGATCAAACCAGCCAGCAAGAACATTTTAGTTTGCAGTGTGTTCATCAGTTCAGGCTGACGTGCGGATGCTTCGAGGTATTTACCACCCATGATTGCGATACCGAGGCAGGCGCCGATAGCACCCAGGCCAATGATCAAACCGCACGCCAAAGCAACGAAAGAGACATCAGTCATGATAATTCCTTAAAAGTTAAAAGTTGATACAAATTACGAAAACAGGAAACCAGCATTTACAGCGACGACAACGGCAGCCCGGTTAGTGCGACTCGTGCGCCTGACCCAGATACACCAGCGTGAGCATCATGAAAATGAATGCCTGCAGCAGGACGATCAGGATATGGAAAATTGCCCAGATAGTACCGGCAACAACGTGACCGAAGAAGCCAAACGCGGTCGCCGTCGAACCCAGCAGGGCAATCAACAGGAACAACAACTCACCGGCATACATATTGCCGAACAACCGCATGCCAAGCGATACAGTCTTGGCGGCGAATTCGATGACATTCAGCAGCAAATTGAAAGGGGCCATCCAGATGCCGAACGGCGCAGCGAACAATTCATGGATAAAACCGCCCAAACCCTTGATTTTTACGCTGTAGAACAACATCAGCGCCAGAACCCCAAGAGCAATGCCCAGCGTGCCGTTCAGGTCGGCGGTCGGCACAATGCGATGGTGCATCTCGCCCAGGCCAAAAGCGCGCAAAATTCCAGACGCCAGATCAACCGGCAGGAAATCGAGTGAATTCATCAAGGCTACCCAGACGAACACTGTCAGCGCCACAGGGGCAATGAAGCTGCGGTCGCCATGAACGATAGCCTTCGACTGGTCTTCGACCATTTCGACGATCATCTCAACGAATGCCTGGAAACGTCCCGGCACGCCAGCTGTCGCCCTGCGTGCGGCGATATACATGAAGAGGCAACCAATCACGCCGGCGAAAACCGACCAGAAAATCGTATCCATATTAATAATGGAAAAATCGACAATCTTTGTTTGATGGTGCGTGGAGAAGTGTCCTAAGTGATGGACGATGTATTCTGAGGCCGTTGGTGCTTGTGCATCTGCAGTCATGGTCGAAGTCTAAACAGTAAAATAAAATAACTTTTAAGCACCACGATGAAGCTGACGATAAAGACCAGCCAGTTAACATCACGATACAACCAAACTACCGCGCTCATGAGCGCCAGTGTCGCAGCAATCTTGATCATTTCCCCGAAGAGAAAAGTCAGCGGGTTCGCACCGCCGGGTTTCCGTGCGCTCACATATAAGCGCAAGGCGAACAATCCATTGGGGACAAAACAGCACATCCCCCCTAACAACGCGGAAACTAACGCGGGACGACCACTTAACAAACCTGCCACACAAGCGGCGATGATGGTAGCCGCGATCTGCAAAAGGACGATGCGAAACATGCTTGTCCAATACGGTGCGTGCCGCACTCAAAGTGAGTATCCGGCGCTTTCAGAAGCCCGGCGATTATAATTGCTAGACTCCGGCTTAGTCAAACGGTAACGAGACAGTTACCGTTAAATATCGACCGAATCGGTGTGGTAAGCGGCAATTGTTGTGCAATTACAAATCGCCACATCAACAGATGTCAGACATCCCTCCCCCGACGACCATCAAACCGAAAGCTGCCGCAAAATTGCGCATGACTTGCCAAGCCCTACCCCAACTGTTTAACCAGCTCCGGCACCGCCTCGAACAAATCCGCCACCAGCCCGTAATCGGCCACGCTAAAAATCGGCGCCTCTTCGTCCTTGTTGATGGCAACGATGACCTTCGAATCCTTCATCCCCGCCAAATGCTGGATCGCGCCCGAAATGCCGATAGCGACATACAGCTGCGGCGCGACGATCTTGCCGGTCTGTCCGACTTGCCAGTCGTTCGGCACATAGCCCGCATCGACTGCCGCCCTCGACGCCCCCATAGCCGCGCCCAGCTTGTCGGCCAGCGGTTCTAATATCTTGAAATTCTCCGCTGAGCCTAGTCCGCGTCCACCCGAAACGATGATCTTGGCTGCCGTCAGTTCCGGCCGGTCCGATTTGGCGACTTCGCGGCTGACGAATTGCGAGATACCGGCGTCGGCTACGGCGTCGATGTTGTCAATCGTGGCGCTGCCGCCGCTGCCGGCTGCATCGAAGCCGGTAGTGCGCACGGTAATGACCTTGATCGCGTCCCGGCTTTGCACGGTGGCGATGGCGTTACCGGCGTAGATCGGCCGCTCGAACGTGTCGGGGCTATCGACCTTGGTGATTTCCGAGATTTGCGCCATGTCCAGTGCGGCGGCGACGCGCGGCAGGATGTTTTTGCCGTAGGCGGTGGCCGGGGCGAGGATGTGGCTGTACTGAGTGGCAATAGCGAGTGCCTGAGCGGCGATGTTTTCCGCCAGTCCGTCGGCCAGTTGCGGGGCGTCTGCCAGTAGGACTTTGCTCACGCCGGCGATCTGGGCAGCCGCCGCAGCGACCGCCTGGACATGGTGGCCGGCGACCAGAATGTGGACCTCGCCACCGGCCTGGATTGCGGCGGTGACGGTGTTGAGGGTGCTGGCCTTGAGGCCGGTGCTGTCGTGTTCGGCAATGACGAGTGCGGTCATGGTGTGTCCTGTGTGTAGTCGGGTGCGGTGGCGCGGTATGAAAACCCGGCGCGGCAAACCGTTTTGATATCCGTTAGTAATATCCGTGAGCGATGCCCGCTCGTGAGCGGGTAAGGCACTTAGATGACTTTGGCTTCCGTTTTGAGCTTGGCGACCAGCGTGGCGACGTCAGGCACTTTCACGCCAGCGCTGCGCTTCGGTGGCTCACTAACCTTGAGCGTGGTCACGCGCGCTTCGACATCCACTCCCAGATCGGCCGGTTTGGCGATGTCCATCGTCTTTTTCTTGGCTTTCATGATATTGGGCAGCGTGACGTAGCGCGGTTCGTTGAGGCGCAAATCGGTGGTGATGATCGCAGGCAGCTTGAGCGAAAGCGTTTCCAGTCCGCCGTCGACCTCGCGGGTGACGCTGGCGCGGCCGTCGGCGACCACGACCTTGGAGGCGAAGGTAGCTTGTGGCCAGCCCAGCAGCGCGGCCAGCATTTGTCCGGTTTGATTGCTATCGTCGTCGATAGCTTGCTTGCCCAGGATGATCAGTTGCGGTTGTTCTTTGTCGGCAATGGCTTTGAGCAGCTTGGCTACGGCCAGCGGTTGCAGGTCGACGCCGGCGTCGACTTCGGCAAGAATCGCCCGGTCGGCACCGATGGCCAGCGCGGTGCGCAGCGTTTCCTGACATTGCGTCACGCCGCACGAGATGACGATGACTTCGGTCGCAATCCCCGCTTCGCGCAGACGCACCGCTTCTTCCACCGCGATTTCATCGAACGGGTTCATGGCCATCTTGACGTTGGCAATGTCGACACCGCTGCCGTCACTCTTGACTCTGACCTTGACGTTGTAATCCACCACGCGTTTGACAGGAACTAATATTTTCATTGCGCTATCCTCAAAATACGGTGCAAAAATCGTTCATCGATGATTCAAATGTGAAGCCGAAGTTTGCCTGATTCCTTAACATGGCACAATTCGGATATTCAGAAGCGGCAGTTTGCCAGTGGCTAACTCGCGTCGCGCAATCCGAACAAGCCCCACACAACAATAAGGCATCTCTGAATAAGCAGTACAAGTGACGCAAAGTCAGGACACGCAATGCCTCCCTGAGATTGCGCCGCGCAGTAGCTTAATCAGAGGCGCTATAAGACAAAAGAATAATCCCCATGGCTATACATTTTGATCTGGTCGATATGCGCCTCTTCGTCAATATCGCAGAAGAGAACAGTCTGACCCGCGGTGCCGAGCGCACCCACATGTCGGTGCCTTCTGCCAGCACTCGCATCAAGAATGTGGAAGAAAGCCTGGGCACCAAGCTGCTCTATCGCACCAATCAAGGCGTCACCCTGACTCCACCCGGCCAGGCCATGCTGCACCACGCCAAGGTCGTCTTGCAGCAACTGGAAAACATGCGCGGCGATTTGCAGGAATACACCCAAGGCATCAAAGGCCATGTGCGGATTTTCGCCAACACCACCTCGATCACCGAATCACTGCCGGAAGTACTGCGCATTTTTTTGAGCGAAAATCCCGACGTCAATGTTGATCTGAAAGAAAAATGGAGCCATGACAGCGTGCGCGCAGTGACCGAAGGTGCTGCCGATATCGGCATAATCGCCGGCGACGCCCGCACCGAAGGGCTGGAAGTCCTGCCTTACCGCAGCGAAGCACTGGTCCTGGCCGTCGCCGCCACCAATCCGCTGGCCGAGCGCAGCGGCATCGACTTCAACGATACGCTCGACCACAATTACATTTGCCTGCCGGAAGGCAGCGCCATCCATATCTTCCTGACCAAGGAAGCGCAAAAACTCAACAAGCAATTGAAAATCCGGATTCAGGTGGGCAGTGTGGAGGCCGTGTGTCGCATGATCGAAGCCAACATCGGCATCGGCGTGGTGCCGGAATTCGCCGCCCGTCGGCACGCCAGAAACATGGCGATTCGCATCATCCCATTGGACGATGAATGGGCCATGCGCCATTCCATGATTTGTGTGCGCAGTCTGGCGCTGCTACCCGCCTTCACCCGCAAACTGGTCGACATGCTGGTAAACGAAAAGAAAAATCTTCCGGCTTAATCCCGACAAACCAAGGAACCGGGCTACTCCGGCAAAGGAATGCGGCGCGACGCCACCGCCATCCCGACCGTCTTATAAGTACCGGCCTGCAAATCGAAACCAATGCGCTCTGTCAGCGTTTCCAGCGCGCGGCCATACATGTGCAAATGCCGGATCACCTGACCGCCCTTGATTTCCACCGCGTGGATATCGTCCGGCAACAGCGCAATGCCAGTCGTTCCATTGATGACGACAGTCTGCGTCAATTGCAAATTTGCCCGACCCGGAGCAGCATCAGCACCCGCCTCATCCGTACGCCTATATAAATAGTTATATTCCTCCCCCTCAACCGCCGCCACGCAAGCCCATGTGGTGTGGTTATGCGGCGGAATCAACTTGCCGGGCCGCAACACATTCAAATACAGCGCATATCCACGGTCTTCATCTTCACGGATCAGATAACGTACCTGGTCTTCATCAACAGTCGGATCGGGGAAATGCGTCGCCGACCACAAGTCCTTGCGCGCCGCCAGCGTCTGCAATTGCCGCAGCACCTCTGCCAGCGAAGTCCGATCCAGCCCCTGCTGCAATGCCGCCTTCATGCCATCAATCACCGTTTCAACCGTATGCGAAAAACTCCCGTTGCCAAACGAAGTGTTGACTGTACCCATCGCATTGTTCTCCTTATTTTTTCGCAGTTAAACCCAGACCACAGCGCACCGCCGCCCGCAAACAGAACAAAGTGTGCCGCAAGCGCTGCCACCTCACCATTCGGATCTGCCAAACAGCTTCTTAGCAAGACGCTAAGGGAGCCGCAGGCACGCCCGGGAACAGGCGCAAAGTTAGCAGCAGACTAAGGCCCTATTCCGAATATTCAAATGGCAAGCCCTATCGGTATCAGTCAGACTGTCGCCACTCCCCACAATAAAGATCCAGGACACTACATGGACATGTCACATTTACGCGAATGGCTAGGCCGTTCCGAACTGAACAACGACCTGATCACCGCCACGCCAGTCGCCGCGCTGGCCGCCACACTCGACCGCGACGACGCCCGCCCACAAAATGGCGATACGCTGCCACCGCTCTGGCACTGGCTGTACTTCCTGCCTATCCACAAGCAATCCGAACTAGGCCCGGACGGTCATCCGCGTCGTGGCGGCTTTCTGCCGCCCGTCCCGCTGCCACGCCGCATGTGGGCCGGCGGCCGTCTGCAATTCCATCAGCCGCTGCGCATCGGCGACACCGTGTCGCGCCTGTCGCACATCGTCGATGTCAGCCACAAGCAAGGCCGTACCGGCGCACTGGTGTTCGTGCTGGTACGCCATGAAATCAGCAATGCCGAAGGCGTCGCGCTGACCGAAGAACACGACATCGTTTACCGCGACAATCCGCAACCCGATGACGTCCCCGCCAAACCGGTCGCGGCACCAAAAGACGAGGACTTCAGCCGCACCATCACGCCCGACGACACCCTGCTGTTCCGCTATTCCGCACTGACCTTCAACGGCCACCGCATCCATTACGATCGCCGCTACGTCACCACAGTCGAAGGCTATCCCGGCCTGATCGTGCATGGTCCGCTGATTGCCACCTTGCTGATCGATCTGCTGCGTCGCAATTTACCGGACGCCCGCGTCGCTGCATTTTCCTTCAAGGCCATCCGTCCCACGTTCGACATCGCCACTTTTGAGGTCTGCGGCAAACTGCAAGACGACGGAAAAACCGTCCATTTATGGGCCAAAGACGCCGACGGCTGGCTCACCATGGATGCCACCGCCACGCTCGCCTGAGTCTGAGTCTGCACCAGCGGCACTACCGCACAAAACGATAACGTCCCACACAGTTCCAACAAGAAAGCACCCCATGCAACATGCTCCAGACCAGTTCCAAGACATCCGCGATGCCATCCGCGATTTATGCACAGGATTCCCTAACGAGTATTTCCGCAAGGTCGATGAAGAACGCGGCTATCCAGAAACCTTCGTCAATGCCCTGACCAGCGCTGGCTGGCTGGCAGCACTGATTCCGCAGGAATACGGCGGATCAGGACTGGGACTGACCGAAGCCTCGGTCATCATGGAAGAAATCAACCGCAACGGCGGCAACTCCGGCGCCTGCCACGGCCAGATGTACAACATGGGCACCATCCTGCGTCACGGCTCGGAAGCGCAAAAACAAAAATATCTGCCCAAGATTGCCAGCGGCGAATTGCGCCTGCAATCGATGGCCGTCACCGAACCGAGCACCGGCACCGACACCACCAAACTGAAAACTACCGCCGTCAAAAAAGACGGTCGCTACGTCATCAACGGTCAAAAAGTGTGGATCTCCCGCGTGCAGCATTCCGACCTGATGGTCTTGCTCGCGCGCACCACGCCGCTGGCCGACGTCAAGAAAAAATCGGAAGGCATGTCGATCTTCATGATCGATCTGAAAGAGGCCATCGGCAAGGGTCTGAGCGTGCAACCCATCCTCAACATGGTCAACCACGAGACCAATGAACTGTTTTTCGAGAACCTCGAAATTCCGGAAGAAAACCTGATCGGCGAAGAAGGCAAGGGCTTCAAATACATCCTCGACGGCCTCAATGCCGAACGCGCCCTGATCGCCGCCGAATGTATCGGCGACGGTTACTGGTTCATCGACAAGGTCACCAAATACGTCAACGAACGCGTGGTATTCGGCCGCCCTATCGGTCAGAACCAGGGAGTGCAATTTCCGATTGCGCGCGCTTACGTCAATCTGGAAGCCGCCAACCTGATGCGCTACAAGGCCTGCGAACTGTTCGACGCCAACCTGCCCTGCGGCACTCAGGCCAACATGGCCAAGCTGCTGGCCGCCGATGCCTCGTGGGAAGCCGCCAACGCCTGTCTGCAATATCACGGCGGCTTCGGCTTCGCCTGCGAATACGACGTCGAACGCAAATTCCGTGAAACCCGCTTGTATCAGGTCGCGCCGATTTCGACCAATCTGATCCTGTCGTATGTCGGCGAGCATGTGCTCGGCATGCCGCGTTCTTTCTGATTGGACTCTCTCATGCGCCCACTTGATGGCATCACCGTCGTTACCCTGGAACACGCGATTGCCGCACCGTTCTGCACCCGCCAGCTGGCCGATAACGGCGCGCGCGTCATCAAGATCGAACGCCCCGGCGTGGGCGATTTTGCCCGCGCCTACGACGAACGCGTTAACGGTCTGGCCTCGCATTTCGTCTGGACCAACCGCTCCAAAGAAAGCCTGACGCTGGACGTCAAGCACGAAGAAGCAGGTGAAGTTCTGCGCAAGCTGCTGCAAGACGCTGACGTGCTGGTACAGAATCTCGCGCCAGGTGCCGCCGCCCGCCTCGGGCTGTCGTACGAAGCGCTGAAAGAAAGTCATCCGCGCCTGATCGTCTGCGACATTTCCGGCTATGGCAACAACGGCCCCTACCGCGACAAAAAGGCCTATGACCTGCTCATTCAGAGCGAGTCCGGTTTCCTGTCCGTCACCGGCTCGCCTGACGAACCGGCCAAGGCCGGCTGCTCAATCGCCGACATCGCCTCCGGCATGTACGCCTACACCAATATCCTCAACGCGCTGATCCAGCGCGGCAAAACCGGACGCGGCTGCCACATCGACGTATCGATGCTGGAAAGCATGGTCGAATGGATGGGCTATCCGTTGTACTACGCGTTTGAAGGCGCAACACCACCGCCACGCGCCGGCGCCGCTCACGCCACGATTTACCCTTACGGCCCCTTCCTTGCAGGCGATGGAAAAATCGTCATGCTGGGCTTGCAGAACGAACGCGAATGGGCTGCCTTCTGCGAACAGGTTCTGCAACAACCGGCACTGGCAAGCGATGCCCGCTTCTCCTCCAATTCGAAACGCGCCGGCGCACGTGACGCCTTGCGCGACATCATCCTGCACACTTTTGCCACGCTGAGCGCGGAGCAAGTCATCGCCCGTCTGGATGCCGCGCAGATTGCCAACGCCCACATGAATGACATGCACGACCTGTGGCAGCATCCGCAACTCAAAGCGCGCCAGCGCTGGACCGAGGTCGCCACCTCCGCCGGCACCGTGCCGACACTGCTGCCGCCCGGCACGCCCAATACCTACGAAGCACGCATCGATGCCGTGCCCGCGCTGGGTCAGCATACCGACGTCATCCTGGCCGAACTCGGTTACGACAAGACCACGATTGCCGCGCTGCATGCGGCGCACGCCGTTTAACCAGGATCGTTGCCCTTCCATTTTTAGAAAGTCCGCCATGCCAGTCGAACACCCAAGTCAGGTCCTCGCCGAATTCGTCGCCACGCTGCAATTCGAAACCATTCCACCGGTCGTCCTGCGGCGCGCCGAAGACTTGTTCCTCGACTGGTTTGGTTCGGCGCTGGCCGGAAAAAATGCGCGTCCGGTCGAAACCATAGAACGCTTTGCACAAGCTATGGGGCCGGTCGGTGGCACGTCCGAAGTATTGATTTCCCGTCGCCAGACTTCGCCTCTGTTTGCCGCCATGGTCAATGCCGCCGCCTCGCATTTCGCCGAACAGGACGACCTGCACAATAGCTCAGTCTTCCATCCTGCCTGCGTGGTGTTTCCCGCTGCGCTGGCGGTCGCACAAGCGCTGGGCAGTTCCGGCAAGGAATTTCTGACGGCCTCGGTGGCCGGTTACGAAGCGGGTATCCGCATCGGCGAATTTCTCGGCCGTTCGCACTATAAAATTTTCCACACCACCGGCACCGTCGGCACGCTGGCGGCAGCAGTCGCCGTCGGTCGCTTGCTCAAACTGACGCCGGAACAAATGCTGCATGCGCTCGGTTCCGCCGGCACGCAAGCGGCTGGCCTGTGGGAGTTCCTGCGCGATGCCGCCGACTCCAAACAACTGCACACCGCCAAGGCTGCGGCCAACGGCTTGATGGCCGCCTATCTGGCGCAGGATGGCTTTACCGGCGCGCGCCACATACTGGAAGGCAAACAGGGCATGGCGGCGGGCATGTCGTCCGATGCCAATCCCGATTTCCTCACCGACCGTCTGGGCGAACGCTGGGCGCTGGTCGAAACCTCGTTCAAATTTCACGCCTCTTGCCGCCACACGCATCCCGCCGCCGACGCCTTGCTGCAAGTCATCAAGGACAACGACCTGCCGGTTTCGCAGATCGCCCAGATCACCGCGCATGTGCATCAGGGTGCGATAGATGTGCTGGGGCCGGTCGTCGATCCGCGCACCGTGCATCAGGCCAAATTTTCTATGGGTACCGTGCTCGGCATCGTCGCTTATTACCACTACGCTGGCGTGCAGGAATTCGAGCAGCATTTCCAGGACGCCGATATCGCCAGCCTGTGCAGCAAAGTGAGCATGGCGCTCGACCCCGAAGTGGATGCGGCTTACCCGGCGCGTTGGATCGGTAAAGTGACGGTGCGCACCACCGACGGTCGCACACTGTTCGGTCGCGCCGACGAACCCAAGGGCGACCCCGGCAACACCTTGTCGCGTCAGGAACTGGAAGAGAAAGCCATGCGCTTGTCGGTCTTCGGCCAATCCGCCAGCGAAGTGGAAATGCAGCACGCCTTCCAGCACATCTGGAATCTGACCGAGGTCGACACCATCGGCAAACTGCTGCCATGAGCGCATCCCGCCTGCCGCGTTCTTACTTGTTCGTTCCTGGCAACCGACCCGAGCGTTTCGCCAAAGCCTGCGCGACCGGTGCCGATGCCGTGATCTTCGATCTGGAAGATGCCGTTCCCACCGCAGAAAAAGAAGCGGCGCGCAGCGCAGTTGCCGACTGGCTCAACAGCGGGCCGCAAGTGGCTTGCCAATTGCTGATCCGCATCAACAGCGCCGATACCATCTGGTTCGGCAACGACCTGGCCTTGTGCGGCATCCCCGCCGTGGACGGCATCGTACTGCCCAAAGCGGAACGGGTGCAGGATCTGGAACGCCTCCGCAGCTCAGGCGCACGCGCCATCCTGCCACTGATCGAAACCGCCGTCGGCTTTCAACAAGCCGGGACGCTGGCGCAAGTCAGCGGCGTGCAGCGACTGGTGTTTGGCACCATCGATTTTCAGGTCGATCTGGGTATTGAGGGTGAGGACGATGAATTGCTCTATTTCCGTTCGCAACTGGTGCTGCTATCGCGACTGGCGGGGGTGCACGCGCCGGTCGATGGCGTCACCACCGCGTTGGACGATGATGCCGTGCTGAGTAGCGACACGCTGCGCGGAAAGCGCATCGGTTTTGGTGCCAAGCTGTGCATTCATCCGAAACAAGTGGCCGGCGTCAATCAGGGCTTTACGCCGACCAAAGAAGAAATCGAATGGGCGCAGCGGGTGCTGGCCGCCGCCGCCGCTGCGAACGGCGGCGCAGTGGCGCTGGATGGAAAAATGGTCGACAAGCCGGTGATCCTGAAAGCGCAGCGGATCGTGGCGCAAGCGGAGTAATTCTGCTCTGATGCCACTCTGGTGCCACTCTGGTGCCACTCTGCTGCCGCTCTTCTGATGCGACACAAAAGAAGAGTGCTTAACGCTTGCCTTGCAAGCGGTACACCACCGCATCTAGGCTCGTGATGCCGCGTTCGGCGAATTTGGGTTCTTTATCGAGCATGTCGCGACGGTCGATAATCGTCGCTTCGGAATGTTCCGCATAGAGCGCCTGAACCTCGTCGTCACGCACGGCAAAAGGCGGGCCCTCCATCTGCTCCTGCGCGTAATCCATCGTCATCAGTAAGCCACGGTAGTCAGCCGCCAGTTGTCCGTAGACGTGCTGCACATAGCGTTGCCGCATCTCCGGCGGCAGGGCGATCAGCGCCGCACGGTCATACACGCCGATGCATTCGGAGAGCGTTGCCGCATCGAGCTTAAAAATATCGCCGCAAATAATCTCGATATTACCGGCAACAAAATGTTGACCCTGCGCGGATTCATGCCGGATCGGATGCAATGCGTTTTCTGCAAAAAACTGCTCCACAGCCAGCGGCGACAATTCCACTCCCAGCACCCGCAAGCCTTGTTGCGCCAGCCACACCATGTCCAGCGATTTGCCGCATAAAGGCACCAGCACCCGGCCCCCCGTCGTCAGCGAAAGCGAGGGCCAGTATTTTTGCAGCAAAGGTGCTACCCGCGTTTGATGAAAATACGTGCGCCCGTCGCGCCACCGTTCCAGCCAGAAATCGGACTCCATGATGTGCCTTTGTTTGCTGATCGAAGGGCTATTGTAGCGGCTGTCCTCGCCGATCATGCGCATTCGTGGCTTTAATTAATCCACCGCCTTAATCAACAATAAACAGCTTCGCCCCCTGCACCGAAGAAGAGCGATGCGGTTCCGCATTGTCGGCCACTTGGTAACTCATCCCCGGCTGCAAGGTGAACTGCCGGCCATCTTCCAGCTCGGTGTGCAGCGTCCCTTCGAGGCAAAACAGGATGTGACCCTTGACGCACCAGTGATCGGCCAGATAACCCGCCGTGTACTCGACGCGCCGGACGCGAATGCCGCCGAAATGACATGTGCGCCAATACGCTATGCCGGTTTCGCCCTGATGTTCGGTTTGTTCCACTTGTTCCCAATCGGTAGTGCCGAAGGGGATATCGGTCATCTGCATAGTTGCCTCATTTCCGGAGTGATCGTTCTCGACGTACTTAATAACCTTAGCACTTCAGGCAGCGAGAGCGACGCGCTCATTTACACACCCACCCTGCCACGCCCAGTGTCTGCCCGGAGGGAAGCACCGCTTCGGTCACTTCGCATTGCCGGATATTTTCCGGCAATTCTCTGGCGAGCAGAGTGAGGCTGTTTGTGTACGAACAGGCAACCCAATAACGGTGCTCCGACGGCGTCAGCTTCCACAGGGATTTGCGCTGCTGTTTTTTTTGCAGGATTTTATCCGGCACGAGATTGGCCATCTCCTGCGGAGGTCCGCTATAGACCGACACCAAATTCAATCGATGTCCGCCGCGTCCGCGATCTTGCGCAACTTCCCAGGATGGTTCGGGGCTATTGACCACCTCGTTGACTTCTATGGCCGCAGGACAATTTATTTCTATGGCAGCGGCCAGCGCTTGCAGCGGGACAAGACATATAAATGGCAATACATAGCGATTGATCATGGCGCTTACTCAATGAGGAAGGAGGGGTTCGCCAAGTGTAGCCGTAACAAAGGGCCTGAATAAGGAAAAACACATCAGGCCCTTTGCTTGACGCAAGTTCAGAATGCCGCAGGTCGCCACTTCAGCAGGCGTTTTTCCAGCAGGTTCAGCAGGTAATCCGCCAGCAGCGCAACAACGGCCAGCACGATCATCGCGGCAAACACGCCGCTGGCATTGAAAGCGCCTTGCGCCGTCGAGATCAGCAAACCAATACCCTGTTTGGCACCGAGAAATTCACCGACCACCGCACCGACCAGCGCGAAGCCGAAACTCACGCGCAGACTGGCGAGAATCCAGCTCATGGCCGAAGGAATCACCACTGACATCGTGACCTGCCGCCGCGATGCGCCCAGAATCTGCGCGTTGGCGATCATGTAACGGTCGGCTTCCCGCACGCCCTGGAAGGCATTGCCGAAGACAACGAAGAACACCATCACCACCGCCAGTGCCACCTTCGACGCCATGCCCAGACCGAAGGCAATCACGAAGATCGAACCCAATACCACACGCGGAATGGAATTGGCGATCTGGATGTAAAGACTGAACACATCGGCCAGCAGCTTGTTGCGACCCAACACGATGCCGCAAAAAATACCGCCGACGGAGCCGATCAAAAATCCCAGCACGGTTTCTTCCAGCGTCACCAGAACTTGCGTGAACAGCGACCCCTGCGCCGTCCCCTCCGTCATCCAGACGAAGATTTGCTGAACGATCAGCGTCGGTTGCGAAAAGAAGAAAGGATCAATCCATTCCAGCCGCGCGCCGACTTCCCATCCGCCTAGCGTCACCACCAGCAGCGCCACGCGCAGAAAAATCACCAGCCAGTAACGTTGTTTGATCTTGCGCTGCGCCTGCCGCTCAACCTCGGCCAGACTGGCCGGACTCATGTGGTCGGAAATCGACGCCGCGTGCGCAGGCGCCCTATTGCTTGCCATCGTTGTTGCGTTTTGTTGTGTCATGTGATTACCCGTCAGGTTCGGATGTCGCTTATTGATGTCGCTTATTGATGTCGCTTATTGATATCGCTTATTGATGCCACTTAGTGATGTAGCTCAGTGATGTCGTTCAGTGTTTTTAATGAAAGGGATCGCTGAAACAAAGGCCCTCTTATTCGATATGCACTTCTTCCCGCAAATCGCTCCAGATCTTGCGCGAGGTGTCGATGAATCCCTGCTGGTATTTGACTTCTTCCATCTTGCGCGGACGCGGCAGGTCGATTTCGTAGACGCTCTTGAGCGTCGCCGGACGCGCCGTCAGGACATACACCTTGTCGGCCAGCGCAATCGCTTCTTCCAGATCATGCGTGACGAAGACCACCGAGCCCGATTGCGCCGACCACAGTTGCAGCAACTCATCCTGCATCAGGGTGCGGGTCTGCATGTCGAGCGCACTGAACGGCTCGTCCATCAGCAGAATTTCGGGTTTGTTAATGAAGGTTTGCGCCAGTGCCACACGCTTGCGCATGCCGCCCGACAATTGATGCGGATAGTGGTTACTGAATTTGCTGAGACCGACCCGGCGTATCCATTCTTCGGCCAGCGCATAGGCGGCATCTTTCGGCTTGCCGCGAAACAGTGGGCCAGCGGCGACGTTATCAATCACGGTGCGCCAGGGAAACACGGCATCGCTCTGAAACACGAATCCGATGCGCGGATCGATGCCGTCGACCGCTTCACCCATGATGAGCACTTCGCCCACCGTCGGCTTGAGCAGGCCGGTAATCAGACTCAGCGTGGTCGATTTACCGCAGCCGGTGGGGCCGACAATGGCGACGAATTCACCGCGTGCTACCGACATCGAAAAGTCGCGCAAGGCAACGGTCACCTTGCCGTCGCCGGTAATGAAGCGCAGCGAAACGTTGCGCAATTCGATGGCGGGCGAGGCGGCGGGGGAGATAAAGGGGGTAGTCATACGTATGCTTTCATCGGGAAAACTGCTCTCGGCAAACAGGTCCAAAGCACGCGGCGATCAGGCGGATAACGGGCTGTTAAGAGCGAACGCCGCGGCAGGATTTATTTGATCTGATTGACGTAGTCGTTGGTGTAGGTGCGCAGCAGGTCAATGTGCTTGCCCTTGATGTTCGGATTGAATCCGGTCATCACCTTCAGCACCGTTTCAGCACCATCGGCCGGCATTTTCCCGTCGGGCGAATACATGGGCATTGATGCTTTCAGCGCCTGCACGTAGAGCGCTTTGTTGCCGCCGTAATAATCGGCCGGCATTTTGTCGGCGATTTCTTCGGCGCTGTGGGTCTGAATGTATTTCAGGGTTTTCACGAAAGCGCGTGCCAGTTTCGCCGCCACCGGTTTATGCGTTTGCAACCAGCTGGTTTGCACATACAGGCTGGATGCCGGATACAAACCGCCTAGCGCAGCACGCGTACCGGCGAGGCTGCTCATGTCGACCAGCGGTTTGGCAAGTCCGGTACTGATCAGCAGCGAGGTGGTTGGTTCAGTGGTCCATGCCACCTCGATGCGCTTCTGTTTGAATGCGGCAATCAGCGTGGTGCCGGCACCGACTGGCAACATCGAGTACTCGCTACTCTTGAGGCCGTTGCGCGATGCCAGATATTGCGTGAGGAAACTGGAAGAAGAACCGAGGCCGGTAACGCCCACGGTGTAGCCCTTCAGGTCGCCCATTGATTTGATTTTATCGACCATATCGGTGCGTACCATTTCAGTACCGCCCGGCACCAGCAACAGTTGCACGATGGATTGCACTTCCTTGCCCTTGCTTTGCAGATCGATGGAATGATCGTAGTAGCCGACCACGGCTTGCACGGCACCGGCCAGCAATTCATTTTCCGCATCGACGCCGGCCTGCTGCGATTGCAGTTCTACATCCAGCCCCTCTTCCTTGAAATAACCCAGATTTTCCGCCAGCTTGGGCGGCAGATAAATCAGCTTGTTGATACCGCCGACCATGATGATGACCTTGGGTGCATCGGCGGCAACGGCATTGCTGCTCATGCCAAAGACGGCACTGGCAATTAACGCCGACAACAGGGTGGTGCGACATGGCGAACGGCTAAACATGGTGTCTCCTCTTTGAATTTATTACGCAAAGTCATGCTGCAAGGCTCCAATAGGAAGTCCGACAGAAGTACGTATTGCTTAAAGTCCCGCTACGGCGGGGGCTGATTATTGTTTTAATGAATAACAGCTATTCTAGGCAGTGTTATCCTTCATTGAGCTTTCAACATTGATGATTAATCATCATTTTCTGATAAAGCACCACGCGTGAACTTAACTCAGAGCAAGGCACCGACTCCTGAGCTGGCACTACTCAGTCGCTTTTACCACGCACCGCAGGGCGCTTTGAAATATGGCGCAGAGATAATTTAATGAAATTGCTGCTGATTGAAGACAACCCTGCACTGGCGCACTGGCTCACGCAAATCCTGCGTGAAAACCATTTCACCGTCGATCTGGCCAGCGATGGCGACGCTGCCGATCTGGTCTTGCGCAATGAAACATACGATGTGGTGCTGCTGGATCTGATGATTCCCAAACTCAGCGGCAAGCATGTGTTGCAGCGCTTGCGCCAGCGCCGCGACAACGTGCCGGTGATGATTCTGACGGCCAGCGGTTCGGTCGATGAAAAAGTGGAATGCCTGGGCGCGGGCGCGGATGACTATCTGGTCAAACCTTTCGAAGTGCGCGAACTGGTGGCGCGCATCAAGGTGCTGATCCGGCGCCAGATTCCCGACAAGGCCGCTGAAATCCATTGCGGCGATCTGATCTATGACAGCAACACGCGCCAGTTCGCCATCGGCGATCAGCCGCTGCCCTTACCGGCACGCGAACACGATGTGCTGGAAATTCTGATGCTGCAACAAGGCCGCACGGTCTCCAAGAATGCGCTGGTCAAAGGCATCTTCAGCCTGTCCGACGAACCCAGCGCCGACGCGATCGAAATTTATATTTCCCGCCTGCGCAAAAAACTGGAAACCTGTCAGGCCGCGATCATGACGCTGCGCGGCCTGGGCTATCTGCTCAAGCGCAAAGATGAGCAAAGATGAGAAAAGATGATTGATAGCCTGCGCCTGCGGCTGCTGTTGTGGCTGCTGATTCCGCTGACGATCTATGTCGCCATCTGCGGCGACTTCGCTTATAGCAGCGCGGAGGAAAGCGCGGATGTGGTGCAGGACCACGCACTGCTGGCATCGGCACGCATGATCTCCGGTCAGATCGACTGGCAGGACGGACTTCCGTTTGCTCATTTGCCGCCGGCGGCGCTGGAAATTTTTGCCGGTGCGGATGGCGACCAGGTCTACTACCGCGTGATTGCCGAGGATGGTCGGGTCATGGCCGGGCGACCGGATTTTCCGCTGGACCCGGTTTTTCACAGCGGCGCACCGCGCTATGTCAGCACTGTTTTCGATCATCAGCCGTTACGCACCGTGACGCTGGTGCGAACGCTGTACGACAGCGGCGCATCAAGCAAAGTAGTGGTGCAGGTCGGACAGACCATGCGCGGTCACGACCGCATGCGGGATGAGCTGTGGCAACCCGCGTTGCATCGCCAGATCATTACATTGGTGCTGGCGATCGTGCTGATGATTCTGGGTCTGACGATGGAGTTGCGTCCCGTGCTGCGTCTGACGGAAGAGCTGGCCGCGCGCGACTCCAGTTCCCTGACGCCGCTGCGACGCGGACGACTGCAACAGGAATTGCGACCGATCGTAGAAGCCATCAATCAATACATCCAGCGCCTGAACACGCAAATGCTGGTGCAGAAGCGGTTTGTCGCCGATGCCGCGCACCAGTTGCGCACGCCACTGACGGTACTCGATTCGCAAATCCAGTTCGCTCGTCAGCTGAGCGATCCGGCGCGTCAGCAGCAAGTTCTGCAAGCCTTGCAGGACAGCAGTCGCAGCATGACCGACATGATCAATCAGCTACTTCAGCTATCGCAAGCCGAAGCCTCCAGCAGCGCCGCGCTGATGCGTCAACCGGTGGAACTGACGGCATTGGCGGCAACGGTATTGGAAGAGCTGGTGGGACTGGCGCAGGGCAAGCATATCGACCTCGGTCTGGAAACCGGTACGGAATCGGGTATGGGACGCGCCTGGGTGTCCGGCAACGCAGCGCTGTTTGCCGCCATGCTGATGAATCTGGTCGACAATGCGATCCGCTACACGCCGCCATACGGCAAGGTGACGGTCGGTTTGCAGCAGACGCAGACGGCGGCCGGTGCGCAAGTTGAGCTCAGCGTTACCGACGACGGCCCCGGCATTCCTGCCGAAGTGAGGGAACGGGTGTTCGAACGGTTTTATCGCAATGCGCTGCCGGGGCAGCATGGCACGGGTCTGGGTCTGGCCATCGTGCGCGAAATTGCGCAAGCCGCGCAAGGCAGCGTCCTACTCGGCCTCCCTGCTAGCGGCAAGGGGCTGTGCGTGCGGGTGCAACTGCCCGCCTGTCCGCCACCGCCACCACCATCATCTACTTCTCAGGAAGGTTCTGGCACAGCTCCGGCACTACAGTGATGCATAAGTCCTATCAATACAAACGACAAAGGAGATTCATTTCGAATAATTGCCGCTTTCCATTACGATGGCTGAGTTTCTCATTTTTCTAATAACACTATCCAAAAAGGCAGTGCCGTACAGGCAAGCTTTTCTCAAGATATCCACATCACACCCTCCAGGGGAGACACTTTCCATGTTCATGTTCCGCACCTTTCTTCTTTTGCTGATCAGCTTTTGTCTGCAATTACCGGCCTCCGCGCAAAGCAACCGGCTTGACGACATCCTTACCCGCGGCGTGCTGCGCGTGGGAACCACCGGCGATTACAAACCCTTCACCTACCGCACCAATCCCGCCAGTCCTTTCATCGGACTCGATATCGAACTGGCAGGGCAACTGGCGAAGGCGCTGGGAGTGCGTCTGGAACTGGTACCGACCTCATGGCCTGCGCTCATGCGCGACCTGGGCGAAGATAAATTCGATATCGCCATGGGCGGCATTTCGGTCAGTCTGGAGCGGCAAAAGAAGGCGCTCTTTTCGCTGCCCTATTCAAGAGATGGCAAGACGCCCATCACACTGTGCAGCAATCAGGCGCGCTTTCAAACACTGGCGCAAATCGATCAGGCCGGCGTGCGGCTGATCGTCAATCCGGGCGGTACTAATGAGAGTTTTGCCCGCGCCCATATTCAGCACGCCAGCATCACGGTGTTCCCGGACAACATCACCATTTTCGACCAGATCATCGCGGGTAAGGCTGATCTGATGATGACTGACGCGATTGAAACGCAGCTGCAACAAAAACTCAAACCGCTCTTGTGTGCGGTCCACCCTGAAGCGCCCTTCGATTTTTCTGAAAAAGCCTATTTGCTGCCGCGTGATCTGATGTGGAAAACCTACGTGGATCAGTGGCTGCATCAAACCATAGAAAGCGGTGCTTTATCGAAGATGGTGGACAAATGGCTGGCCCATCCGTGGCCGCAAGCCGCACCGGCCAATATCAGCCTGGCCCCGCTGGAAAGGCTGATGAATGCGCGTCTGGCCTTGATGACCGACGTTGCCCGCGACAAATGGAATACCCGTGGCGCAATTGAAGATGTGCCGCGCGAACAAATTATTATCGACGGATTGAAGATGCAGGCGCAGGCGTTGGGAGTACCGGCTGCGTGGGCCGAACACTTTTTCCGCGCTCAGATCGAGACCGCCAAACTGATCCAGCGTGACTTGTTTGCGCATTGGGAGAAAACCGGTGCGGGACGTTTTGCCGATGCACCAGATCTGGCCAAGGTCATTCGTCCGCGTTTGGACGCTCTGACGCCTCAGCTTCTGAATGCATTGGCAGCCGCCTGGCCGGCCTTGGCTGATCCGACACAAGGCGCTCGCATTGCCGCCGCCATGCAGAAACTGCCGGCAATGGCGGCCTCGCCATTAATCGACGGCAGCGCAAGCAAGTTGGCGCCCTGAACATCACGGCATTGCACGCCCCGAAAATTTTTCGCGATTAGTAATTTCCGGGAGCCGCAGGTCGACGACCGAGCGGCTGTTTCAGGTACTGTGCCAGCACCACTCCCAATAGCGTGATGCCGCCACCAATCACATGGTAGCGATGCAAATGTTCACCGAGAAACAGCACCGCTACTATCACCGTAAATATCGGCAGCAGATTCATCAGTGCCGTGGCACGGCTTGGTCCCAATCGGGCCACGCCGTGCATCCAGAAAAAGGGCGCGAGGATGGAAGCGGGAATGCCGGCGTACAGCACCAGCGGCAATCCGGCGAGAGTCAGCGGCGGAGCGGCGTGCCACAGGTAATACACAAGCAGCACCGGCAACACGAGCCAGACCTGAATCAGCAGAGAATGCCAGATCGGCAACGGAATCGCCCAGCGCTTGAGCAGCACGCTGTAAGCAGCGTAAGAAAAACTGGCGATCAACATCAAGCCATCACCCAGAACAAGGCCATGCGATAGCAACAAGGCCGGTTCGCCCTGGCTAAGCAGATAAGCCAGCCCGGACAAGGACAGCACGCCACCGACTACTCCGCCGATGGTCGCCGGATTACCCAGCAAGGTCACCCCCAAACCAAGCGCAATCAAGGGCATCAGCGAAGCGATAACGCCCATGTTGGTAACACTGGTGCTTTGTGCCGCGACATACGCCAGACATTGGTACAGCACCATCCCCAGAATACCGAGGACGAACAATTTAGGAAGAAAGGGAATCGCCCGCTGACGATGCCGCCATACCGGTCTGGCAAAAAATATCGCCAATAGAAGGCCGGCCAGCAACCAACGGTAAAAAGAAATCGCGGCGGAATCGATGACATCGGCTGCCAGTTTGTTGACGCTGGTATTGATGGCCCAGATGAGCACGGCGAGGAGAGGGGAAAGAGCGTACTTGATATTCATGGCGTTGCACTATAGAGGAGTTTTGATTCGGCCGTGTAACAGCAGCGGATTGCCGGGGACGTATTGACGTTTTATTTGCGAGTGCGAACGTGCTGCAGACGAGGCATGAGAAGTACGCCATCCGAGAAGCGATCTGGCTCAAATGATCTATAAAAATAGCGCTTGGATGCAAAGCGACGTCGGGCAAACGCGCGCAGGCCTGAACTGTTATTCTGCTAGCTGCGCATGTTCATATCAGTCTATTGTGGCTGTCGATTTGCGCAAGTATTAAGGCGCTTCTGATCATGATAAAAATTTCTTTCGACATTGCATGTCGTTACGTCAGATGCTGACATTTTTGCCACTTAACAGCGCCTTGCTGCGCCGGATACTGGCCGGCTGGGTTCTGGCGCTGTGCGCTTCGGCCGCACTCACCGCCACAGCCGCACCGCTCGCCCCACCAGCCCCACCCGCCCCACCCACTTTTATCGCGCAGGAATTGCCGATGGCACGACTGGCGGGACAAGGTAATTTCACCTGGTTCACCCTCAGGATTTACCACATCCAGATGTGGGTAGGCGCGGCCGGTTACCGGCAGGACGCTCCCGACGCCGCGCCCTTCCTGCTTGACCTGCGTTACGCCCGCACTCTCGACGGACAAAAAATTGCCGAGGCCAGCGCCAGCCAGATGGAAAAAATCGGCGCAGGCAATTCAGCGCAACGTCAGGCGTGGCGACTAAAAATGATCTCTATTTTCCCGGATGTCGTCGAAGGCGATCATCTCAGCGGTCTGTTTCTTCCCGGCATCGGTGCGCGTTTTTATCTGAACGGGAAAGTGCTGGCAGAAGTGCCGGATCTGGAATTCGCCCGCGCGTTTTTCGGCATCTGGCTCGCGCCGACCAGCACCGCGCCTGACTTGCGCCATGCGCTGCTGCAAGACGCGGCGCGACCATGACAACTTCCCCGGCCTTGTCGCTGCGGGCTTTATTTAGCTATGGCTTGTTCGGCTTTCCGCTGGCGATGGTCGCACTGCCTATCTATATCTTCGTGCCGCAATTTTATGCCCAGCGCAGCGGCCTGACGCTGGCGACAATTGGTCTGGCGCTGCTGGTGACGCGTTTGTTCGCGGCGCTGACCGACCCTTTGCTAGGTTGGTGGGTGCAGCGCGGCGGCGGTGCTTACACTCCATATCTACTGCTGTCCCTGCCCTTGCTGCTGCTCGGATTCGGCGCACTGTTTCATCCGCCGGAACTAGCGAAAGGCGCGGTGTTGGCCTGGTTTATTGCGTCCTTGCTGCTGGTGTATCTGGGTTTCGGTCTGGCGATGATTACGCATCAAAGCTGGGGCGCGGCCTTGACGCAAGCGCCCTTGCAGCGCACCCGTGTGGCAGCGATACGCGAAGGCTGCGGGCTGGCGGGGGTGGTGATAACTGCGGGACTGAGCGGCTGGATGGGGTATGACGCGCTGTCGCTGGCTTTCGCCGTTTGCCTGCTGCTGTCGGCCATGTTGTTGCTGCGGCAAGCGCCGCGTCCGGCGGCGTCTGCAAACAGTGGAGCAAGCGCTGCTTTACCGCTGACGCGTGCCAGTCTGTTGACGCCGTTTGCCAGCAAGCCGTATCGCGCCCTGTTTGCAGTGCTGATCGTCAACGGCGTGGCGGCCGCCATTCCCGCCACGCTATTTTTGTTTTTTGCTGACGACAAGTTGCAGCTGGGGAAATATGCCGGCGCTTTTCTGGTGCTGTATTTCATCGCGGCGGCAGCGTCCATGCCTTTGTGGGTGGCGCTGGCGCGCTGTTGGGGTGAAGCCCGCGCCTGGGTCGCCGGGATGCTGTTGTCTGCGCTGGTGTTCGTCTGGGCGTTTGCGCTAGGTGCGGGCGCGCTGTACGGTTTCGGCGCTATCTGCCTGCTGTCCGGTATTGCGCTGGGTGCCGATCTGGCCTTGCCACCGGCGCTGCTGGCCGGGGTAATCTCACGCGCAGGTCATAGCGGTCAGCGCGAGGCGGCATATTTTGGCTGGTGGAACTGGGGCGTGCAAATGACGCTGGCACTGGCTGCCGGGATTTCTTTGCCACTGCTGGAGTGGCTCGGTTATGTGCCGGGACAGTCTGGCGGTGTGCCTGCGCTGTCGGTGGCTTACGCCTTGCTGCCTTGCGGTTTGAAACTGATCGCTGCCGCGATGTTGTGGCGTGCGCCTTTGCGTGATTGCTGAGTCGGAGAGCATCGAATCAGGCATTCCGAACAGCGCCAGACAGCTCTTGTTTTTCGGCTCGCCAAGACATGTGGCTGCATAGTAAGCCGTGAAAATTAAGTACTTTCCGGGATGAGCTTCATCCCATGTACCTCTAACTCAACCGAATGGATAGCCAGATGAAAATCAAAAATGTATGTGCGTATGTTGTAGTTGCCGCTGCGGCGACACTGCTATCGGCCTGCTCGACGCCGGCTCCTGTCGAACACTACGCGGCGGAACAGCCGACGCTGGACATGCAGCGCTATTTCAATGGCAAGCTGGAAGCTCACGGCATGTTTCAGGATCGTTCTGGCACCGTGATCAAGCGCTTTGTCGTGCAGATGATTTGCCATTGGGAGGGTGAAACCGGCACGCTCGATGAGGATTTCACTTATTCGGACGGCACTAAACAGAAGCGCGTCTGGACGCTGCGCAAGGTCGCGCCGGGACGCTTTATCGGCACAGCGCCGGACGTCGTCGGTGAAGCAATAGGCGTGGTGGCGGGCAATACGCTGCACTGGAGTTACGTGCTGGCCTTGCCGGTCGACGGCAAAATCATCAACGTCGATTTCGACGACTGGATGATTCTGATCGATCAGCGCGTAATGCTCAATCGTGCCACGATGAGCAAGTACGGATTTAATCTGGGCGCAGTGACGCTCTCGTTCGATAAGCAGGAACAAGCCGTGCTGCCGAAGTAAACAACGCGAGGGAGTGGGTGAGACAGGACGTGCGGGAGTGCTGGAGAGAGTGCTGCTGATGACAATCCGCCACAGGAACAACAATTCCTGTGGCGGGTTGCTTAAGCCGGATTACTGTTGAGCGCTGTCAGAGATGACTGACTTCCAGCTCCACTTCTGCATGTTTTGACAGCATGGTGGCCGATGGCTCACCTAGGCGACTCACGCCCACCGTAGCAAGCCAGGCAAAGAGAAAACCAGGAACGATTTCGTACAGGCCAAACCAGCCGAATTGCTTCCAGACCAGCACCGTGACAGCGCCGACAATAATGCCTGCCAGCGCGCCGTTACGCGTCATACGTGACCAGAACAGCGACAAGATAATGGCTGGCCCAAACGCCGCGCCAAATCCAGCCCAGGCGTAGCTCACCATGCCGAGGACCTTGGACTCCGGATCACCGGCAATGCCAATGGCAACTAACGCAATCGCCATCACCATGGAGCGACCCACCCAGACCAACTCTTTATGATTAGCGTTTTTGCGCACGAAGGTGTGATAAATGTCTTCGGTCAGCGCGCTGGAACATACCAGCAACTGGCACGACAAGGTACTCATGACGGCGGCCAGAATCGCTGCCAGCAGCAGACCGGCAATCCAGGGATTGAACAATTGCTTGGCTACTTCGATGAACACGGTTTCCGAGTTGGCATTGACCGCCTGAGCGCCCTCCGGGTGCATCAGAAAATAGGGAATCCCCACAAAACCAACCGCCACGGCACCAAGCAGACACAACACCATCCAGGTCATGCTGATCCGGCGCGCTGCCGGAATGGTCTTTGCCGATTGCGCGGCCATGAAGCGCACCAGAATGTGCGGTTGGCCAAAATAGCCCAAACCCCATGCCAGCAACGACAGAACGCTGACAAATGAAGCGCCCTTCATGATGTTCATTTTGGCGGGTTCCATTAAATCCGTCATCGATTGCGTCGGTTGCAGGCCATGAGTGATGGCGAAGTAAGCCACCACCGGAGCGACGATGAGCGCGGTGAAAATCAGCGATGCCTGAATGGTGTCGGTCCAGCTGACCGCCAGAAATCCCCCAATGAAAACATAGGCAATGGTGCAGGCTGCGCCGACCCACAACGCCGTCTGGTAAGGCAAGCCGAACATGTTCTCGAACAGGCGCGCCCCTGCCACCACGCCGGAGGCGCAATAGATGGTGAAGAACACCAGAATCACTAATGTTGTCAGGATGCGGAGCAGGTTTTGTTTGTCCTCAAACCGGTTGGAAAAATAGTCTGGCAGCGTGAGCGCATTGCCAGCCCGCTCGGTGTACAAGCGCAGCCGGGCCGCAACAAAGCGCCAATTGAGGTAAGCCCCCATGGCCAAGCCGACGGCAATCCAGGCCTCGCTCACACCTGAGAGATAAATAGCGCCCGGCAAGCCCATGAGCAGCCAGCCGCTCATGTCGGAGGCACCGGCTGACAGCGCAGTGACAAAGCTGCCCAGGCTGCGTCCGCCCAGGATGTAGTCGTCCAGATTATTGGTACTGCGGTAGCCCAGGATGCCGATAAACAGCATGGCGAACAGGTAAATGCTAAACATGATCACGGTGGGATCTGTAAAGTTCATGGAAGTCTCCTCAAGGTAGAACTGGTTATTTCAAAAATTGATGCGGGTGCGTGTGTCTTTGTTTGTATCTGTGCGTATGTCTTTGCGTATGTCTAAGGGATAAGCAGGGTGTGCCGGGCCTACCGGCTTGTGGGCTTAGCCGTGAATGGATGGAAATTTGACGGAG